>JAWXTZ010000001.1:0-127114 GCA_044433085.1 Akkermansia sp.
TCGCGGAATCGCTTGGCGAGCTTCACGTACTTGAGGGCGTGGAGGTAGTTGGCTTCCTCCATCGCTTCAACGGTTTTGACCACCTTGGCGGGGGAGCCTAGCACGAGGCTGTGAGGGGGGATGATGGTACCCTTGGTCACCAGTGCATTGGCACCGACGATGGAACCATGGCCGATGACGGCACCGTCGAGAACGGTGGCACCCATGCCGATGAGGCATTTATCTTCGATGGTGCAGGCGTGAAGGCAGACGCAGTGACCGATGGTTACGTAGTCGCCAAGGTGGCAACCATAGTCGTCTGCCACGTGCATGCAGGAGTTGTCTTGCAGATTGGAGCCCTTACCAATGCTGATGCTGTTGATGTCACCACGCAGCGTGGTGTTGTACCAGATGGAGGAGTCTTCGGCTGCCGTGACAGCGCCAATCAGGTCGGCGCTAGCTGCGACAAAACTTGTTGAGTCTACAGAGGGACTTGTCCCATAAAATTCTTCGATGGCCATAGTTTGATTTGGCAAGCCTGTGTGACTTGCTCTTGGTTATTGGTAGGGATATCATACTATTCTGCGCGTTTTGTTGCAAGACTGTTTCTGTATTCTTGAGTTTTAGTCCTGTAGGCTTGACCCGCCATGGGCTCGCAGTTATAATTATCGTTGCTAACAAAGAATCATCATGAATCAAGAATATCAGGAGCCTTTTGTCGATTATGAAGACCTCGCGACTATATTGCAAGGTAAAGGATTGAAGGGCGAACGCGCTATAATAACGAAGCGTATTCGTGATGTAGGTTATAAGAGACTTAGTGCTTATTGGTTCTCATTTTTTAATCATCAATCAAAGTCTTTAGTATGCAGCATTGATGACGTTTGGTCCTTGTATTGTTTTGATCGGCAGCTTCGTTTTCTCTTGCTTGATGCTATAGAGCGTATTGAGGTTGGAATTAGAGCAAGACTTGTGCACTATTTCACCGAGTTATACGGTCCTTTCGGGTATTTAAACCCATCCCATTTTCATGAGCAATCAATGGAGAAATGGTTGGACTGGAATGTGAGACAGCTTAAGCAAGCGCGGAGGTCGATGAATTCAAAAGGTTCTGCAGCCTCTACTTTTTCTCATTGCTACTCTAATCAACATTTGCCGCTGTGGGTGCTGAGTGAACTGATGGATTTTGGCTCGACCGTTACCTTGTATAGAATGGTTGATAAGCAAGTTAAGGTCAAAATATCGAAGGAGCTTGGTTTACCTAAGCACGAGATACTAGACTCATGGCTTGCGGTCTTGAACGATGTCAGAAATGCGTGCGCTCATCATGAAAAAGTATGGAATAGGCAATGGGCTAAACGCCCACAATTGCCGAAAAGGGAGTCGTTGTGGCAGTTGGTTTTCTCCTTAAACACGGGGATGTGGGTCGATGGGATTACCGATGAAGCAAGTTTTAAGGAGAATAGGACAGGGATGATGCTCTCCATTTGTCATTATATGCTTAGCTATTATGCTTCTTCTAGTGCTTGGACGTCGCGTTTCATGAATCTGATTCATTCGCAACAAATTCCTCTTAGTATCCATACGCATATGGGTTTTCCTGAACAGTGGGAAAGTCACCCACTGTGGAGCGATGCGCATTATAGTTGATATTTTTGTGTGTGTTTTGTGTGTGTTTCTCAAAAATGCGTTGACATGAGTAATTAAGAATGATATTCTAAGCCTGTAAAAACACGCCACGCCTAGGAATAATCTTTTTGATTGTTTATGCGCAACTTGGCGTGTCCTTTTTTTTGCCCAAGTGCCCTTTCACGTTTAAGCGTGTGCCTATGGTCAGCATCGCTTAGTGTTGGACTTGGATAAAGGCTTCTAGCTCGGCTAAGGCCTCTTTGCTTGCGGGGCAGGCGCGGCGGCGATCGACCAAGATGATGCTGCACTGCTGTTTGTTGAGGAAGCGATAGCGGGTGAGCCCCAGTTGCTTGAGCTTATCAATCTTGCGCTTCAGCTCGGTGTAAAAGAAAATGGGGATGGGGGCTTGCTGGGCAATGGCATCGAGGGTGATATCCACAGGGGGGGTGTCGTGGCGTAGGTGCTGGGCAATGGTCTCTAATCCCATGTCACGCAGCATGCGCTCGATTTGCTGGTAGAGCTGCTCCATCGGGATGCTGGGGCGCGTGACGCTTGTCTTGAGGTACAACATGATGGCTTGCGCCATTTCTTTTTTGAAGGGGACTCGTGTTCCTGCTCGTTGCGCGGCTTCCTCAAGCACCTGCTCCAACCATGTTTCATCATAGTCGGCAATGACGCAGTAGCCCGTTTGCAACATGGGTTGTTGTGGGTGCAATGATATCATTAGTCGAGTCCGAGTTTGCGTTGAAGGGGGTCGTTGACGCTTTTGTGCTCCATCGCACGGACAAGTTCAATGAACTCATCGACGTTTTGGAATTGCTTGTAGACGGAGACGTAGCGGATATAGGCAACGGGGTCGATGCCTTGCAGCTTTTCAATGACCTTGATGCCGATGATGGAGGAGGGCACTTCCCTCGCGTGGTCGCGGTGCAGTTCCGCCACGATTTCATCAGCCGCATGGTCCAATTGTTCCATGGATACGGGGCGTTTTTCACAGGCCTTGATCATGCCGCGTAAAATTTTTTCGCGGTTCAGGGCTTGGTTCAAGTTGTCGCGCTTGATGACGCGTAGTTCGGTGCGCTCAATTTGTTCGTAGGTGGTGTAGCGGTATTTGCAGAGCAGGCATTCACGACGGCGGCGGATGCACATGCCGTCTTTGGACATGCGTGAATCAATGACCTTATCTTCTGTATAGCCACATTGGATGCATCTCATGCCAATCAGTCTACCACAAGCAGTTGTAGTGTCAAGGCGGAAATGGTGCCATATTTTCGTATGGGTGTCTGATTAGCAGTCCTCTGGGCAGCAGCGCGGGCACTTACTCACAAAATGGAGGGGCGCTATCTCCTCTATCTTGGGGGCTTCGGTGAGTTGTTCACATTGTACACCGACTCGTTGACAAAATCGGCAGCCATCCACAAAATTTTCGATGGCGCAGACTTGGCCAGGGATGGAATAGAGGGGGCTTTTGCGTTCTTGTTGTCCGCGTGGCATGGATTGAAGCAGTGCTTTGGTGTAGGCATGGGCGGGCTGGGCGAACAATTGTTCCACAGGCGCCATTTCGACCATTCGCCCCGCGTACATGACCATGACGCGGTCGCAGTGCTGTGCCACGACACCCAAGTCGTGGGTGATGAGCAGTGTGGCGGTGTCCTCTTGCTGGCAGAGCAGGTGCAGGATTTGTTGTTGCACGGTGACGTCTAGCGCGGTGGTGGGCTCGTCGGCGATGATGAGTTTGGGTTTGCCCGCTAAGGCTTGGGCGATGAGCACGCGCTGGCGCATGCCGCCAGAAAGTTGGTGGGGGTAGTCATGGAATCGCTGCACGGGGCTGGGGATGTGCACGCGGCGCATCAGTTCGATGGCCTCCTCTCGCGCCTCTTGACCGTGCATGTTTTGGTGCAGGGCGAGCACCTCCATGATTTGCTCGCCCACGCGGTGAACAGGGTTGAGGGCCTGCATGGGGTCCTGAAAAATCATGGCGATTTCTCCCCCGCGAATCTGGCGCAGCTCCCTATCCTTCATCTGGCAGATGTCGCGCCCTTCAAAGAGGATTTGCCCCGCAATAATCTTGCCCGCTGGTTGGGGGAGCAGACGCAGGATGCTCATGGCCGTCACGCTTTTGCCGCAGCCGCTTTCGCCCACGATGCCGAGGCATTCCCCCGCCTTGAGCTCAAAGCTGATATCATCGACAGCGATGCGCTGCTGCTTGCCAACTTGAAAGGCACTGCGAAGATTCTTGACTTCCAGCAGGCTGGGTGGGGGCGTCATGTCTGGGTTCATGGTGTGGGTAGGGGGATGTGGAGTTCTTTTTCACCAAGGCTCTCTCCCTTGGCTTGGGCCTCAAGCACGCGCTTTTTGATGCTGGGGTCAATCCAGTACAGGTGGCTATCAAGCGGGTCGTAGTAGCGGGGTGGACAAAATTGAGTGGTCTCCGAGTTGGGCCATCGCACCCAGTGCCATTGGGCAAAGCGCCAGAAGGTGGAGGACCAGCCAGAAATCCAAGCAGCGTCTTCGTGGATGAGTTCTTGGATGCGGTGGTGAGCCTTGCGTGCGCTCTGTTCATCCGTCGCGCACTCGGCGGCGGCGATGGCGGCATCTAGTTCTGCATTGGCGGTGGCGGTGATGTTGTTGGTTTTGGTGATGGGATTGCCCGCAGCATCAAAAGCCAAGTTGGAGAGGAAGTAGGGCGCGGCATCGGGCAGTGGTGGTGCAAAGGACCATGAGAAGATGGCGCACTGCGGCTTTTTGTTGAGTACTTGGGTGAAGAAGAGGGTGTCGTCCATGCTGTGCAGCTTCAGCTCGACCCCGCAGCGGGCGGCATCCATGCTCAACCAGCTCACGGCATTGCTGTAGAGGGGGTCGATGCGTGATTCGATGGTGATACTCAGTCGCGTGCCATCTTCCTTTTGCAGGATGCCGTCTGCCCCCTCGACGGTGTAGCCCGCCTTGGCAAAGTAGGCGCGTGCCTGTTCGGGGGAGTATTCGCGCGCGCGCAGCTTGTCGTTGGTAAAGTCGCCAAAGCCCGAGAAGTAGGAGTGGCTGCGCGTGAAGTCCCCACGGAAGATTTGCTCGATGACGGCTTGGATGTTGAAGGCGTGGTGAAGTCCTATCCTGACGTTTTTATCATGGAGTGGCTTTCGCGAGGCGTTGAGGTGGAAGCCGAAGCAGTTGCGTGGCCAGATGTTGCAGAAGTGGACGCGTTGAATGTAGCCGAGGTGGAGTTCGGGGATTTCCAGATGGTCGTACCAGTCCTCCATTTCGCGCGTGCTGAAGATATCGACTTCTCCCACGCGGAAGAGCTCGCGGATTTTTGAGACTTCGTTGATGAAGATGTAGTTGATGGCATCGACATTGCAGCTGTAGCGCGTGAATTTGCGGTCGCGTGCCCACCAGTTTTTGACCCGTTTTAGGCGCATTTGTCGCCCCATGATGGTGCCTGCCTCATCGGGGGTGTAGCCGCCCGTGGTGGGTGGGGTACGCCATTGGTAGCGCTGGGTGAAGTCGGGGCCAAACTCAGCATAAAAGCGGGTGCATGCTGCGGGTATGTTGGCGTAGAGTGCCGCAAAGGGGCGGGCATGGCGCAGGGTGAGGGCCATCACGTGGTTGCTGTAGATGGTGATGCGCTCAAAGTTGTCACGGTAGTAGTTGGAATAGAAGGGGTCGGCTGCGTAGGGGCTGGTGTTGAGGAAGATGGCGGTGAGGTAGTCCTGTGTCCGAAGGGGCTCGTCGTTGGAGAATCGGGCGGATTCATCCAGCTCGAAATAGACGGTTTTGCCATCTGCACTGACCGCCCATCGTCGCGCGGTACCGGGGATGAGTTTGGCGGTCTGCGGGTGTTGCCGAACCAGCGGCATGTCGTGATTGTCGTAGAGGTAGTGGCGGGTGGCGTTGTTGCTGCCCGCCCCGAAAGCGCGGAAGGTGTTGGGGAAGGATCGTTGCAGCGCGATGCGCATAGTGCCGCCCTTGATGGCTTGCTCACTGCCGATGGCGGGTTGCTCGTGACCATCTTGCCATGCTAAGTTGGTGGGTAATTCGTTGCTGTGGGCGATGCGGATGTGCTCACCTTGGCGGTTCCAATCTCCTAAAAAAGTCTGAAATAGGGCGGGCGCACGCCATGAGCGGGCGTAGTCGGGTACATCCGCATGGCGAGAAAAGGCGTGGGGCATGCTTTCATAGCTGGGGGCTTGCCACGCGCGTTGATGCGGCTTGCCATCCTCACAGGCGGGTAGGAGCAGCAGCACCAAGAGGAGTGTCGCGGTGTGGAGCAGGGCTGTGAGCTGTGTTTTCATCAACGGTAGTAGCTGTGTTTGCGGGGGTCAAAGGCTTCGCGGACGGCCTCTCCGATAAAGCTGATGAGTAGCAGGGTGAAGACGAGGGCCGCAAAGGCCGAGCTGAGTACCCACGGGGAGGATAGCTTGCCAAGCCCATCATTGAGCAGCCGACCCCAGCTGGCGTATTGGTCGGGTAGCCCAAAGCCCAAGTAATCCAGCGAAGCGAGGGCTAAAATCAAGGCGGCTACGCTGAAGGGTAGCAGGGTGATGAGGATGGAGGTGAGGTTGGGTAAGATGTGGGTGAAGAGGATGCGGGGGGTGCTCGCCCCCATCACGCGGGCAGCAGATACGTAGTCTCGGCTCTTTTCTCGCCTTGTCGCGGTGCGGATGAGGTAGGTCATCTGCATCCACCCAAAGAGGGAGAGCAGGAGCAAAATGAGCAGCATGCCCTGCATGGAGCTGGGTAAAAAGTCCGCCAAGACCATCACCACAAAAATGAAGGGCAGTTGGGATAAAATCTCGATGAGCCGCTGGCTGAGCAGGTCAAAGCTGCCGCCGTAGTAACCCATCAACATGCCCATGCTCAGCCCGATGGCGTAGATGCAGGGGATGTAAAAGAGGATGGCTTGAATGTTGACTTGCAGTCCTTCATAGAGGATGGCGGCAATGTCTGCCCCCTGACTGTTCGTGCCTAGCAGGTGCCCGCCCTTCAGGGGTGGGGCGGGGTGGTAGTAGATGCGGTGCAGGGGTTGCGACTGGGTGGCTTGCAGGTAGTCCGCTTGCTGCCCTTCGCCCGTGTATTGTTCGTGCAGTAGTTTGCCTTGGCTGTATTGGGCGAGGTAGATGAGGCGGCGGCTCTCCGACCACCCCTGTGCCTGCCCATCGGGTAGCCCCTTACGGAATCGCAGCCGCATGAGCTCTTGCCCCTCGGCATTCATGTAGCTGGCAAAGCCGTTGTAGGGGGATTGCTGGTTTTCATCCCAGAGGCAGTCGCCCTTGAGTGCTAGTTGCTCGGTCGGGTAGCTGGTGGCGTTCAGATTGGCGGAGTAGGGGATAGGTGGCATCAGCACCCAGTCGGGTCCATTGGGGCTGCCCACTTGCTTGAGTAGCTGTGCATAGTCCGTTTCGGCAAGGGCGGCATTGCCCCCCAGTCCATAGTGCTTGCCTTGAATGATGGCACGCGTGAAGGCGGGGAAGCTCAGCTGCCCCTGATAGCTTACAACGAGTGCTCGCTTACCCGCAATACACTGATTGAGCCCCGCTAAAAGGATGAGCACCATGAGTAGGATGAAGGCGGCGTAACCGCGCTTGATGCTCTTGAATCGTTGCCATTTGAGGGAGAGCTCGGACTGGCTGCTGGTGGTCTGGCGATGCAGCAGCAGGCGAAGGCTGATGAGGAGGGTGAGCAGGACGCAGAGCCAGCCAAAATAGTGCAGCTGCCCTTCTGGTGCTAGCATCGGGGTCGTGGGGAAGTCGCAGCGCAAAAGCGCGAAGTCGCGGCTCAGGGTGAAGGGCCAAGAAATGGTGGGTAGAAGCCCGCCCCAAAGCTCGGCCAAGCCGCTGGCAAGGGCAGCGAGGAGGAGGAGGATGGCTAGGATGATGCGTTTCATATCAATCAAATCGAATGCGGCGGTCGAGGAGTAGGACGATGATGTCGGCCAAGAGGTTACCCAGCATGATGAAGACCGCCCCCACCATCAGGCAGCCCATGATAAGCGAGTAATCCTTGTCGATGAGGGCTTGGTAACTCAATAAGCCAAAACCTTGGATGTCAAAGACTCGCTCGATGAGCAGCGAGCCGCTAACGATGGTGCAGATGAGCCCCCCGATGCTGGAAGCAATGGGGATGAGGGCATTGCGCAGCGCGTGTTTCCACACGGCTTGATGGAAGGAGAGCCCCTTGCCAACAGCCGTGCGCACGTAGTCGGCAGAAAGTTCATCCATGAGCTTGTTTTTCATCATCATGGTCGCCATGGCAAAACTGGAGACCACATAGCAGCACAGCGGCAGGGCGGTGTGCATGGCGATATCTTTCATTTGGTCAAGCGGGCTTAGGGAGGCAAAGTCGGGACTGATGATGCCGTAGAGGGGGAACCACTCCAAGCGTGCCCCCAAGTAGACGAGGAGGATGGCACCGAGGGCAAAGCCCGGTACCGCATAGCCGATGAAGATGAGCATGGAGCTAAGCGTGTCAACGATGCTCTTGTGCCAAAGTGCCTTCATGACCCCAAGCGGAAGGCTGATGCCGTAGGTGATGATGGCGGCTAGTAGCCCTAGGTAGATGGAGACGGGGAGGCGTTCGGCAATCATGCCGCTTACCGAGTCGCTGTATTTGTAGGATTGCCCCAGCGAGCCTTGCAGCAGTCCATCGTATTCCTGCTGGTAGGCGTAGGCGCGCCAGGCAAAGCGGGTGGTGTCGGTGCTTTGGGCGTCCTTGGCGCGTTCGGTGGGGGATTGAAGGATGATGCTCCATCCCTCTTCCGCCAGTGGAAGGTCGGAGAGCTGTTGCATGTGGTTGCCCTGCCGTTGAAAGCTGACGATTTGCGCCTGCTGGCTCGCCCCATGGCTCAGGGAGAGGGTGGCGAGGCCGTCATCGCCAAACTCGGCCTTGCTGATACAAGTTTTGCGGGGTATGATGCCCAGCCATTGCAGGTAGGCTCGCCATGTGGGCTCTTGCAGGTTGAAGAGTTCTTCAAGCTTTTCACGGTCATCAGTGCTGAGTTGGGCAGGGGTGCTGCCACCCGAGTTTGCCTTGTCGCCACTCAATGCGCCAATGGCTTGCTCTTGAAGGATTTGCTCGATAGGCCCCCCCGGTACCATGCGCGTGAGGCAGAAGATGAGCATGCTCAGCCCCAATAGGGTCAGCGGGATGAGGAGGAGTCGTCTGAAGAGGTAGTGGCGCATTTCTGTATAGGATTATATGATAGAATGGGTCGGGTTACAATAATTAAAGGCGACAAGCTGCTTCGCATTGTTAATGCTTGATGCCTCACTCTGTTTCTGCTATGCTAAGATGAACTTCCCTACTTATGCGTCCTATTATTTATCAGCTCTTTGTTCGTCATTTCTCCAATACCACCACCAGTGGGGTCACGTGGGGGGATAAATCCCAGAATGGTTGTGGTACCTTTGAAGGTGTTAATGATGCTGCTCTCGAGTCGCTCGCCAAGATGGGGGTGACTCATCTTTGGCTCACTGGCGTTCTTCGCCATGCCACCCAGTCGGATTATCCCACGCTGCCTGCCAGCCCTGCCTGTGTGACTAAGGGGAAGGCGGGTAGCCCTTATGCCGTGAGTGATTATTATGATGTGGATCCTGACTTGGCGCTCAATCCCGACCATCGCATGCAGGAATTTCAGCGTCTTTTGCAACGTGTCCACCACTGGGGCATGGTGCCGATGATGGATTTTATCCCCAATCATGTCTCCCGCGACTATAAGACTTCGCGCCCCAATGGGGAGGCCTTGGGCTGTCATGACGCAACGCATGAGTTCTTTAATCGCGAGAATGCCTTTTATTATCTTGAGCCGTGGACGGGTGGCCCCGAGCTGAAGTTGCCCGAGGGTGAGTTTTTGCCCGAGCATGCGCAAGGGCGTGTGACGGGCAACAATGCCGCCACGTGGTCGCCCTCCCCCCATGATTGGTATGAGACAGTAAAACTCAATTACGGTGTGGATTATCGCCATGGTGCCGCTGCTGCCGATTCTCTCCCCAGTATGCTGACGGACCCATCCGCTGTGCCCCGCACGTGGCGGGCTATGGATGATATTCTCGCTTATTGGCAGTCCATGGGGGTGGGTGGTTTTCGCTGTGACATGGCGCATATGATTCCCACGCCCTTCTGGCGTTGGGTGATTGCGCGCTGCCGCTTGCGGGATTCCTACTGCCTGATGATGGCGGAGGGTTATAATGACCACATGAAGATGTCACAGGGCGATGTGCACGAGGCTTTGCTTCACGCAGGATTTAACGCGGTTTATGATGCGAAGAGTTATGAGTACTTGCGCCAGATTTATGAAGGCGGTCGCTGGGCGAATGATTTGGATGATTGCCACCGAAAAATCTTGCCCCAGTTCCATGGTGGGGTTCGTTACCTCGAAAATCATGATGAACCCCGCCTTTGCTCCGATCAATACTGGGGTGGCTTGGGCGAAAAGGTGATGCCCGCCTTGATGATGGCTCAGTATGCAAGCAGCTGCGGTCCTGTGCTCTTTTATAATGGGCAAGAGTTTGGTGAACGCGCCGAGGGGCCATCGGGCTACGGTGGGGATAATGGTCGCACCAGCATTTTTGATTACACTTGCCTGCCACGCATGCAAGCTTGGGTGAATGGTGGCAAGTTTGATGATGCGAACTTGAGCCCCGACCAGATAGCCAATCGTCAGTGGATTGCCGATTTGCTTTGTCTCTTGCAGCACCCAGCCCTGTCGGATGGGGAGTTTTATGGCCTCAATTGGGGTAATAAGGCTAGTGTTCAGTTTGGTCGCGCCCCTGGGGTGGCGACATCGGGGCATTTTAGCTATGCCTTCCTGCGCCACCATCGCAAGACGAAGAGCACGCTTTTGGCGGCTTGTAATTTTTCCGCTCGACTCGACCGCGAGCCGATGCGCATCACCATCCCCTACGATGCGCAGCAATGGAGTGGTAAGGCGGGTTGCAATCATGTGTTCAAATCACTCTTGGGTGATGAAGAGTTGGTGCTGCGCTGCAGCTCGCAAGAACTCGCGGAGGAGGGAATTTGCTTCCGCCTGCCAGCTGGGCAAGCTAAGTTGTTGATTTGGGATGTGGAATAAGGTAGAGTACTGTCATGAGAATTCAATTGAATCAATCCATCGAGGCAAAGCCTGTCTGCCCCCAATGCTTGGACAGGGAGTGGTTTGGAGCCGAGGTGTTGCCCGCGCTGATGTTTTCCTTCTGCATCGAGGGGGATGAGCTGGTGTTCTGCGCATCGCAGAAAGCCCCCGCCTTGCTTCACCCCGAGGCGAGTTTGGGTAAGTTCCAAGAGTTGCTTTGGAAGTATGATACGGCCGAGTTCTTTATTGCGAAGGAGGATTGCAGTCGCTATCTGGAGTTTAATTTAAGCCCTAATGGTGCTTGGTGGTCAGAGATTTTTACCGACCCCCGCGTGGTGGATGAGTCCGCGATTCAGATTGCCCCCACGCGCTGCGAGGCGTGCTGCGATGAGTCGGGTTGGTCTTGCTCGGCAAGGATTCCCATGGCCGACTTGCTTGCCATGGGCTTGGATCCGCGCCGTAGCCGCATGGCCGTCTGTGCCATCTTGGCGAGCCCTCAGCAAATTTTCCTGACTTCGGCGGATAAGATGGAGGGTGTTCCCGATTTTCATCGTTTGCCCGATTGGCCTCTTTCGGAGCTCCTTTGATGCAAAATCGTCGATAAATGACCTTTATAAACGCAGATTTCCCCCAATCTGCGTTTTTTTATTAGAAAAATAACAAGAAATCGTGGTCGGGGGTTGACCTTGACGAATGATATGCTATTATTATAACTCGTATGCATGCCGATTTAGATAAATTTGTGAAGGCAGGTAAAATGCCTGTGGATTTTGCAACAAGATTAGACCGCTTCTCCCCAGGGAAGTATTTGTTGCACAATCGTCTGGGTGTTGGCAAAGTCACGGCATGGTCTCTTGCGAAGCAAAAGATTCAGATTGACTTTGAACAAGAACCTAAATGTGTAATGGGCCTTAAGTTGGCCTTCAATCAGCTGACCATCCTTCCCGAAGGTCACTTCCTGATTACTTGCTATGACAAGGCTGATGAGTGCAAGCGCCTCGCGGAAGATAAGGATCAAATGCTCCACTTCATCCGCATGGTTCTCAGCTCTAACCTTTCTCTTCGTGAAGGAATTGAAGAAAAGCTCCCTATGCTCCCCGATGATTTGGAACGCTTTTTGAGCGGTCGCATCATCCCTGCAGCTAGCTGGAAGTCTTGGTGGGATCGTGCCCGCGTTGCGATGCGTGATGACCCCGGTTTCCGTCTCCCCACCAAGCGTGGTGAAGCCATCGTTCTTCGTAAGGCCGAGTCCGCTGCCGAAGCGCTGCTCGATGACTATGAAGCTGCCAAGACGCTCGAATCCTGTGTTCGTATCCTCGATTTGGCTCGCATGGAAGTGCTCGACGACCAATTTGATGTGGTTGCCAAGCTCATCAAGGCGATGACAGAAGACATCGACAAGGATCGCAGTGAACCCCAACATGTCTTGGAACTCATCATCATCCGTGATGAAATCATCGCCTACGTCAGCTCGACGGAAGAAAAGGCTCAAGAACTTCAAGCTGCCCTTGCCCCTGCTGGTGCTGGGGAATTTGTAACGCTTGCTGATAAGCTTGGTAGCATTTCTTCGGAGGAAATCGTCTCCTACATCGGAGAACTTTCCGTCCCACGTCAACGTTTGGTTTATGAAGCCCTTCCCCTTGCACTGGGTGATAGCTGGTTGGCTTACACGACCAACATCTTCCTCTTTGGTGGTGCCAAGACGACAGCTCCTGTCGCTGACTTCATCATTGCCAAGGGTGAAAAGGAACAACTCTTTTCCGATTTGCTCAACGGGCTTTCCCGCCAGAGCTTGAGTGCCGATGTCCTCATCTGGATTTGCCGCGAACGCGCAGGTCTTGCTAAGGAACTTGTTGATAAGAGTAAGATGATTCTCGGATCCTCCATCCTCAACGCGATTGAACGCGATAGCTTGGAAGGTGGTCCTAACCGCGCTCTTCGTCTCCGCAATCTCTTGATTGAAGATAAGAGCTTAGCCCCTGACCTCATCAGTGGTCTTTCCGAGCCAGAAGCTCGTCCATTCGCCAAGGGCGTTTACGATTCTTCCGTCTTGGCTGACCTTGACCGCAATCTCCTGCTGGCTAACATGATGAAGGTTCACCCAGGTTTGCAATCGGTCGTTCTCAACCGCACCAAGACCAAGGAAAAGCAAGTGACTTACGTCTCCCTGCGCTCCTACGAGCTTCGTAAGGCTGAGTATGAGGATTTGATCAATGTTCGTATCCCCAAGAACAAGCATGACCTCGAAATCACTCGTGCTGAAGGTGACTTGCGTGAAAACGGTGGTTACCAAGATGCCAAGGCAACGCGCCAAGTCTTGATGCGTCGTTCCGAAGAGCTTTCCCGCTTGCTGGTTCAAGCCGAACCTACCGACTTCAGTGATGTCGATTTGTCCAAGACGGGCATGGGTATGGCTGTCACGCTTCTGCCCGAAGGTGGTGAAGAAGTGGTGTACACCATCCTTGGTGCATGGGATGCTGATGCGGATCAACGCGTTCTTCCTTACAGCTCTCGCCAAGGTCAAAAGCTTTGCGGTCTCGCTGTAGGTGATGCGATTCGCTTGCCCCTTGAATCGGGTCAAAACCCAGTCAAGATGACGGTCACGGCGATTGCCCCAGCCGATGCAGCTCTGATTTTCCCTGATCAGGTGAACGAAGAAGCTTAATCTCCTTAAAAGTTGAAAGCCCTGCAAGTGTGACTTGCAGGGCTTTTTTTGCTCTTAGCAAATCTTTAGCGGAGCAGTTCTCGTGTCTCCCATGTCAGCAAGTCGGGCTGTTGGGCTAGCTGGGCGAGTTGTCGGTAGGGTGGCAATTCTCGCTGGTGGCGGTAGGCGGTAACGGCGGCGTTGTATTGCTTGATGCTCAGCAGTCGGGCTTGGTCGAACTGCTGTACCTGTTCAAAGCAGTACTGAAGTTGCGGGGCTTGCGCGGCATGGCTGGTGAGTTCCCTCAAAAGGTGGCTTAGCTTGTCTTCGTAACGCGCAATCTGTTGGAGTTGCTGCGTGGGGTGCCTTAGATTCTTGGGGGAGCTGAGGCTCAGTTCGTAATCTCCTTGGATGTGCCGAAGTTGCCGCAGCAGCATATCTTGTTCATTTTGGGTGCCGAGTCGGTAGACGAGTTCTCGCACCGCGCTGTTTCGTCGATGCAAGCTGGCTAAGACGAGCTGCCACTTGCTGTTGGCGAGGATGCGCAGTTGCTCCAGTCGGTGATAGCTGCTGACAATCCATGCCGTAAGCGACAGGATGAGAGCCAAAAGGATGATGAATTGCATGCCCCATCATCGCACGGGATGATGGGGCATGCAAGAAGATAGCACTAACTAGTAGTGGGTGCTCTTTACTCCGCCAGTTGCTCTGCTTGGAAGCGTGGGCGCGTCGTGACGTAGAGGAAGATGAAGCCAACCACCATCGACATGATGCCGTAGATGGCGAAGGTCGATGTGCTGGCTGGGTCACCAACAAGGCTGGAGAAGATGACGACTAGCAGGTTGCCCGCTGTGCTGGCGAGGTACCAGAAGCTGATGACGGTGCTCTTCATGCGCTTGCCCGCTGCGACGTAGGCGTATTCCAAACCTGTGGTGCTGACAAGGATTTCGGAGACGGTCAGTAGAATGTAGGGAATGCCCTGCCAAAGGATGCTCAGCTGCGTGCCAGCGTCAAGGATGTGTTGCAGGTAGGCGACGGAGATGTAAGAGACCCCCGCTAAGGCGATGCCTAAGCCCATGCGTCGCAGCGGGCTGCTCCACTTGCCAATGTAGGGGTAGAGTAAGAGGGTCATGGTTGGGATGAGTAGCATGACGAGCAGGGGGTTGAAGCTCTGCATCTCCTCCGCCCCGATTCGAAGGCTGAAATCCCATGGCAGGAAGCTGAGGTCGGGGGTGATGGCTTGCATCTTTTCACCTTGGATGACCCAGCTGCTCATGGTTTGGTCGTAGAGGCTCCAGAAGGGGACAATCATCAGGAAGACGATGAGGACGCGAATCATATTGCGGGCTTCAATTCGCTCGTTCTCCTGATAGTAGTCCATCAGTTTATCGCGTCTAAACAGCATGCAGCCAGCAACGCTGAAGAAGCCTGATTGCTCGCTTCGGCTCGCCATGTTGAGGGCGATGAGGGTCAGGATGACGAGGTAGCCGATGCAGCAGAGTAGGGCGGTGATATCTGCACCATTGTCGCTGGCACCAAGGATTTGGGCGACTGTGGAGCCCCCCAAGTAAGCACCAAGGGCAAGGGCGACGAGCAGGGGGATGAGGACGAGGTAGCGCAAGATTCCCTTGGCGGTGCGGTTGCATTCTTGGATGCTAGCCTGTCCCCACTGTTGGATGGCAGCTTGCTTCCCTTGGGTGATTTGATGGAAGAGTAGCTTGGCAAATTGTGGCTGCGCTGGGGCTGTGTGGATGTATTGCTTGCGACCGAGGTAGAAGACCAGTGTCGCTAGTCCCATGAAGATACCAGGGATGCCAAAGGCCCACGAGTAGCCTAGGTTGAGGCGGATGATGGGGATGAGAATCATCGCAAAGAAAGACCCCAGATTGATGGACCAGTAGAAGGCGGCGTACATGCGCGTCATGGCCTCCTTGCTCTGTCCTTCCATCTGGTCACCAACGAAGGCTGAGACGCAGGGTTTGATGCCGCCCGCCCCAATGGTGATGAGGGCAAGACCGCTAAAGAAGATGATGCGTTGGAGTTCGAGGCTGCTTGCAAAATCGCTCAAGGCAAGGGTTCCGTGGCCTAAGCAGTAGAAGAGGGAGATGTAGAGGATGCAGTTATAGCGACCGAGGAATTGGTCAGCAAGCCATGCGCCGAGCACGGGGAGGACGTAAATGCAGGCGATGAAGAGGTGAGAGATGGCGACACCTTGCTCTTCGGTGAGTAGGAGTTCGTGCAGCATGAAAAGGGTCAGGATGCTGCGCATGCCGTAAAAGCTGAATCGCTCGCAGGCTTCGTTACCGATGATGTATTTGCTTTGAGATGGTAGTGACATGGTGGAATGGAGAGATAGAAAAGGCGCACCATGCGGTGCGCCTTTGTGTGTGTTAGTTATTTTGGCTGAGTCGTTCGGCAAGCTTGACATCGAACTTTTGGTAGCTCATATGCAGCCAGTCAATCAGGATTTGTTGGCGGAGTTTTTGTTGCGCCATGGGGAGCATTTGCATGCTCTTGAAGGCGGCAATCTCGGGCCCATCCATGACGGTTCGGCTGGTGACGGCCGTGATGCGTGCTCCATCATTGGTGATGACGATGGGGGCTAAGCTATTGCTTGCAACGGACATGAGGGCGCTTGGGTCGAGACCTTGTGGCAGGTCTGTGTTGGCCTCTAAGGCGACGGGACCAAAGTCCGCGACATCGGCCTTTGCCTCGGTGGCAAGTTGGAAGGCGGCATCCAGACCACTCTTGTCGAGGGCGGCTTGCATTTGCTCTTGCAGTTCATTAGCCTTTTGGCTCAAGCGTTCAAGCTTCTTGTCGGCAATGAAGTCGAGGTCGGCAGCAGCCTTGGCTTGCTCATAAGGAAGGACGGTGGGAGCTTCGGTAGCATTGACAATCATCATCACGAGGGTACCAGTCTGGGTTGGGTAGAAACCACGGATTTGCTTGATGCTTGTTTGAGGCAGGGCTTTGCCTTGGTCTGCTGCTTTTTGATAGCTCTCCATGCTGGGGGCTCCATCGACGGTGAAGGCGACGTCGCTCAGGGGGATGAGGCCATCTTTGCCTTCGATTTCCTGTTGAAGTTCGGGGGCTGCGTTGGCTTTTGTGCTGGCGGGCAGGGTGATGTGGCTCTTACCTTCAGCAGTCAGGTAGGTGAAGGGGGCGTTTTCTGGGTTTTCAGCAGCGGTTGCAAGCAGTTCGTCAATCCCTGTGCCATTGCTTTGGGCGATGTCTTGCATGAGGAGCTCGGCTGTCGTCATCAGCTCATCAATATTGCTGTCAGCGGATGGGGTGAGGGTGTAGAGGCTCACGATGCGTTGCTCTTCGCTGAGGTAGCGCTCTTTATTTTCTTCCCAATAGGCCTTGCTCTCCTCCTCGGTGGGGGCTGGGCTTTCAATCAGGCTGGCATCAAGCCAAGCTGTCTTGCCGTACATGTCTTGCATGCTTGCATCGATTAAGGCGGATTCTGTTTGGGCTTGTGGGGCCATGCCCTTGGTGAGGAGCTTTTGCAGGCTCTCCCAAACGATGATGTCGGCCACGACGCTGCGGAAGGCTTTCTCGGCTGCGTTGTCGGCAAGGTCACCACGGTAGCCGCTCATGCTGCGGTAGAGTTTTTGGTCGAAGCTGCCATCGGCATTGGTGAAGGCAGGCAGGGATTCGATGTAGCGGTCAATTTGTTCTTTGGAGGGGTAGATGCCCAGCTTTTTACCTTCGGCTTGAATGATGGCGCGGTTGACGGCCATGTTGACGGTCTCTTCTTTCAGCTGACCGTAGCTCCAAGCTTGGTAGGTTGATTCCAAGTTGTTCATGCTGTCTTGGATGCTGGGGTTCTCTTGGATGTAGGCTTGCAAATTTGCCATTTCCTCATCGCTGAGTTGCTCGTTATGGTCTGCATCAAATCGGTCACGCAATTTTTTTGGTGCGGAGGAGATGAGTTGACGAAGGTAGGCTTCTCCATTGCCGCCTAAGGCGTAGGCCTCTTGGTCGCTATAGTTCGTGCCATCAACTTGAATGAGGAAATCCCCTGTGATGGAACTGCCTTTATTGCCATAGTCCATCATGAGAAGACCGGCGCCTACACCAGCGATAACAATAATGACGAGGATTGAGTTTTTACGGATGAATTCAAGAATGTTCATGATCGGGGAATAGATACGGCTAGACTGATGTAAAAAGGAGTCCAAGGTATTTTAGTTTAAAAAGACGAAATAGCAAGCAGAAAAGCGGCTAAGGGTGTTCTTTGAGGGAAAGAAAACCAGAAAGAAGCAATAAGTTATCAAAAAAGATGAAAAAAAGGGCTTGCAAATTGCTCATAAAGTGCTAATCTAAGCTTAGAAGTTTTGCGGGTATAGTTTAGTGGTAAAACATCAGCCTTCCAAGCTGACTATGCGAGTTCGATTCTCGCTACCCGCTTCCCTCATTAAACACGGAACAATAATCACTCACAATCAAACCATTATGAAATGCCTCATTAAAACAATTTGCCTCTTAGTTCCCGTCTTGGGCAGCATGGCACCATTGAGCATGGCTCAATCAGTAGAGCTTCCTGCTGCCGTTACTCAGCTGATTCAAAAGAGCAGCAAGCTTGAACTGAAGGATTTGGTAGACTTGGTTCATGCCTTGACTCTCCAAAATCCAGACGCAGCTGATCAAATTTTATCGCTCGTGCTCGAAAGCCGTTCCTCTTGGTCGGATTTGGAGGTAGCATCGATTTTCTCCTCTGTCGTCAGTGCTCTTCCAGAGACACGTGATGCACTTGTTAAGGTGCCTGAAGAAGTTCAGAAGGCGCTCGAAACAGGAGCTATTGATGAGTCTAAGATTGCAGATTCGATGGGTGTTGCCCTTTTGAATGTTCTGGCGGGTTCGCCTGTCATTGCCGACGAGCAACGCCAACGCCTCGGGGCAGTTGTCGCTCATGCGGTCACTCACGCTGGTGACACTGCTGCAATCAACCGTCTCGCAAATGGTGAATTAGATGATGGTACACTGACGCTTGATGAGGAAGTTCAAGCCAAGGAGGATCCTCGTAGCCATGAAGCAGTTCTTGAGGAATTTGAAGACGCTCAAGATGATTCCGATCCAGGGGACACAACGTCTGCTCAATAATAGAATAAACTTTATATGAAACTTTCACTCTGTACACTGACTCTTCTAGCAGGTGTTTTAGCACCTGTTGCTCAAGCTTTTTCTCTCTACGATACCGCTCCTGCTATCGGCTTGGCGCAGAACGCAAGCTTAACTTATACGGGGAGTATTGCCGTTGGTTTTGATGATAACATTAATGGCACGGCAACAAATGAGGAAGGCAGTATGTTTACACGATTTGGTATTGGGGCTTCTCAATCCGAAAACGATGCCATGACTAGACTGTCGTGGACTGGTCGTGTGGGTGGTACTATCTATAATAAGGAGGCCGATGGCACTGGTAATAAATCTTTCGCTGATGTGAGCTTAGCTTTAACGCTGGATCATACAATTAACGAAGTGAGTAGTAACAATTTAACGTTCCGCTTATCCATTACGCCAGAGCTTGATTACTCTAATGGTATTTCCAGTGCTAACCGAGAGGGCGATAGCTTAAACTGGAGTTTGTCCGACGCTTACACAAGAAAGCTTGATGGTAAAAAGAGTTTATCACTCCGCGTGGGTTATTCGGGTAATATTTATTTGAGTGATTACTATGACGTTGATGACCGTCAATATCTTTCGGCGTCAACTGTGTATCGCTACAAAGCATCGACAGTTACTTCCTATTCACTTACCCTTGGTGGGAAATATGATTTCCGTAGCTATGGTTATGATTCTCAAGATATTTTCTTCCGAGGCGGCGTGAAGCGTAAACTGAGCGAGGTATCCTCTATGGGTATATCACTGGGTGCTCAAGTTAAATTTATTGATTCACAGTGTGATATCTATCCTAACCTTAGGGCGTCATACCGTCGTACGGTTGCAAAGGGTTTGACTTTCAATGCTTATGTTGCTTTGGAAAATGAAAACATCGATACTTACCGATATGAATTAGGTGGTAACTACCGATCAGACATGACTTGGCGCATTGGTGGTAATTTGACTCAGCAGCTCACCTCCCGCCTGAGCTTGCTCGGTGGCTTCTCCATCATTGATGCAGATTACACAGATAGTGATATTGGTGCTGCCGATAGGCACGAAGTTACATACAATGTAAACGCGAGCTTAAGATATCAAATAAGCTCTCAATCTAGCTTGTCACTTAGCTATTTGTACACGATTGCGAATGAGGACGCAGGCGACTATGATCGTAACATGCTCTCAGCTTCCATCAGTTATTTATTCTAATTCGTTTTATAAGTGGCTTTGTAAGTCGTTCTTACAAAGCCCTTATTCTATCTAAAAATACTATCTATGTCAGACTTGAACAGTATTGGTGCTGCGCGAGAGGAATCTCTCTTGCATGCGCAGGATTATCTTCAGATGCTTCGCACTCGGTGGAAGGAAGCCTTGCTTGTTTTCTTTATCGTTTTTGTAAGCAGTGCTGTCATCACTCGTATGATGACCCCTAAGTACACGAGTTTCATGCAATTTGAAATTAAGATGCCTAGGGAAATCGTGACACCAGCAATGGGGGCACAAAGCCCAATCACCTTAGCTGCGTCAGGAGCATACATGGAGACTCAGTTTGAGTTGCTTATTTCTGAGCGCAACCTGATTGCAATCGCGAATAAGCTGGAACTTCCTGCCGAGTGGGCTTGTTCCGATAAGATTGCCGCTGAACGCCTGATTAAAATGGTTGAAGTGGAACCAAGAAGTGGTACCGATTTGATTGATGTGACGGTTACAAGTCCCGATCCTCGACTCTCTCAGCGTGTTTGCCGCGCTGTAGCCGATTGTTACGCAGAAGTGCGCGAACAAAAGGAAAATGATTTGATTAACCAAGCAATCAATAGCCGCTTTGAAGTGCTTCGTTCTCGCCAAGATGAGTTGGAGCGTAAAGCTGATGTTGTTCGCGAATACATTCGTTCGGGACAATACCTTTCCAGCGGGGTCTGGGGCGGTGGGACGCTGCGTGATAGTGAAATGGTTGAGCAGACTGTAAACGACGCAAATAGTCGCAAAAATGCCCTGCAAAATGAGATTTCCACCATGGAGGTTCACATTGGTGAGTTGCAAAAGCTTCAAGATGAGGAGATGCTCAGCTATGTGACTCGTACAGGTTTGTTGACGGCTGAATCTTATAGCTCGAACAAGGTTCGAACAATGAGTGAGAAGTTAAAGGAGGAGATGGATGAGCGCGAGAAAATGCTCATGTCCCACTATGGTGTGAAGCATCCTCATGTCAAATTGCTTGATAATCAGATTGAAAGTACACGTAGCCGACTCTATGCAGAATTGCTTTCAATGCGTGAAGCGATGCTTAGTCAGCTCAATGTTAAAAAGGCTGAGCTGGAAGTTGTAAAATCGGAGCTAGCAGCTGCTAAAGATATTCTTAAAGTGAAGATGCTTGAAGATCAGAAGATTGGAGCAGCTGTCGAAGAATATAAAGCAGAGAAATCGCGCTATGATCAATTAGAAAACGAGTATATTGCTGACAAAATTCGCATGTTGACACCTCGTGAAATCATAGATGTATCCAGCGAGCCTTCCGCTGCCTTGGTGCCATCTAGCCCAAATCACCAGCTCAATTTGATTCTTGGCGCGGCTGTTGGCCTTATTGCAGGCGTAGGTGTTGCCTTTATCTATAATTACTTTGATACCTCTATCAAGTCTTTAGAAGATGCCGAACGTAAGCTCAATTTGCCTGTTCTCGGCGTGATTCCTAAGGATGCCGCTTTGATGATTTTGCAGGAAGGGGATAGCCCCGATGCTGAAGCCTACCGTATCCTTCGTACAAATATTGAGCTGCGCCGTGCTCTCTACAACTCGAATATTTATACGGTTACTTCCGCTAATGCTGGCGATGGTAAGACGACAACGGTTGCTAACTTAGCCTTTGTCTTTGCTCAGAGTGGCTACCGCACCCTCATGATTGATGGGGATATGCGTCGCCCACGCTTGGCTCGATACAATGATATGACCAGCGAGCGAGGTCTTAGTAACTATCTGAGTGAAGATTTAGAATTGCGCGATGTTGTTATTAAGTCGGAAGAGCCCAATCTCTACCTTCTCCCATCCGGACCTCAGCCCAGTGACCCATCAGCTCTCCTCGGTTCTTACCGCATGGATCAGTTGCTCAAGGAGGCTTCAAAGCGATTTGACATCGTCTTTATTGATGCTTCGCCTATCTTGGGTGTGAGTGACGCTGCCATTCTTGTCAACAAAACGGACGCTACGCTCTTTATTCTGCAACCACGTAAGATGCCATCAAAGGTGATTCAGCGTGCAATGCTTAATATTAGGGAAGCTGGTGGTAAAATCATGGGTCTTGTGATGAATAATGTTGATATTTCAGGTGATTCCACCTATCAGTATTACACAACCTACTATTCTTACTATAGTTCGGATAGCAAACGCAAGGATAAGTTGCCAAAGGTGACGCGTAAGCGAGCATCAAATTCTCAGGCAAGCAGTGATAAGAGTACGAGCCCAGTGGCTCAAGCTGCAAGCGAGGAAGAAGAACTTTATTAATTTTTACTAGATCAATTCACTATGAAAAAAATATTACAGTTGATGCTAGCGTCGGTGCTTTGCCTCAGTGTCGTGGAAGCGCAGAGCGCAGGAACAGAAGCTCGAGCAATGCGAGGAGGGGTTGTGACCGTTATGATGACGAATATCCCAGCTGAAGATTCGGCGACAATCAATCGACAGTATACGGTTGACCGCCGAGATGGGACTATCAATATGCCCTATTTATCCTCTCGCGTTCATGTCGATGGACTTACATCGCGTGCGGTGGAGAACTTGTTGACAAAGCTATATGTGTCACAAGAGATTTATTCTGGCCCAGTCGTTCAGACGGATGTGACAAGCGAGGATGTTAAAGGTAACATTATGCAGCGCTTTATCCACGTTACAGGACGCGTCGGAACGAAGAAGAATCTTCCTTATCGTGAGGGTATTACCGTCATTGAGGCCTTGGTTGATTGCGGGGATATTACAGACTTTGGTTCTCGTAATATTCAAATCACACGTAAAGGTGTCACAAAGACTTACGATTACTTTAGCGCGAAAGATAGAGCGATTGTATTGCACCCTGGCGATATGATTTTCGTTCCAGAGCGCTCTATGCTTGAAGGTCGTCCTAAAAGCATTGGACCGTGATGGAGCTCGCATAGCTCTAACTATGTTTGATAAGGCGTGTGCACGGGATGTTGTCCTATGCACACGCTTTGAATGTTAACAGCTTTTAGGTATCATGAATGTTCTTATCTTGACTGCTCGCTACGGTGCGGGGCATCATTCGGCAGCACTCGCGTTAGAGGAGGAATTTTCCCGACGACTTATCCCTGTTCAAGTGCTGGACGGCTTGTCGATTGTGCCATCAATCAGCTATGGTCTCTCTCGCCGCTATTATCAATTTTGTGTAGAGCGCGCAGCTTGGCTGTGGGGGCTAACATTTGAAGCGATGGATAAGGCTGATTGGTCTAGGTTGGCAAAAATGTCTTTTTTTAAGCAGATGACGGATGCCTTGCTTGGCCATATACGTGATCAACGAGTCGATTTAGTCGTTACCACATATCCCCTCTACAATTATCTGTTGGATTTTATTCAATCAAAATATGAGCTCAATTTTAGACATGTTGCGGTGGTGACCGATGCTATTGAGGTGAGTCGTCCGTGGGTGCGCTCGGGAGCCGAGCGGATTTTTGTGACGGATGAATATTCAGCCTCTTTGCTTGCCGAGCGATATGCTTTGTCTGATGACGTTTTAAAGGTGAGTTCCTTCCCTAGTTTTGCATCTTTCTACCCATCTGAATCTCTTGAGGTGCCTACAGCATCGAATTTGCGTATTCTTTATGCGGCACAAGCGCCAGCGCGCCAGTGCGCCGACGAGTTGCGGGCTTTGCTAGAGGTCTACCCATTGGCACATATCACCGTTTTAGCAGGGGGGCGGCTGAGTTATTTGCAAGGTGAGCTTGCAGGGTTTAGTTCATCATCAGCTCTGCGTCTCGTGGCGCGAAGTGATGAGATGCATGAGCTCATGCGGAATCATCATCTTTATGTTGGTAAGCCTGGTGGAGCGACGATGTTTGAGTGTTACGCATCGGCTTTACCCATGATTGTCAACTTTGCTCTGATGGGGCAAGAGCAGGGGAATTTGGATTTGTTGCAGCGCGATCAGTGTGGAGTCTATGCTCAGGGTGCAGACGCAATGCTGGATGCCGTTGATGAATTGCTGGCTAACCAGTCTAAGGAGTGGAAGCATAGGCGCTCTCAGATGCAAGGATTGCCACGGCGCGGGGGAGCTGCTCGGGTTTGTCGTGCTTGCGAACAGTTATTTGTCGATTCTTATGAGGGTTCTACTAGTTGATAATTCTAATACGCGTACCAAATTTATCTTGTCGGATGGTTGCGTTTTGATTGGTGAGAAAAGAATGCTTCTCACGAAGGATGTGAGTGCTGCTTCAGTTCGTTCTTTATTGCAGGCGTGGGAATATGACTTTGCGGTGATAGCATCGGTAGTCCCTGCTTGTGTAGAAGCACTGCGGGCAGGTATTGGTGCCGCGTGTCATTTTTTGAATTCTGCTTCTCCCCACGGTATTTGCTTTGACGATTACCCAGACCATGCGCACTTGGGTGCTGACCGTTTAGCCAATGTACTGGCGTTGAAACAGGCGCCACGCTTTCCTGCGATTGCTATTGATGTGGGTACCGCTGTCACTTACGACATCCTTGATGTGGGAAGGTGTGGGGATTTTTTCTTCTTAGGAGGTGTTATCGCGCCTGGTTTAAGCACCTTGCGGACTTGCCTGTCCTCTGCAACGGCATTGCTACCAAGTGTCGACGCTTCACAACCTCAGCAGTGGATTGGGAAGAATACGATACAGGCTTTGCAATCAGGGGCGACTCTTGGATTTGTGGGGATGGTGCGCGAAACGATAGCTGCATTAACGCTAGAGTTGGGGTGCGATCCCTATTTCGTCGTCACTGGTGGTGATGCTACAATCGTGGCGAGTGAGGTTTCTCAAGTCCAACAAATTGATGCTGATTTGACCCTGAATGGGCTTCGCATGCTCGCGAAATGCCTCTAAAGGTCTTTTTTTTCGCTTTTCTCTATAATTTGGTGTTGCAAGCCATGAAATCGTGACGTATAATGAGCCTACTTATTAAAGTCACATATTATGTCTGAACAAATTGAAAACACAGTTAAAGAAATCATCGTCGACCAACTTGGTGTCGAAGCTGATAAGGTGACCGCAGATGCTAAGTTCATCGAAGATCTTGGCGCCGATTCCCTTGACACCGTTGAACTCGTCATGGCCTTTGAGGACAAGTTTGGTATTGAAGTACCAGACGAAGACGCAGAAAAGCTCAAGTCCGTCACGGACGTTGTTGCTTACATTCAAGCTAACCAAGGCTAAGCCCGGTTGATTCTTCTTTTATCGGGCGGTTCTCCTCTCTATGGGGCGGACCGCCTTTTTTATTTCTTTCATAGGATGAAGCTGCCTTTTCTTTGCTTGATGTTGCTTAGTATGTGCTCCCAGCTGTGGGCAGAAGCCATCATGCTTAATTATTCCCTTTGGCCACGCCGACCAGAGGCTATTGCTGAAGCTCGCTCTTTGATTTTACAGCAAGAGCTCGATCAAGCGCTAAAGGTGCTAGCACCCTATGTGAAGGAGAAAAATATTGGTGGCAAGGAAGCCCGTGGTTTGACTGCGCGTATCAATAAGCGTCGCTACTTATCGAGGCAAAATCCTCATGCGACGATTTATCAGGTTCGTTCTGGTGATCATGTTGCACGTATTGCTCAAGCGAATCAGACACCCTTGGATTTTCTGTTTTTGCTCAATGGTATCATCGAGCCTTCTCGCTTGAATATAGGGCAAAAACTCGTGGTGGCTCCTATGACGCTCCGCTTAGAAATTGATGCTAAAGAGCAGGAGTTGCGCGTGTGGGATGCTGATGTATTAGTTGCAGTTTATCCTGTGACGGTCAGTGAGGGCGCCCACGAGGGTGCTGCCGATGCGTCTGACCTGAAAGTGAGTGACCGCTTTGCGTACGATCAAGGCCGGCGCGTTTCTCCCCAGTCAATGAATTATATGTCAGCCAATCGCGTTCTGAAGTTATCCAATGGTGCTTATATTCACGGGGAACAATCAATACCTGGTGCAACAGGGAGCTATCGTTTGGCTCAGCGTGACATTAATGAGTTAGCTCTTTTGGTTCGTGCGGGGACTCGGGTTGAGGTTCTATGAATTTATGAGCGTGGGCGGATTCCTGCGTAAGTTCGGACTTGTTTATAGCTGGGGATGTAGCAGTGCTTCCATGCCCAGAATGTGCAGGAGCTGCCGCCGTCTAAGTTGAGGGCTGTACGGACTTTAAAATCTCCTATGCTACCATGCTTGGAGAGGGTCTCGGCAAGTTCTTTAAGGCTTCTTGCTGAGCTCATACCGATGCACCAATTGCCTTTTCCGTCTGTGGCCACAAAGCTGCGTGCTGCGATGCGTGTGTCATCAAGACCTGCAACTGGTTTTTGATTTTCGACGAGGAAGGGCCCCGCCTGAATCGCTGCTTTCATGTGCTTGGTGGGGGTGGTGAGTTGGGTGCTTCGCTCTAAGCGGAGCTGCTTGCCTGTATCATACAAGGTGCCCGCTACCGTGAAGCGCCCTTGGGAAAAAGGTGCGATTTGCTTGCCTTCACTGACGACAAGGCCGATAGGGCTGTGCTCATCGTCGGCGGCAAAATAGCTTGCGTTGATTCCTGCAAGGCAGGTCGAGCGTTGCATTGCCTGCTCAAGAGAACCATATCGAGGGCTTCTAACATCACCCTCGTCCATGACGTGAAGCTCCATTTCCTCGCTTTTGAAGAAAAAGACGCGAATGGATTCATGGTTAAAGTAAAAGATGCTGCCGCGTTGGAAATGCTGATATTGGGCTTTGGCGGGGATGAAGGAGAGCGAGAGGAGGAGTAAGATGAGGAATCGACCCATAATTAGAATAGTAGCGGTTCTAGCCTTGCGATGATAGAGTAAGTTGCGTCATATTGCTTTTTGTTGCTTGATGCCATGAAGCGCGCAAAAAAAAGCCTTTTCAAGCTGCTTTCAATTTGCTATTATAGATTAGAGCTAGCCCCTATACGCGATGCCTAGCTATCATTAAACTACTATCGACGAACATGAGTACGACCCAAACAGATAAGCCAATGATTGAACGAATGACTGGAGCTGAAGCCTTGGTTCAAAGCCTAGTGCGCGAGGGTGTCGATGTCGTCTTTGCCTACCCAGGTGGTGCCAGCATGCCTATTCATCAGGCTTTGAGCCACGAAGATACAATTCGCACCATTCTTCCCCGCCACGAACAAGGTGGAGCTTTTGCTGCCGAAGGTTACGGCCGCGCAACGGGTAAAGTCGGTGTCTGCATCTCCACCTCCGGACCTGGTGCAACGAACATGATTACGCCCATTGCGGATGCGTTTCTTGATTCTATCCCCATGGTTGCCATTACGGCTCAGGTGGGCAGTGCCATGATTGGTAGCTCCGCCTTCCAAGAGACGGATGTCTTTGGCATGACGGCACCTATCGTCAAGCATAGTTATTTGGTGACCGATGCGGCGGACATTCCTCAAATTATTAAAGAAGCTTTCCATATTGCCTGCACGGGTCGCCCTGGTCCTGTTGTTATTGATATTCCTAAGAATTATCAAGAAGCATTGATTGACGTTGATTGGTCCAAGGCGATGAATTTGCCAGGTTACTGCCCTGAAATCCCACTTAAGACGGATATGCTGGATGAGGTTCTGCCCATCATTTTAGCGGCTAAGCGTCCAGCGATTTATGCTGGTGGTGGCGTCGTGATTGCCGAGGCTTCTGCTGATTTGCTTGAGTTTGCCGAACGCGCTCAAATCCCTGTAGCGACTACCTTGATGGGTGTTGGTACAATGCCTGAAGATCACCCTCTCTCCGTTCGCTGGTTGGGGATGCACGGACCTGTTTATGCAAACAATACAGTCAATGAAGCTGATGTTGTGATTGCTATTGGTGCCCGATTTGATGACCGTGTCACCGGTGCCGTGAAGAACTTCTGCGAACATGCAACCATTATTCACATTGATTATGACGCGGCTGAGTTGAATAAGAACAAGCGCGTCGATTACGCGATTCGTTCCGATGCGGGGCAAGCCTTGCGCTACCTGAATGAAAATTTGGCTGCCTTGGGGCATGAGCGTCGAGAATACGATGTTGAGTTGCGCCGCGACTGGTTTGCCATTATCGAGCAGTGGAAGGAACAATACCCACTTTGTTACGAAAATCGCCCTGGTCAAATCGCACCCCAGCGCGTTGTTGCAGAACTCTACGCCTTGATGGAGGGTAAGGATGCCATCATCACGACTGGTGTTGGTCAGCATCAGATGTTCGCAGGACAGTTCTACCGCTTCCAACAACCACGACGTTTCTCCACATCGGGCGGTCTCGGTTCCATGGGCTACGGTTTGGCCGCTGCCATGGGTGCTCATGTTGCATGCCCTGATCTCCCAGTCATTAACATCGATGGTGATGGTTCCTTCTTGATGAATGTTCAAGAGCTTGCCACGATTAAGATTGAACGCATGCCCATCAAAAACATCATTTTGAATAATCAGCATCTGGGCATGGTTGTTCAGTGGGAGGATTTGAAGTATGACTCCAACCGCGCGAATACCTTCTTGGCTGACCCGCATGATCAATATGATCCAGAGCATAAGAATGAGGATATCCTCTATCCTAATTTCGTGCAGCTCTGTGCTGGCTTTGGTATCAAGGCGGAACGCGTCACTGACCCCGATGAGCTCGTCCCAGCGCTCAAGCGCATGCTCGAAAGTGAAGAGTCCTATCTCCTCGATGTGATGGTTCCATACGATGTCCATGTTCTTCCAATGATTCCTGGCGGCATGGGCTACCGCGACGTTGTTCTTGAGCGCATCGCCGGTGACGGCAAGGGTCGCAAGGCTTCCGAGCTTGGTAAAGAAATTCCATCAGCTCTTTGATTTAACTTAATCGAACGAACATTCGTTCTATCAACCAACAATAGACCTAGAGTATGTCTTCATCCATCATTCAGAAGATTATTCTAGGTGTGTTGTTGGTTCTTTTTTCCTTCGTCCTCGGTTCTGAGGTGTCGGAAGGTGCTAAGCGCCCTGTCTTGATTCTTGCTGGTCTAGGCGCTCTTTTTGCCATTAATGCGCTAGGAAAACGCGCTTGGGTGCTTGTTTTCATTGCTCCCGTTGTGATGCGCTACTTGCCGCTGGGAGCACTAAAAAAGATTTCACCTGGTTATCTGGTTGCAACTATTGTCCTTGCTTACTATATTGCCTTGAGTTTTATGGGATATGTACGGCTCAAGTGGCGATCGGTTTTTTTCTGCGACTTTCTAGTCTTCATCGTGTTTGGCGCCTTCCTCGCGCAGTTCATACGCTACCCAGTAGGGGTGGGTGGGCTTGGCGTCATTAATGGTCAAGTTGGGGGTAATGACTACATTGCTTGCCTCTTTGCTACACTTTTTTATGTAGCTATCAGCTGTATGCCTATTACCTTTGAGAATATTGCTAAGGTTCTCAAGTGGACAATGTATATTACAGTGGTAGCAGCCTTTTTTGGTGCCATTTTTCGAGGAATTGGCATGGGTGGGGAGGCGATGGAAGCAGCGAAGTCATCTCGATTTACCATGTTTGACCACTTTGGTCAAAATTTGTTCTTGATGCTTATCTGTTGTAACACTCCATGGCAAATTGTTACATCTTTTTGGAAAAGTTTTTTGATTGCCGTATCTCTCATTTGTATCATTCTTTCTGGTTTCCGAAACCTTTTGGCAGCAGCTGCTGCGCATTGGATAACGCTTAGTTGTGTGAGGCGGCAGGTGATGCTGGTGTTTGCGTTGCTGTCGGTCTTATACGGTGCCGTTTTTGCTCTGAGTTATAGCAGAGTTATGCTTGATTTGCCTCTGGGGATGCAACGCGCTTGTTCGTTCTTACCGGGGGTTAAGGTTGATTCAGCCATTGCCCGTGATGCTAAATTTTCGCTTGAATGGCGATATGCAATGTGGGATAAGGCGATGGATCCCAGAGAAGGTTATATCAAGGATTATACCTGGGGAGATGGCTTTGGGTTAAAGCTTGATTTGCTTCAGCGGAATAAGACGCTGATTTCGCGAGGTGTCATCAAGGCTGGCGACAATAAAACGTTCATGGACTATGGTGTCTGGCACAGCGGTTACATTCACCTCATCCATCGAATGGGTTATGTGGGATTGGTTCTAATCGGGTTCACGATGTTTGTTTTTGTTATTTTGGCCTTGAAGGTAGCTTATCTTTACCGACGACATCCGGCTGCATCAGGCATCTGGTTTGCTATCATCGCTCTTCCGACTAGTTTCTTGCTCTTTTTTGGTTCAACAGGGGAAGCCTCTACTTTCTTTGGGATGTATTATGCCTTTGGTATCTCCAAAATTTTGTATGTATGCTACCAAGAGGGATTATCCGCTGGCTCCACCCCCGAGCTTAACGAGCGGGGGCAATATATCCCGCTGATGATGCGTGAGGTCGATACCTCATCCAACAGGGTCTAAAATATCCTTTTTAAAACATAAAAAAGAGCCGCAGTATCAACTGGCGGCTCTTGTTTATTTGATGTACTTCGTACTGAAATCTTTGAGGAGAATTAGTGGCGAAGACCAAGGCGTTGAAGCAAGCTCAAGTAGAGAGCATTGTCAGTACGCTTGGCATAGTTGAGCAACTTGCGGCGCTTAGCAACCATCATCAAGAGACCGCGGCGGGATGCGAAGTCATGCTTGTTGGTGGCAAGGTGGCCTGTGAGGTGAGCGATGCGCTTTGTAAGCAAAGCAACTTGGAACGCAGTGGAACCTGTGTCCTTTTCGTTCATCTTGAAGTCGTCGACGTTAATTTCAATCATGTTATTATATGGGGGATTTGTGGGTTGATATTCATGGCTGTGGCAATCGACCTACAAGGAAAAGAAATAATACCATGAATTGGAGTAGAATCAAGCCGAATCTGATGAAAACACTTCATTTTTTGAAATATACGCCCTGTTTGCCCTATTTGATTGACAGATAAGCTTGCTCAGGGTAGGATGGTGTTAATCATGATTCACCTCTTGACCATCGTTCAATCGCTTCCGCTCATGCAGCTTAGCGACTCCTTGATGAGCCCCCATTTCGACTCGGCCTTGGGTATCTATTGCTCGATTGCTTGGTTTGCCACCATCTTTGGCGGCATCTTTTTCCTGCTGACCTTCATCGGGGCAGGCTTTGCAGACATCGGGCTTGATACAGGTGCTGACACAGGGCATGGCGCGGGTGGCTATTTTTCCATTCATGCCATCATCGGCTTCCTGCTCGGGCTTGGCTGGGGTGGTTTTATCTGCATGGAGCAGGGGATGGCGGCTCTTCCTGCAAGCCTCGTTGGCCTGTTTATCGGGGCTATCATGTTCGTTCTCATTCTTGGGCTGATGCGCATGCTCACCCGATTGCAGGTCGATGGAAATACTGATATGAGCAGCCTTGCCGGATTGACGGGCACCGTCTATGTCAGTATTCCGCCATCGGGAGCTGTCGGTGGGCAAGTCCAAATCACCCACCCCAATGGAGTGCTGACCTTGCCCGCCACCCAGCGGGGTGAAACAGAACTCCCCGCGCATACCCCTATTACCGTCATTGAGTCCACGCCTCAAGGTGTGCTCGTACAAGCTCTCTCATCTTAACAACATCGCATTAATATATGAATACAAACATCCTATTAGCTATGCAGGGTTCATCTAATACCCTTGTCGCCATTATTGTATTAGCCGTCTTCCTTCTCGCGACCATCATTTGGATTGTGAGCCGTTATAAGACATGCCCATCTGATAAAATTCTCATCGTATACGGCTACCTTGGTTCGGGGCGTTCCGCCAAATGTATTCATGGTGGCGCGACCTTTATCCTACCTGTGGTACAAAGCTACTCCTTCATGGATTTGAACCCCATTAATATTGACGTCCCACTCAAAGGTGCGCTCTCTAGCCAGAACATCCGCGTCGATGTGCCATCGTCCTTCATCGTTGGCATCAGCACCACGCCCGAAATCATGCAGAATGCCGCCAGTCGTTTGCTGGGCCGCAGCCGACAGGATATTCAGCAGCTCGCTTCGGAAATCATCATGGGGCAAATGCGCGTCGTTATCGCCTCGCTGACCATTGAAGAAATCAATGCAGACCGCGAAAAGCTCATCAAAGGAATCACAGGCGGTGTGGATGTCGAGCTTCATAAGGTGGGTCTCTACCTCATCAATGCCAACATTACTGACATTCGCGACGCCTCTGGCTACATTGCCGCCTTGGGGCAAGAGGCAGCAGCCCGCGCCATCAATGACGCGATGATTAAGGTCGCGGAAGAAACCCGCCGTGGTGAAATTGGTCGTGCCGAAGCCGTCCGAGAGCAAACGGTGCAAGTCGCCAAGGCGAACGCAGCTTCCGTCCAAGGTAGTAACGAGGCGGCGATGCTCGTTGCTGACTCCAACGCGCTGCTCAAGGTTCGTGAGGCTGAAGCCCGCAAGGTCTCGGAAGTCGCTCAAAAGGAGCAGGCCGCCATTGCCGAACAAGCTGGGTACGTCGCGGATCGAGAAGCAGAAATGAAGCGTGCTGAACTCGAGCGCGCCACCCAGACCGCCAATGAAATTGTTGCGGCAGAAATCCTCAAGCGCAAGCAAGAAATCGCAGCCGAAGCAGCCGCTTCCGTCCTCGTTAAGGAACAACAAGGTCGCGCAGATGCGCTGCTCATTGAAAAGACGGCCGAAGGTAATGCCGCTGTCAAGCTGGCGGAGGGTGAAGCCTCTGCCTTGCTGCTCGCCAAGAAGGCGGAGGGTGAAGGTCTGGAGCTGGTTGGTCTCGGTCAAGCGGCTGCCATCAAAGCTGCCTTGGAAGCCAAGGCCGAAGGCTTCCGCCAAATCGTGGAATCGGCTGGTAGCGCGCAAGCTGCCTCGGGACTGCTCATCACTGAACAAATGCCAGACATCGTTAACATGCAAAGCTCGGCCATCCGCAACCTCAGCTTCGACAAAGTGGTCGTCATGGGCAATGGTGAGAAGGGGGCTTCCGTTGGAGGCTTCGTCCAGAACCTTGTCAAAGACACCCTGCCGCTGCACGAGCTCGCCAAGAGTGTCGGCTTGGAGCTACCTGCCTACTTGGGTAAGGTGGAGCCTGGTGCCGCTGCGCCTGCGCCTGAAGGGCAGGATAAGCACTAATGCTTTTATTCTTTTGAGCAGCTCATGGCGATGAGCTGCTCTTTTCTTGACCTTCATTCTATGTTAGAGCTGCTTGATGATCTTACAGCGCGCTGCGCCTACGAGTATCCCTTTTTGCTGCCGACGCTCTTTGCGTTGCTGGGGCTAAGCATTGGCTCCTACCTCAATGTGGTCATCTACCGCATGCCGAGGGGGCTGAGCACCAACGAGCCGAAGCGCTCTTTCTGCCCGCGTTGCAACAAAATCATTCCTTGGTATCTCAATATCCCTGTGCTAAGCTGGCTCTGCCTGCGGGGGAAGAGCGCCTGCTGCCATCAGCGTATTTCCCCGCGTTACCTCTTCGTGGAGCTGCTGACCGGTGGACTATTTGTGTGGGTCAGTTTTTATTATTCCTATGAATCGGTGTTGGCGCAAGCCTTGATTTGTCTTTGGTTGGCGGTGGCTATCGCCATATTCTTTATCGACTGGGAGCAGATGATTGTGTTGCCTCGCCTCTGTCTCGTAGCGGCAGGGGTTGGCTTGCTGCTTTCTGTTTTTGCCCCGAGCTTCTGTTCTGATGGTGCTGCCACTGGGGCGCAGGAGGGTATCATCTATAGCGCTCTTGGTGCTTGCGTCGGCTTTGTCTTGTTCAAGGCGATTGCCTTGCTGGGTCGCGCTGCCTTTGGTCGCAAGAAGCAAAGTTTTGCCTCCTCTGTGGATTGGGTGATGCACTCGACCCCTGATGAGAATGATATCGAGCTGATTATCGATGGTAAATCATACCTGTGGAGTGAGCTCTTCTTTGAGGCATCGCACCGCCTCATCCTGAAAGATGCCAGCTTGAACTTGAAGGGGAGGGAGCCCATTCAGGGCGATTTGACGATGAGTTTAAGTCACATCACGCTGCCCGATGGTCAACAGATTGCTTTGAGCGATTATGATGCGGCATCAGGTACCTGCTGTGCTTGGGAGCAGCAGCGCGAAGCCATGGGTAGTGGTGACGCATGGATTGCGCTTGCGATAGGTGCCTTTTGCGGCTGGCAGGGGGTAGCTGTCACCCTTGTTGCTGGTAGTTTGCTCGGTCTCATCTGGGCTCTTGTGACTCGTGTTTCGCGCGGGGAACCCATGCCGTTTGGTCCCTGTCTTTTGCTTGGCACGGGCGTTTACATGATGGATTGGCATCAAGTCATCTGGAATTATTATCTGAGTCTTTTTTGATGCTGATTCATCAGCAGAAAAAGCCCCACGCTCAAATGAACGTGGGGCTTTTTAAGGTTACCTTAAGATATGCTAAGGGGTAATCTTAGGCTTCTTTTGTTTCTGTTGCTTCAGCTGCAGGAGCTTCTTCGACAGCTGGTGCTGCGGCTGCTGTGGAGCCTGTGCCAGTTGTTGTTTGTGGTGCAACAGGAGCGCTGAGTTGTGGCAAGTCGATGATTTCGATGAGTGCCATTGGGGCGCTGTCGGTCTTACGTTGACCAAGCTTGACGATGCGGGTGTAACCACCTTGGCGTGTAGCTGCGGCTTCAGCAATTTCAGTGAAGAGCTTGTTGACTGCCTTTGGTTGTGGCAATGTAGCCAAAGCTTGGCGACGTGTGTGGAGGGTGCCAGCTTTACCGAGGGTAATCAGCTTTTCGACATAAGGACGAAGAGCCTTGGCCTTAGCCAGAGTGGTGGTGATGCGGCCGTGCATAATAAGGCTGCATGCTTGGTTAGCCATCATGGCCTTGCGGTGGGAAGCTTTACGTTGAAGCTTTGGTTTTTTTACGCCGTGTCTCATATTATTAGATTAGGTTGATTGTTAAGGTTGGTGGTTAGTAATGCTTTATTCGTCGTCGTCGCCGTAAGCATCAATGTTGTGGGAGATGAGGGATTGCAAGTCGGAGTTGCGAATCTCATCAGATTCTGGGCGAAGCTTAGCTGTTGGAGCAGGTGCTGCAAGAAGCTTAGCATCAAATTGCATGCCAAGGGAAAGACCTTGTTGAACGAGCTTGTCCTTGATTTCGTTGAGGGACTTCTTACCGAAGTTGCGGTACTTAAGCATTTCGCTTTCGGACTTCATGGCAAGTTGACCAACGGTGGTGATGTTGGCGTTGTTGAGGCAGTTAGCCGCACGAACGGAAAGTTCGATTTCGTTGACGCTCATGTTGAGCAGCTTGCGGAGGTGGGCTGTGTTGGCGTCCATGTCGGCACCTGCGGCCTTGTCGAAGCTGACGGAACGTTCATCATCATCAATGAAGACGTCAAGGTGGTGACGAAGGATGCTAGCTGCTTGAAGCATGGCATCGTTAGGGCTGATGCGTCCGTCTGTCCAGACGTCGAGCAGAAGCTTGTCAAATTCTGTCATTTGACCCACACGAGCGTTATCAACGTCGTACTTAACGCGGGTAACGGGGGAGAAGATGGAGTCGATTGGAATCACACCGATGGGGCGATCCTTATCGTTGTTGTCATCAGCGGTGTAGAATCCGCGACCAACAGCTACTTCAAAGTCACAGTCAAGGATGGTGCTTTGGTCGATGTGGCAAATGACTTGGTCTTTGTTCACAACGGTGTACATCGAGTCCTCTTGAATGTCGCCTGCGGTGACAACACCTTGCTTGGTGACGCGAAGGGAGAGGGTGCGTGGTTCTTTGCCGTGGTGAGCAAACTTAACCTTCTTGAGGTTGAGGATGATTTCTGTAACGTCTTCAACAACACCTGGAAGGGAGGTGAATTCGTGTTGAGCACCGGCGATGCGCACGCTGGTGATAGCGGCACCTTCGAGGGAGCTGAGCAGGACGCGACGCAGGGAGTTACCGAGCGTGTGACCGAAACCAGTTTCGATTGGTTCAGCAATGAAGGTGACGTGGTTCGCGTTGTTCGGATCCTCGATGCGTTGAAGCGTGTTGGGGATTTCGAAGTGGGCGAGTTGGATGACGTTGTTGTCTTGTGTATCTTCGGACATGTTGATGATTGGGGATGAGCGGGTTTCCCTGCATGCGAGCTCTGCTTCCAAGGGAATTGCAGGACCTACGTTCGGGTGTTGAAAGAACTCGCGCGGCGACTAGGATAACCTGCTGTCGCTCATAAATCAAGCCCTTTTTCGTGAAAATGACAAGATTTGTTCAAAAATGCCCGATTTTTCGAGACTTAATATTGGATTTTTGGTCCTATTAACTCACCCCTTGCCTATCGTACAATTCCTTGTAGATGGGGCAGCTGGTGTAGAGCTCTTTATGGGATCCATCCCCGACGATGCAGCCCTGATCAAAGACGAGTATGCGTTGCGCATGTCGAATGGTGCTGAAACGGTGGGCGACGATGAGGGTGGTGCGACCTTGGCTCAGTTCTTCCAAGGAGGCCTGAATGGCTTTCTCGCTCTCTGCATCAAGGGAGGCAGTGGCTTCATCTAGGATGAGGATAGGCGCATCTTTCACAAAGGCGCGTGCAATGGCAACGCGTTGCGCTTGACCACCGGAAAGCCCCTTGCCGCCTTCCCCTAGCTTGGTGTTTAGTCCGTGCACTTGACTGGGGAGGAAGCTGGTCACTTGAGCCCGCTTTGCGGCCTGTTGGATTTGTTCATCGGTGCAAGTCTCTCTGCCCAGCGCAATGTTGTCTTTAATACTGCCTGTGAAGAGGAGAGCATGTTGCCCCACTAAGGCAATTTGTTCGCAGAGATCGGCTTTGCGAACATCACGAACATCAATGCCGTCAATGAGGAGTGAACCTTCGCTGACTTCATAAAATCGGGGAATGAGGCTAGCCATGGTCGTTTTGCCAGCACCGCTGGAACCTACTAAGCCCACAATTTGCCCAGCTGGGATGTGGAGGTCGATATTCGATAAAACGGGGTTCCCATCCGTATAGCCAAAGGAGACCTGTTTAAAGGTGATGTCTCCTTTGATGTCTTTAAATGGAACGGGCTTGGCTGGTTCGGGTATGTTGTCCTCGACATCTAGGATTTCGGTCAATCGCATCAGCGAACCTTGGGCTTGGTTGAAGCGGTTGAAGGCTCGCCCTGCGCGCTTCATCGAGTCAAATGACATGAACAAAGCCGCAGCTAGGGCCAAGAAGTCCGTGAGTACCATCCCTGTGAGTTTACCCTTGACGAGGAGAAAGGCCAAGGCTAGTGCAGTCACTGTCTCCATGATGGGAAGGAGCCCCTTTTGGTACTTGATGAGTTTGTTGGTGTTCGTGCTATAGCGCTGTGATGCCCGAGTGAAATCGTCGATTTGCTGTTGCTCCATGGCGTAGGCGCGTACTTCCCGCTGGGCAGCGAGGTTTTGTTGTACGATGGTGTTCAATTCGCCCAAGCCAGTTTGAGCTTTTGCCGATTTGGCGGCAATGCGCTTACCAAACAAAATAACTGGGTAGGCAGCCAGTGCAATGAAAATCAAATTGACAATGAAGCTCCAGTCGGCACCTTGTTGGAAGATGAGGAAGAAGAAGGCACCCAATGCGCACAGGCAGGTGATGGGCTGCTTGACAATATCGTTGGAAACATTGGTGATGAGGGCTTGAACATTGGCGGTGTCCGCCATCAATCGGCTAATCAAATCGCCCTTGCGTTGGCTCTCTAAGTAAGCCAAGGGTAGTGATTGAATCCGCTGAAAGAAGCTCATGCGAATGTCTTGTAAAATGCGAATTGTTAGGATGTTGACAACAACAGCATTACCCCACATCGCCAGACCTCGGATGATGAAGACCGCGGGCATAAGCAGGCAGGCTGCTAGTAAAAGGTATTGCTGATCAATGCCACCAAGCAGTGACTGAGCAAAGGGTGGCAAATCTTGTGTCCCATTGAAAATCACAGGAAAGACAGCTGAAATCATCAGTGGAATCCCTAAGCCGCTGGCCGAGGCTGCAATAAAGCCCGTCAGAATAGCCAGCACAAAGAAGCGCATGTGCGGGATGAGAAATAGCTTGGCGAAGCGAAGAAACTGTTTCATGCGAGAGAGGGCTCGGGGGTGGTTGTTGTGGGCGATTGCTTCTCTTTAGTGCGGGTCACCTGCTCATCATAGAGCCGGCGATAGAGAGGTGTGCTTTCGTAAAGTTCCGCATGCGTGCCATCACCAATGATTTGACCATCATTAAAAACGAGGATGCGCTGTGCCATGCGAATGGTGCTGAATCGGTGGGCGATGATGAATGTTGTTTGCCTTTTTGCTAGCATTTCGAGAGATTCTTGAATTAAGGCTTCGCTGCGCATGTCGAGCGCAGAAGTCGCCTCATCCAAAATGAGAATAGGTGCTTTTTTAAGGAAGGCTCGGGCGATGGAAACGCGTTGACGTTGTCCGCCTGATAGACCACTGCCACCTTCATCAAGCTTGCGATCATAGCCATCCTCATGCTCATGAATAAACTGATTCACACCTGCTAATTGAGCGGCAGCTATCACCTCTTCATCACTGGCTTCGGGGCGGCCGATATGAATGTTGTCGCGAAGGCTGCCATGGAAGAGCGCGGGGAATTGGGAGACGAGTGCGATATTACTTGTCCGTTCAGCCCGAGTAATCTGACGAACATCAATACCATCAATGCAAATGCTGCCCTCATTGGTATCATAGAATCGATTGATGAGGTTGATGAAGCTGGTTTTGCCCGACCCGCTCGGTCCGACCAGTGCGACAATTTGTCCTGCTGGGACGTGAATATCAATGTCTTTTAAGACTGTTTTTCTGTTGTTATAGCCAAAGATGACGTGGTTGAAATCAACGTCGCCTTTGGGGTGCTCGCCCAAGCTTTGTGGGTTTGTTGGCTCGGGATTATCGTTCTTGGCTTCAAGGATGGATGTAATGCCACCCAAGAGGTTTTTCATGAGGCTGTATTGATTGGAAACGGCCCCCAGTCTTTTGATGGGGTCGTAGCAGTAGTAGAAGGCCGCTGCAATCCCCGCAAATTCATCAAGGGTCAGACCACTGCTGCATCCTTGGTATAAGGTAAAAGAGAGTGCTAGCGCGCTGACGACCTCGATGGCAGGGGATAGTCCTTGTTGCCAGATGGCAAGTTTTAATTGAACTTTGTTGAGTGCCGTGATGAGAGCTAAGAGGAGGGTCTCTTGCCGTTGTTGAAGGTTAAACGCTCGCACTTCTCTTTGAGCGGAGAAGGATTCTTCCAGACAACTCGTTATCTTTGTCAGACCTGACATGCTTGCTTGGATGTGGCGGACGATGCTGCGCCCAACAAAACGGACGATTGGGATGCAGAGTGATGAGATGCCTAAGGAGCCGAGAAGCATGGCGTTCTGCTCACTCTGCATGGCTGCATAAACCAAGTAGGAGATAGCCGCTATCAAGGTTAGGGATTGCAGGACAAGGTCGTTGACGATGTTGATCATCGCGGTTTGCAGCATTTGCGTGTACTGAATGACGATGGTCATCATCTCCCCCCGCTGATGCTTGTCGTGATAAGAAAAGGGTAGTGTTTGATATTTGGCGAAGATATCAATGCGCAGGGCCGTAAGAACCTTCATACCTGCGCAGGTCAGTAAGTAGGAATTGAGGAAACCTGCCGAGCCCCGCAAAAACATGGTGATGGGGAGGAGCAGTGCTGCCCCCCACAGTAAGCTTTTCTCTAAATGCTGGGGCGCAATAAATTGCTGAAGTTGAGCGATGAGTGCTGGTGGTGCTTGATCGGGAGCAAAGACGATGGGGAAGACCTCCTTGAGCATGAATGGTAGGCCAAATCCTGCCGTGATGGCCGAAATAACACCTGCGATAATACCGATGATGAGCAGCCCTCGGCAACCTTTGCTGTAACGACGAGCAATGGGGAGGATTGCTGGCCCCGCTTTGCTCGTGTCTGTGTCTTTTTTCGCCGTCATGGTTGAATTAACCAATGATAGCAAATTTAGCTAGGGATGACAATGTTTTAAAAACTTAAAAATTCTTTTCGAGCATACTGGATGCTTGGCTGTCACCTTGCTGCTTTAATTGCTCTAAGATAGCGCGAGCCTTATCCACGTCCTTGCGTACACCATAACCGTAGCGGTACATGATGGCGAGGTTGAATCGGGCAGAGACGGATGTGCCTGATGCCTCTTGCTCCATCTTGGCGAGCAGCGCCTTGGCTTCGTCTGGCGGGAATCCTATGTTGGCGAGGGCTGTTTCGTACTCACCATCAATACGGGCGAGTGCGAGGGCGTAGCCCTTTTGCGCCGCGGCTAAGAAGAATTTGTTTGCTTTTGATGTGTCTTGGGCAAAGCCTTGCCCCGCCTCGGTGTAAAGGGCAATTTGGTAGAGGGCGCGCGGGTTGCCGGTGCGGGCAACTTGGCTCAATTGGGTGGCGGTATCAGCGGATGGTGCTGCCGCCATGCTGCTGATGGCCATGAGTAGGGTTTGGTCATCCGCTGACAGGCTGCTATCAACAGCGATGCTCGTACTCGCAACTGGTTCGGGCTCGGGCTCGGGCTCGGGCTCGGGTTCTGGTTCAGGTTCAGGTTCAGGTTCAGGTTCAGGTTCAGGTTCAGGTTCAGTTGTTTCCTCCTCCTCGTCGTCGCTGGATGCATCGCCACCAAAGTTGAGATTGAGGCTGGGTGTTTCATCCGAGATGGGGGCGATGGGTATTTCTTCGATGACGCCCACGCGGGTTAAAAACTCCTTGGCGGCATCTTCATCTTCCCAGTTGGGGATATTCAACCACTCGGAGCTATCACCAGAGACATTGGGGTTGTCGTTGCCCGTTTCGCCCATGGCGGAGTCTGCCCCACCCTCTTGAAGGGTGTAGGCAGCTTGGATTTGATTTTTCTCCTTATTATAGTGCGCGCCAATGGTGACGGTGACATCCATTCCTTTGTAGGAGTGGAGAGGGTAGAATGCATTGCTTTGCATCACTTTACTCAACTTGTCGTAGTGCGGGGTGTTGATGCTCTTGTCGCCAAGATGATATTTTTCCTTCAGCGCCTTGGTGTAGAAAAGATAATAGGATTTAAGGACGCCAGAATCCCACAGGCTGGCATCAAAGCCCTCCTCCCCGATGAAGAGAATCTTTTCTAACTTTGTGGCCTTCTTGTCAAAGAGGAGAGTGAGCTTCCAGCTCTGATGGGCTATCTGCTCGTTGAGCGTGCAGCCCCCCACCATCTTTTGCCCTGTTGTTTTGGCGTCGGGCGACAAGGTGAAGTCAGAGGACTTGCCCAGCTTGGGTAAGATTTGCTTGGCAGATTGCCCCCAATCAAGACCATCGAGTGGGGCTGCTAGAAGGGCGGGGCTGCCAAGTAGGGCAAGGAGGAGGAAGAGAGAGCTTTTCATCAGGGTGGGGAGGGGTGTGATTAAATCCAAGTCAAGCCTAAGGCTTGGCGTACGCGGGTGAGTGTGGTATTGGCGGTTTCGCGTGCTTTGAGCGCACCAGCTGCCATGACCGCATCCACATAGCTTGGGTCGTTGATGATTTGGGTGCGGCGTTCACGTGCTGTGCGGAAGAACTCCCAGTACGCTTCAAAGAGGTCTTTTTTAAATTGACCATAGCCAATGCCACCTTGTTCGTAGCCTGCAATCATGGCTGCGTATTGCTCGGGCGTGGCAAAGAGCTTGTAGAGGGAGAGAAGGATGGAGTTTTCTGTTGGTTTGGGGTCTTCCAGCGGTGTGGCATCGGTGACAACCTTCTTGTTGATGAGCTTACGCATGGGTTTTTCCTCTCCAAAAATGGGCAGGGTATTTCCGTAGCTCTTGCTCATCTTTAGACCATCCAAGCCGGGGACGACAGCGGTCGTTTCGCTGATGATGGCCTCGGGGACCTTTAAGATATTGCCCCCAAATTGGTCATTGATTTTGTTGGCCAAGTCGCGGGTGATTTCCAAATGTTGTTTTTGGTCTTTGCCGACGGGCACCGCGTCAGAATCGTAGAGCAAAATGTCAGCAGCCATCAGCACTGGGTAGGCAAAGAGGGCATGGTTAGGTGAAAAACCCTTGGCGACCTTGTCCTTGTAAGAGTGGGCGCGCTCCAACAATCCCATGGGGCAAACCTTGCTAAGAACCCAAGCCAGCTCGTTAACCTCGGGGATGGCGGATTGGACAAAGAAGACCGACTTGTCGGGGTCAAGCCCGCAGGCGAGGAAGTCGATGGCGAGGTTGCGGGTGTTCTCCTGCAACTTGGCGGCACTTTCCATGGTCGTCATGGCGTGGTAGTTGGCGATGAAATAATAGCCTTCTCCCTGATGTTGAAGTTCGACGGCGGGTTGAATGGCACCAAAGTAGTTGCCGATGTGCAGTTGTCCGCTGGGTTGCAGACCTGTTAGGAATCGCTTCATGATGATTTAAGATGCTGGTGTCGTGGTGACAGATAGGGTTTTTTGTAAATATTTTTGTAGGCTCTTGGCGGTGTAGGCACCTTCGATGCGACGAAGGCGCACGCCCTCCACATAGAGAATGGTGGTCGGTACTTTGCTCAGCTCGTATTGTTCCGCAAGGGCGGGGTACTCATCGGCATTGATGAGGATGACTTGGAGTGCCCCTTGCTCTAACTTCGCTAAATCGGTGAGCGATTTTGCCATTTTTTTGCTGTAGTCGCACCATGGTGCCGTGAAACATAAGAGCAAGCTGCGGCCAGAAACACCCGTCAATTGGTGCATATCCTCTCCCTTGTATTCGCTGACGAGCTTAAAGAGGGGGATGCTCTGCTTGCTGCCATCTTGCAGCTTATCGGTTCGGATAAAGTTTTCCAAGGACTCGCGCTGGGGATTGGGTGCCGCCTTGGTGGACGTGGTAAACTGGGCAGCACGTCGCTTCTGATCCTGTTCCGAATCCTCACAGGATAACAGACCGCCCAGCGCGAGGGCAGTCAGGCAGGTAAGAATACCGAATCGACGTGAAGGAACGAACATAAACAGTTAGTGGGTAAGGGGGATGATTTGCTTTCGGGCCGCCTTGAACTTCCATTTTAGGTGGTTTTGGGTGCAATGCTGCTGCTGGTTGCGGGGATTGGTGAAGCGGCGACCGCTCACTTGAGTAAGCTCAAATTGACCAAAGTTAGCAAGGTTTACCTGACCATCTTCCACCAAACCCTCTTGGATGGAGCGCAGAACAGCATCGAGCGCAAGCGCGGCCGCCATGGGGGTAGCTGTACCACCAAGTGCCTTGCGAATGCGTTCGTTGAGTTCTGTTCTGGTCATGATCAATCTCGGTTATTCCCACGCCCCAGTAGCATCATGGCGTAGTAGAGAATCATTGCGATGGAGGAAAGCGCGGCCGAGACATAAGTCATCGCCGCCCAAGAGAGGGCCGACTTGGCTTCCCCCTGCATGTTGGGGCTCACCACGCCCGAGTGCTGCATCCACGCCAGCGCACGACGCGACGCGTCAAACTCCACAGGCAAGGTGATTAGGGCGAAGAGTGTTGTTGTGGCAAAGAGGGTCAAGCCAATCCAAGCTACCGTCGTGCCCGAACCCATGGAAAGCATGATGAGACCAGCAATTAGGACAATCTGACCAAATTTGGCACCAAAGCCCACCATGGGGACAAGGCTGCTGCGCAGCTGCAACCATGCATAGGATTCTGCATGCTGTAGCGCGTGCCCGCATTCGTGCGCAGCTACGGCCATGGCGGCTACCGAGCGTTGGTTGTAGACCATCTCGCTGAGGTTGACGGTTAAGTCAGAAGGGTTGTAGTGGTCGGTAAGCTGACCGGGGGTGCTGATGACGCGCACATGGGTGATGCCGTTTTCACGCAGGATGCGCTCGGCCGTTTCGGCACCAGTCAGGGGGGCTGGCTCCTGCGAATATTGTTTCATCTTCGCTTGCATGTTCTGCTGCACCGCAAAGCTGATGAGGGCGGTGAGACCAAGGAGAATTAAGCCTAACATGCTGCCCCCACCCATACTACTGCCTTCACCATAACCGGTGCTGCCATAATAGTATGCAAGGGTATTGAGTTGTAACAGTGAATCCATCATAAGAATGACATCAATATAGCATGTCTTGCCCCCTAATGCAACGCCCATTCTTGACTAAATCTAGCCAAATTCGTCATCCTTGCTGGAATGAGCGCAGGGCGCGCTGAATTCTGGCGAGACCCGCGCGACGCATGGGGGAGTGCTGAAAGCGTTTTTGAAACTCCGACTCCGACATCGCCAGCAACTCATCGGGGCTCATCCCCTTGAGCCAATGGGGCAGCAGTAAGTGGGGGTCGATGTGTTGGGGGTGCTTGCTGGCCCGATGGTTCCACGGGCATGCCTCTTGGCAAATGTCGCAGCCGTAAATGCGTTCGGGGGCAGTATTTGCTAGCTCGGTAGGGGTGGGCTGCTTGGCCTCAATCGTCCAGTACGAGAGACAGCGTCGTGCATCGCAGTAGCCATCCTTTAAGGCCCCTGTGGGGCAGGCTTGCTCGCATCGGTGGCAGGAGCCACAAAAATTGGCGTGCGGGCGGTCAATCGGTAACTCAAGCGTGGTTAAGATGCTGGCTAGCACACAGTAACTGCCGCGGTCTTTGCTGATGATGAGACCGTGGCGACCCCGCCAGCCCAATCCTGCTTGCTCGGCAAAAAAACGCTCGCTCACAGGGCCCGAGTCCGTGAAACAACGCTGCACCCCACCATAGCTTTGCAGCAACTCATCCAAATCGGCCAGCTTGGGGGCAAGTAACTTGTGATAATCAGCCCCTTGGGCGTAGCGGGCAATGCGACCAGCTGCTTCGCGTTGGTCGTGGCGACTGTACTCGTAGCTTAGCATGATGACGCGCTTGACTTCAGGTAAGACTAAATCGGGATTTAATCGCGCCTCCAAGTGCCGCTCCATCCATGCCATGTCTGCATGCGCCCCCGAGGCTAGCCAGTCTTGTAACCCAGCCCCCTGTGGGCTCATCGCATCCGCAACCCCTAGGGCTGAAAAACCGAGGGCTGAAGAGACCTGATTCAATGCTTGCCTAATGGAGTGCATGAATTAACCTTTCGACTGGGCGTGTCTCTCTTCCATGCGTCTATTCCACCGCTTGAATTCTGGTGCAAAGGGGATGTCGATGGGCAAGCTGTTGATGATTTGTAAATAGCCGCGATTGACGCGCAGATACCAAGGCTCGCCATCCTTCTTGTCCTCTTGTTGGTCGAGCAAGTAGGCGAGACGCTGCATGTTGACCGAGGCATCCTTATTCCCCAATTTAGCCGCATGGCGGTAAAGGCGTAAGGCGGTCGTGTAATCTTTGGCAATACCAGCCCCGCGTTCATACATGCTCGCCAAATTGTTGGTGGCGCGCGCATCACCCAATTTGGAACCCTTTTCGTAACAGCTCAGCGCCCAAGAGAGGCGCGGGGCACTCAGCCCCAGCCCCTGCTCGCACATGTAGCCGAGGTAAAAATAGAGATTGGGCACGCGGTAATCAAGTTCATCCTGCTCCTTGAGCAGCTCAATGCTGCGGCGGTAGTCGCGCTCGCAACCAATGCCCTGCATGTAGTAGCGCGCCAACTCCACCTTGGCCGAAGGATGTCCCTGATGATTGGCTGCACACATCCAAGTAAAAGCATCGGTGGGGGACGCTTTGCAGGCGATACCTTTCTCTTTGTAGAGGGCGAGGCGAAACATCGCCTCCGACTGTGCTTGCTCGCGGGCGATTTTGCGTGGCATGGTCAGGCTGTTGATGGGGCGATTGGCAATCAGTTCAGCAAGGGCAAGTGCCTTGGCTCCATCCTTGCTGAGTCCCTTAAACTTCCCCTCCCAAACATCGAGCAGTAGCAGCTCTGCGCGGATGCTACCACCAGCTGCAGCCTCCTGCAACAAAGCGGGGACGCTGGAAACATCCGTGATGCTCTTTTCCTCCAACATCGTGCGCGCGAGGGTATACATCGCTTGTGACTCCATGCGGCTTTTATTGAACTCCGCCAGAAGCTGCGCCTCATTGCTAGCTTGTGCAAACAAGCCCGTGGGGAGAGTTGCAACAAACAGCAGCATCATTGTGTTGAATTTTTTCATGAGCAGGGGATCTTGATGCAGGGGGTTAAAATGCAGCGTTCATAACGCCCCGCCTCCACATGAGTGCGCGGCCAAACAATACAGTCGATGAGTTCCACACCCGACTTGATGTGGGCGTGCTCGCCAATCACGCAATCCTCACTAATCAGCGCGTCAGCCGAGATGATGGCCGAATCATGCGTCCGTTGGGCAGAGGGAATCTCCAACACACTATCTAAGTACTGCTGCGGGCTACCAATCTCATACCAATTCGCCCAATCAAACACAGAGCCTGCCACTTCGCCACGTTTGATGAGCTCCAACCAAATGGGGATGATGGAAAACTCCGTCTCCTCATCAGCTGGGGCAGGGAAGAGCTCTGCGATGGAGGGCTCCATGATATAAACACCAGCAAATTGGTAGGAACCCGCATCGACGCCTAAGGCATGGCGCAAATCCGTCACCAGACCGGTAGCGGGGTCAAAGCCCACATTCTTCTTACCATCGACTGAACGTAAGGCAAGCGTTAACAATTTGCCACTTTGGCGATGGGCGGCAAGTAACTCATCGATGGGAATATCAGTATAAATATCACCATTTTGAACAACGAGCGGTTTTTCCTTATCGATGAAAGACATAATTTTCTTAAGACCACCGCCCGAATCGAGGGGTTGTTGTTCATGGCTCAAATGGATGGGGCAGCCGCGGAACTGCTGGGCGGGGAAAGCCTTATCCCAAGCAATCGAATGCTGCGAAAGATTGAGGGCGAAGCTGCGAACGCCCGCTGCATAATGTCTATCCAAGATATGATGAACCAAGGGTTTTTGGAACATTGGCATCAGGGGCTTGGGTAAAATATGAGTAAGGGGTGCCAGACGGGTACCCAAACCTGCGCAAAGGATGAAAGACTGCATGCTAGTATTCTAATTCCGTGGGAGTAGAAGTCAAGCCTTCAAAATTCTGAACGGTTTAAATAAATAAGCCGCTACGATGCGCAGCATCGTGACTGGGGTAAAGGGGGCGAGCCCCCTTTTGGGTCTTGGGCAAAGCCCAAGTCGGGTCTGGGCTGAAAGCCCAGCTGGCAGAGCCAGTCGCCCAACTGACACTCTCCTGTTCTTAGTAAATGTCCGCATGGCAAGTCTGGCATTGCGCCACCCGCCCAGTTGGGCGACTCCCCCAATCTCCGCGCGAAGCGCGCACTTTTCGACCGCCGCAAACGCGATAGCGCATCACCTTACGCAAAAATGATAGTTCCACCGATTTTGGAGTTGACCCCGAATCCTGAACGCTGGGTACAAAAAAACGGTTCCAATTAAATGGAACCGTTTTTCTCGTTTGAGAGCGGATGATGGGATTCGAACCCACGACATCAACCTTGGCAAGGTTGCGCTCTACCACTGAGCTACATCCGCATTCGTGCTGTTTTTTTTGATTCTCCCCACGTTGGAGAATGAAGCGGATGATGGGATTCTACCCATGACCTTCGCCCTGCTTCGCAGGGTTCCCAATGGGAGGTGTCCCATTGGCTCAGGCCCAAATTGTTCGCTAGCTCACAATTTGCCCACTCGTCGTGGGTTCGAATCCTGTCCGCTGACACTAGGCATTGCTCTGTTTGTTAACATTGCTTTGCTTTCTGTGAAGCGGATGATGGGATTCGAACCCACGACATCAACCTTGGCAAGGTTGCGCTCTACCACTGAGCTACATCCGCGTTGCTTGCGTTTCCTTCGCTTTCGCTTGGGGCGTCGTTGCGGACAAGATTATAGCTATTTTTTGGGAGAATGCAAGAACTTTTTTAGTGTTTTTTTGTTTTTTTTGAATGAAGGTGACCTCGGGCTGACTTAACTTTCTAAAAATAGGCTTGTGACTTGCGCCGTATCAGTCTATAATCACGCGCACAGGGCGCGTGGGGAATTGTTTTTGCGTGTTCAATCATTTTAGCTCTAGTTTTATTTTATCATGTCTAAACCACTTCAATTGGGTCTTATCGGTCTTGGTACGGTAGGTGTCGGTGTTTTTGAAACGCTTTGCCGCAATCATGATTTGCTTGAGGCACGCGCACAAATCTCTTACGAAATCAAGCGCGTCGCGGTTCGCGATTTGACCCGTCAACGCGATGTTGATGTCGATGCGGGCATGCTGACTGCCGATTGGCGCGATGTGGTCAATGACCCAGACATCGATATCGTGGTGGAGCTGATTGGTGGTATCACCGAGGCTTTTGATATTGTCAAGGCGGCTCTGTTGGCTGGTAAGCCAGTGGTGACGGGTAATAAGGCTTTGTTGGCCGAGCGCGGCGCCGAGCTCTTTGCCCTCTCGGCTCAGCATGATGTTCCACTCTATTTCGAGGCTTCTTGCGGTGGGGGGATTCCCATTATTCAGAGCTTGCAAAATTCGCTCATCTGCAATAATGTTCGCAGTATCACGGGTATTATTAATGGGACGAGTAACTATATCCTCTCTTCCATGTCGAAGGGGCGCGTGTCGTTCAAGGATGCCTTGGCTAAAGCGCAGGAGCTCGGTTTTGCCGAGGCTGACCCATCATTCGATGTCAATGGTTGGGATGCTGCCCACAAGGCTTTGATTTTGGCGATGTTGGCCTACGGGACGCCCGTTGATTCCTCCAAGATTTCCGTTCATGGTATTGAAAAGGTGGATGCGGTTGATTTTACCTTTGCAAAGAAGTTGGGCTACACCATCAAACTGTTAGTGGTCATCAAGCACCATGAGGATACGGATGCCTTGGAGTTGCGTGTGCAACCCAGCTTGGTTCCTCAAACGCATCTCCTCTCCAGCGTAAAGGGGGTCTTCAACGCCATTGCGGTGGAGGGTGATATTGTGGGCGAAACGATTTTTTACGGTCGTGGTGCGGGGAAAAACCCCACGGCTAGTGCCGTGATTGGGGATGTGGTCTTGGCGATGCGCGAGTGCCGCCACCGTGGTTCCCATGCTGGGTTCTCCCCCTATTCCAAGTGCTTGCAGGTGCAGCCTGTCGGTGATTCGGTCACGCCTTACTACGTGCGCTTCCGCGTGAAGGACTGCCCTGGGGTGATTGCTTCCTTGGCCTCTATCTTTGCACGTTATGATATGGGTATCTCGGCAACTAACTCTATCGCTTGCCCCGAGACGGAAACTTGCACAGGCTGCTGCAATGACTTGGTCTTGATGATTCATGCCTGCAAGTGGAGCCGTTTGATGTCTGCGATTCACGAGGCTTCACTGCTCGATAGCGTGGCTGCTGAACCGCTGGTGCTTCGCATCGAGACTTTTGCGCATTAACTCACATTTTTAACTTCACAATCTCTCTGATTTAATAGATAATAGCTCAGTAAAATTTATGGCACTGATTGTTCAGAAATATGGTGGTACCTCCGTTGGTACTGTGGATCGAATCCGAAATGTTGCACGTCGCCTCATTGAGGTGCAGCAGGAAGGGAATCAAGTTGTTGCCGTTATTTCTGCCATGGGTGGGGTGACGGATAAACTCATCGCGCTCGCTCACGAGGTGATGCCTAATCCGCCCGAACGCGAGATGGATGTCTTGCTGGCAACAGGTGAGCAACAGTCGATTGCGCTGCTTTGCATGGCTATTACCGAAATGGGTTACAAGGCCATGAGCATGACGGGTGCCCAAGCGGGTGTTCGCACTTATGGCTCTCATACGCGCGGTCGCATTGCTGATATTGACCCTAAGATGATTCACGCAGCCCTTGATGATAACTGCATCGTCGTTTGCGCTGGTTTTCAGGGGGTGACGCTCGATGGTCACATCCACACGCTCGGTCGCGGTGGTTCCGACCTGTCGGCCATTGCCATGGCAGCTGCGGTCAAGGCTGACCTCTGCCAAATTTTCACCGATGTGGATGGTGTCTACACCTGCGATCCACGCGTTGTGCCTGATGCTTGCAAGATTTCCACTCTTTGTTATGAAGAGATGTTGGAGATGGCTTCCAGCGGCTCCAAGGTCATGCAATCCCGCTCTGTTGAGTTCGCCAAGAAGTTTGGCGTCGTTTTTGAAGTTCGTAATTCCATGAATAATAACCCCGGTACTATTGTGCAAGAAGAAAACCCTGCTATGGAGTCCCTCGCTGTGCGTGGCGTCTCTATTGAACGTAACCAAGCCCGTGTCACGATTTCGGGCATCGCCTCCGCTGTTCCTTTCACCGCCATCATCCTTGGCGCCTTGGCTTCGGCAGAAATTAACATCGACATGATTGTCGCCAACACGGCTCATGATGGCATTGCCCGCCTTTCCTTCACCATGAATATGAGTGATGTGGGCGCCGCGCAGGCCGCACTCAAGAAGATTATTCCCGACTTGGGTGAAGGTGTCACCATGGATTCTGAATCTGGCTTGGCCAAGTTGTCTGTCGTTGGTGTGGGCATGCGCTCCAACTCGGGTGTTGGCGCAACGATGTTCCGCGCCTTGGCCGATCACAACATCGCTACCGGCATGATTGCCACCTCCGAAATTCGCATCACGACCACGGTCGATGCAGGCGATATCGAGTTGGCTGCACGCGCTGTTCACGCGGCGTTCTATCTGGAGGGCGATAAGGCCTAAAGGGAACCTCTAGCAATTAGTATTTGAACAAAGAAAATTCGCGATGCCTAATTGCTAGATGACCTAAAGCTTTAACGCACTCAATGAGTGAGGGTAGGGGGTGTTAGAACCCCCACCCTTGCTTTCGTCTTCACCTTTTTCACCCTCTCTTCTACTCTCTACACCTTCCCAGCTGAAACCTCTCTTGTTACGGATGGCTGTATGCCTTGCCATGAAATCCGTTTGAGTTAGCTTCACTACCCCCTCTCTTTTTCCTTCTTTTTCCTTCTTTTTTATTATGTCTGCTCTTTACCGCTCTCGTTCCCGTCGTCGCTCTGGTTCTAACCATGCCTTACCACTTATTGCGGTTGCCATCATCTTATTGGCACTCACCTTGGTGGGCTACTTCATGTATGGTCGGCAGGTGATGGAGTATTTTAAAGGGAAGCCACCCGTGACGATTTACTCCAATTCGGAAGCCAATGACAATTTAGAGCGTCTGCTGCAAGATTTGGCTGGTCCTAAGGCTCAACTTCTGGAGTTGGTTGAAAATGAACGCTCCCGCCTCAGCTGGGTGAAAAATCCCGTCACCCGCCGCCAGTTCCGCTGGATTATGATGGAGCGACTCATCGACCAAAACGAATGGGATATGGCCGTGACGATTTTGCCCGAGGTGGAGCAGCTTGCCAGCATCGAACAGCTTGACCGTTTGGCCAACGCAGCCTTGGAACACAAGGACGTAGAGCTGCAAATGCGCTTGGATTCCCACCTGCAAAAGTTGGCGATGAATGCGCCCGAGAAGGTCAGTTACCTGCTGCGCTCCATCCGCCGTCAGGCAGAGAGCAGCCGCTTGCTCAATCGCCCTGATGAGACCATGAACACCTTGGCTCTGTTGGAAATCCCTGTGATTCAATCGCGCTTGACCGACCCCAAGGATGCGGCCGAGGCTGCTGCCCTGCTGATGATGCGTGCTGATGAGAGCGAGGTGAAAGCCCCCGTCTTGCAGAAGGTTCGCAATATCCTTAAATGCGCCGACTGGCCATCCTGCTCGGCAACGGCCGAGCTGATTATCGAGGAGGTAACTACCACGATGACGGATAATCCTGTGCTGAGTGATGCCACCTTGCGCGAGATTGAAAACAAGCTGCTCAAGAGCCGCGAGTCCATGTATTCGGGTAACAAAAACCCTGAGCTTCTCTTGCAAAGCTACATTTTGTTGGGTAAGGCGCGTTTCCGCCTCACCGACTACATTGGGGCTTCTCAGGCGCTAGCGATGGCCGAGGCTTTGGCCGAGGGGGGCGGTGTGCTCAATGAGGAGCTCAAGATTCAACTCACCCGCATGCGTGCCCGTTCGGATGAACAACGTGGCGCCATTGATGAGGCAATGATTGCCTGCCGTTATCTGGCCGAGGTCGATACCGATTTGGATGAACGCCTTAAGTCCATCCTCTTCCTGACCAAGCACACCAATGATACCGACAAGGTGGAGCACTTGCTCAAGGCTTGGGAGCTGATTGAAGCCAACCCTAAGATGCATGGTGCCAGTGATGAAAATCGCATCCTGATTGCCCAGTCACTCGCTGATCTTTACCTTGCGTCAGAAACTTACTTGAAGGCGACGGAATGGTTGACCAAATGCATCAATCTGATCAAGGATAAGCATACGGATTTGGCTGATGGTGTTGTTTTCGATTTGCGTATTGAATTGGCACTTGCCCAGCGCAAGGCTAAGAATGACCGCACCTCGCTGAATATCTTGCGCGATGTCGTCAAGCAGATGGAAGGCCTGAGCGAAGAGGATTTAGAACGCATGAAGAAGAATAAGCCCAGCCTTTACAAGCATGCCGTGCGTGAGTTGGCACGTGGCTACCTCTTCTTTGGCGAGACCTACACCGCCCGACAAGAAGCCAAGAAGATTGGCGAGGGTGTGCCTGACAAGGTACGTTGATGGAGCTGATAGCCCAGATGGATTCTTATGTCTTCCATGCATAAAAAGAGCTTGATTGCGACGGTCGCTATTTTCTGCTGCCGCTTCACGGGCTTGTTGCGCGAGGTTTGCTTCACGGCATTTTTTGGAGCGACAGGGGCTTTGGATGCCTTCCTGACCGCCTTCCGCATTCCTAACATGCTGCGTGATATGTTTGGGGAGGGGGCTCTCTCTCAAAGCTTCACCAGCGAGATGAGCAAGATTGAGCAGACCGATGGACCCGAGGAGGCATGGAAACTGGCGCACATGGTCAGCTCTCAACTCTGCGCGATGATGCTCATCGTTGTCAGTCTGGGTGTGTTGACGGCTGGTTGGGTGATGCAGAACTTGTACCCCGAGCGTACTTCCATCGTGCTGCAAGTGCAGCCTCAGTTGCTGCAAGCGACCGAGCAAAAGGCGGTGGAGCAGGTCTTGGCCGAAGATGCCCTAGCGGCGGATGTGTTGGATGTTGTCAAGGCATCCGACCTTGCGGAGGAGGAGGCTGAAACCGAAGAGGTGATGATGAATGACTCCTTGAGTTTGACCGATAGCAAACCCGCTGTGCAAGCACTCTTGTTGCGCAAGCAACGTGGGGGCGATGGCGAACCACAGGTGGTGCTGGCCTGTACGAGTATTCCCGAGGGATGGTCACCCCAGTCCTGCTTCGTGAGTTCCGATGTGAAACGAATCCCCACCAAGGACGTCTTTGATTTGAGTGCCTCGATGGCGAATGGTGAGCTGTCTGTCCAATCGCGTAATTATATGGAGATGGCGGCTCAGCTCTGCCGCGTGATGTGGCCCTTTATTCTCTTTGCGGCTCTGTCCGCCTTAGCCTTAGGTGCGTTGAATGTCTTTGGTCTCTTTGGTGTGCCCAACTTGGTTAGCGGTGCGTTTAATTTAACCCTGATTGGTGTGGGGATTGTGCTGGGCTGGCTGATTGACCCCAATTTTGGACCTAAATCACTCTATGGCTTTGCCATCGGGGTGCTGGTGGGTGGCATTGTGCAGGTGTTCTGCCTGCTGCCTCTGCTGCGTAAACAGGGATTCCGCCCCAAGTTCAATCTCGGTTTGTATTGGAAGGGCTGGCGCCCCCACTTCATGAACGTGCATGCCCGCAAGGTATGGGTGTTGATGTTACCCGGTTTGATTGCGGCTGGCATCACGCAGGCGAATATTTTTATCAACACATCCTTTTCTCTGTACCTGCCCAGTGGGTCAGTGACGGCCTTGAGCTGCGCCTTCCGCCTCAGCCAGCTGCCCGTGGCACTCTTTGGTGTCGCCTTGGGGATGGTGGTCTTGCCCGATGTGTCGCGCATGACGGTCGCTGGGCCAGATAAGGGCAGTAGGGCGATTGCCTTGCACCTTGCCAAGGCGATTCGTTTCCTATCCTTCTTTGCCTTGCCCTGTGCGATTTTCCTTGGTTTTTGGGGGGAGGAGATTGTGAGCATCTGCTTCCAACGCGGTCGTTTTGATGCGGCAGCTTCGGCTTATACGGGGCAGGTCTTAGCGGCTTTTTCGTTGGGCTTGTTGAGCTATGCGGGTTGCAAGGTCTTGCAACCTATCTTCCTTGCCTTGGAACGCCCATGGCCACCAGCTGTATTGGCCTTGTTCTGTTGCGTGGTGAGCATCACGCTCAACTACCTCTTCGTGCATCATTTTCATGGTAATGCTGCGTGGCTTGCTGCCACAACCGCTACGGTGACGACACTTAACTTTGTCTTCTACTTCTTCTTCCTGCGCCATCTGTTGGGTGGTATGGCCTTGGCGACATTGATTCCTGGTCTGCTGCGCATCTTATGCGCTGCTGCGGTGCTGGCCGTCACCTGCTGGTGGTTGGAAAAAATGTGGATGCAGGGTTTCACCTCGTGGGGCTTCGGGCTCCGCGTTGGGACGATGGCTCTCTTTGGCTCCTTGGCTGGGCTTTGTTACTTATTGGCGAGTTACCTCTTCCGCGTGCCGGAATTGATGCTCTTCCTCAACCGTATCCTGAAGCGTCAAGCGGCAGAGCTTGATGAGAAATGATAGATCATGAAATCCTTTGTCTTTGCGACTGCCTTAGCAGTCTGTTGCACTAGTAGCTTGGTTCAAGCGGTCGATGTTATTTTAGCTGGGGGTGTTGCCCTTCGTCAGTGGGAGGAGCTGCGCGGACCGCAGGCCCACGATCGTTGGTGGGCTAACTTCATCCGAGCTTCCACCATGCACATGGCAAGATTGCGCGCCAAAGACGCCAAGGCGCGCATCACGTGGATTGTTTATCAACCCGCCTACGCTGCACGAGGCAAGGCCGATGGCAAGCCCTACGTCGCGTGGATTGAGGATAACGCCAAGCGTTATGGTGCCGAACTGGTCTGGTTCCGCACGAGTGAAGAGATGTACCGCGCCATCAATAACACCCCTCGGGGTAAGGATAAAGTGAAGAGCTTTTACTACTTTGGTCACTCCAACGCCTATGCCTTCATGCTGGATTACAGCTGTGATATCATCGGTGTTTCCAAGGTCTGGATTCACCAGTCCGATTTAGCCAAATACATCAATCCCGCTATTTTTGCGCCCCAAGCAGATTGCTGGAGCTTTGGTTGCTACACAGGCAACAGCATGAGTAAGGTATGGAAGGCTAGCTTTGGCGTCTCGCTGTGGGGGAATACGGAAGCAACGCGCTACCAACCGCTCTCTTCGGGTCGCATGCCCGAGGGTAATGGTAAATGGGTTGATTAAGGGAACCTCTAGCAATTGGTATTAGACCCAGTGGCACTGTTGTCGCTGATTGGCACCAATTTGCAGCGTTCGTGTCGCCAATTATTAGCCCCTGTACTTCGCGCGGTGGTGAAGGAAAATCGCGTAGATGATGCCCACGACATTGGGCAGCCACAGGATGATGTGGGGTGCAATACCCGCTGATTTGCGCGAAATCTCGCAGAAGACGAGGGCGAGGAAGTAGAAGGCTGCCACCAGAATCCCCAAGGCAAAGCCTGTCGATGTGTCGCGTCGGCGAGCTGTGATGGCAAGGGGAACGCCAATCAGCGCGAAGACGATGCAGGCGCAAGAGAAGGATGCGCGCTTGCTCTTTTCAGTCAAGAAGGAACGCTCATATTTGACGGTCATGCCCTTGCAGATGTGATTGTACTCGGCGTAAGCCGTATTCCACAGGATGTCAGCGGCAGGGAAGCTTGGCTTGCTTTTTTGATGTTCCTTCTCTTGTCGCATCTCTTCACCTTCAATTTGCTTCGTCAAATCGAATTGCGCCATGATTTCGGTGATCTCACCATTGGTGAAGCGGTTGGCCTTGATGCGTCGCTTGGTGCTCGCGGGGATGTTGACTTGGATGGGCATACTTTCGATGAGCGGCATGGAAGTCGTCTGGCTATCATCCTCGTGCTCAATGGTCGCATTGGTGAGTTGGAAGTTGAGCATGCGTGTGTATGGGTCAAAGTCAGACACGGTGGCTTGCTCTGCATGTAGGGCTTTGAAGTCGAGGATACTGACGCCATCTTCATCAAGGATGGGGTAGACGTGAAGTCCGTGAAGTACATCGCCCTGTCGTGATTCAATGTAGAGATTGACCTTGTCAATCTTGACGGCATTTTGGCTGCGCCCCAGCAAGTTCTTGGGGTTATCCATGGCGGCGCGGAGGATGAGGTCACTCATCGCTTGCTTACCCTTAGGGGCCACTTCGATGTTGATGTAGTAGCACAAGCCAGCCAGCGCGAGACCCAGACCAATAGCAGGGGCACTTAAACGCCACAGGGTTAAGCCAGCCATGCGCATGGATGTTAACTCATTGTCAGCAGCCAAACGACCGTAGACAAGCAGGACTGCGGTTAAGAAGCCCCATGGCACGGAGAAGGTGAGGGAGAAGGGGATGACCTGCATGATGAACTCCAACACAATCGTGGGTGGTGCCCCACTATCAACGAGTAGGGTTTGGAGCTCTTTAAAGATTTGACCGAGCAAAAGCAATGAAGTCAGCGAAATCACCCCAATGAGGGTGACGCTGATGAGTTGTCGCAGGATGTAGCGATCGAGGGTCTTCATGGCTTCGGTGCTCGTGTGTTAGAGTTTTAAGAAGTTGCTCAGCAGTTCCAGACCCAGCTTTTGGCTTTTTTCTGGGTGGAATTGAGTGGCGACAAGCTTGCCTTTGCGAATGGCTGCGGCAAAGTTGTCTGCGTAGTCGCAGCGTGCGGCAATCAGGCTTTCATCCGCTGGTTCGGGGAAGAAGGAGTGGACAAAGTAGAATTGGGGCTCTTCCTGCATCCCTGTCCAAATGGGGTCATCAGCCTTGCTCAGATGGATGGGGTTCCACCCCATGTGGGGGATTTTGAGCCCAACATCGCTGAAGCGTCGGACCTTGCCCTTGAAGATGCCAAGTCCTGCTGCTTCGGGGCTCTCTTCGCTGCATTCAAAGAGAATTTGGTAGCCGATGCAGATGCCGAGGAAGGGTTTGTCAGCTGCAATCCAGCTAGTGATGGCGCTGTCGAGTCCTTGCGCACGAAGGGCGCGGGAGCAGTCGCCAAAGGCGCCCACACCGGGGAGAACAAGGTGGGTGATACCCTCCAAATCAGCGGGACTGCGGACGATGCGACCTTCCTCGCCTGCTGCGAGCAGGGAGTTGCGTACACTTTGCAGGTTGCCTGCACCGTAGTCGATGATGCCTAAACAAGTCATGGTCTTAGTCAATTAGATGATACCCTTGGTGGAGGGGATGAGACCTGCTTGGCGTGGGTCTTGCTCCATGGCGACGCGCAGGGTGCGGGCAATGCTTTTGAAGATGCCTTCGATGATGTGGTGCCCATCGCGACCATAGAAGACTTCGATGTGCAGGTTGCAGCGCAGGTTATTTGTCAGGGCGCGGCAGAATTCTTCCACTAGACTCAAGGGCATGTTGGGGGCATCAGGTGCGCCTGCGGGGATTCGCAGCTCCAAGTAGGGGCGGTTGGAAAGGTCGATGACGCAGCGGACGAGGGTTTCATCCATGGGCACATAGCTCATGCCATAGCGGTTGATGCCGCGCTTTTCACCTAGGGCGCGGGCAATGCATTCTCCAATGGCGATGCCGGTATCTTCGATGGTGTGGTGGGCGTCTACCTCCAAATCACCCTTGACATCAAGATTGATATTCATGAGGCTGTGACGTGCTAAAAGGTTGAGCATGTGGTCAAAGAAGGGGTGCCCCGTCGAAATGGCGGCACATCCTGTGCCATCCAGTTGAAGTTCGAGGGCGATGTCGGTCTCGCCGGTAGTGCGTTTGCAGGATGCGGTTCTCATGAATCTAATCAGTTGTTGTAAGGATTATATCAGGTTTGGGGGGGCTTGCCAATGGTAAAGACCAGCGGTGTTAGCTTAGTTGCTGCGCAGCTTGGCGATGACATCATCAGCACTGATGCTTGTAAGGCAGTGCTGCGATGCTGAGCAACTTGTTTGGTAGCAGGGGTGGCAGTTGGCGTGTTTGTAGATGATCTTGCTGGCGGGCAACCATGGTGCATAGCGCTTTGCCAAGCGGCTGGCCATGAAGATGCTTGTGGGTGCCCCATAGAGTGCGGCTAACTGGGTCAGGCTACCATCCACCCCGATGAGTGGGGTTTGGAGCCCGACTTGCTGCTTGAGCGATGCAGGAGTTGTGATGCAGCAGTCTATGTTTAGCTCATGGGCAAGGAGTTGGGCTTCCTGCTGGTGCTCTTCTAGGGCGAGGAGTTGGCAGCTGCCTAGTTGGGCGACAAGCTCCTTCCAGTGCTCTTGGGGCCAGCTATCGCAGGTGCCGATGGTTGAGAAGGGGGCGATGAAGGTGATGGCTTGCTTGGATTCGCCTTGGGCTAGCGCGCAGGTGAACTCTTGTTCCTTGAAGGCGAGTTGATGTTTGGTGCGCAGCAGATTCAGGTAGTCCTTGTAGCGGTGCTGGGCAGGACCTGTATGGCTTTCGCTGAGGTGGTAGTTGAATTTTTTGCTCAGTGGGTTTTCGGTGAAACCACTGACATTGATGATGCCCTGCTGGCGGACAGCAGATAAGACGGCTTTGTCCTTGCTCCACATGAAGAGGTAGTCGAAGGGACCATCCTTGTAGATTTCATCAGCTTCTAACTGCGAGCGCATGCTGGTGGAGCCATCGCTGCTTAGCACGTGGCTGGCCAGCTCGCTCTGTTGCCAGAAGGCTTGCTGAGCTTCTGGGCAGATGAGGATGAGTTGGGCATCAAAGCGGCATGCCTTGAGTACGCGTAGGGCTGGGATGCAGCAGAGCGATTCCTCTAACTGTTCGGGCAGGGCGACTAGGATGCGGAAGGGAAGTCGGGTGTGCGCAGCGGCAAGCTCGGCAACACCATCGGGCTGCTCGGGCGCAATGGACTCACGGCTCTTCCAGCGGTGGTGCATCCAAAAGCCGTCCAGAATGTTTTCCGATTGGCAACGCTCTAAGGCTTGATTGATGCTAATGGTGTTGGCCGCCATTTGGTTGATGCTATTCTTCTCAAACTCAATGGTACGATCCATCACGGCATCCCACTTGCCGAGTCCGCGGTTGCGGGTGAAGACGGAGAATGCTGTGACGCGTCCGCGACGATCTCTCATCTTCAGCAAGCTGGGCAGGGGCGTTGTGCCCGTTACTTTGCCAAAGTAGGGTACGTAGAGCCCCTGAATGGTATATTGGTCACTCAAAATACCCAGCAGACCCCCATTGCTGGACAGGCGGATGGCTTGCTTGACATCCTTTTCTTTGGAGAACATTTCACAGCCGAATTTGGTGCGGCAGTTGTAGACGATTTCCTCCAAGGCGGGGTTGCTCATGCGGCGGTACATGGAGCCAAAGTGCTCGACCTTGGTAAATAGAGGGCGGATGCGAGCCAGTACCTCCCAGTTACCAGCATGGGGGATGCAGGCTAAACCTGTGCGCCCCTCGCTACCAGCGTCTTCAAAGACCTCCTTGCCCACGACTCGAATGGATTTTTCCATCTCTTCGGGACTCATGATGCCGACCTTGAGGGCACAGGCAAAGTTCATGCATGTCAGGAAGATGTTCTTGCGAACTAAGGGGCGAAGCTGCTTAGGACGAAGATTGGGGTCGATGACAATGCGCAAATTGCGTGCGACGATTTGTCGCCGCTCCGCAAATAGCAGCCATGTTAGAAGCCCCACACCCAAGCCGATGATGGCGACAATTTTGACGTGCGTATGCGCCAACACCCACAAGACGAACTGGTAGAGTTTGGCGGTGACGCGCTGTCCTAAGCTAGCTGTTGAATCGCTCATCGAGATGATGGCTCAGAGAGCCCTTTGGGGGTCTTAGTTGATGGTGTGTACGCGTGTGATGTAGAATGGTTTGCGTGTGTAGGGGTCCCAGACCTTGGTGCCGCCACTAAGTCCCTTGTAGCTCAATTGATGGTAGGGATGATAGGGGGATACTAGGACATCGCTAAACTCGGAGGTAAAGCAGTAGGGAATGCCGTCTTCCGCATACTCGATGCTTGTATTTTTAAGCAGGTTTTGGGGGGTGGGCAGGGCATTGGGGTCAGCGGAGAGCCATTTGTTGCTGGCGGGTTTGCCGTTGACATCCTGAATGACGGCAGGTGGGAGTTCCCCTGGGTATTCGTTGCGGATGAATACCTCCACCGCTTGCTGAATGAGGCAAGAGGAGCAGAGGCAAGCGAGGGCTGATGCTGCAATTAGTGGTAGAATATGGTGTTTCATAAATATTAGTTGTTGCTAGAAAATAGTTTTTGATTAGGTGGGGATAATTGAAGGATACCCTGCCCCTTATCGTCAATGCTGAATTCGGGGAGGTAGCCTCGTTCTTCAACGAGTTCTTGAAGTTCTGGGTGGATGTGGACAAGCCGCTTGAGCGCAGGAATCATCATCTGCATGAATCGCTCGGGAATGGCGAGGGAGCCGATGGCTCCTCCACGTGGAAATTGGTTAAAGATGGGTTCTCCCCCTCGCAGCTGGCAGCGGATGGTGCTGTAGTCTGACGCCTCTACGCGTTGGAAGCTGAGGTTGACGGCAATCGTGTGGTGAAAATCAATACCGAGCATGCGGTCGATGATTAGGGACGCGTAGCCATCATTGATGTCAATCATGATGCTTTCTGGGTGGGCGAGGATGGAGTAGCCGCCTTGTTGCAATAAACTGCATTTTTGCTCAAGGTGGCGGTTGAGTTCATCTTCGGTGAAGGTGATGGGGGAACCCTTGCTCTCTTCGATGCGTTGGGCGAGATTGGGCGCAGCTTCTGCGGATAATCGGCTCTCCTGATTGGTGTGTGGCTGAGCAATCCACATCAGCGTGCAGGGGTAGGCAATGAGTAGGAAGATGGCTACGTAGAGGATGCACGATAAAATGCTCCAGTAGGGAATGTCGAAGGGCTCCTTGTCGGGTTCCTCTATTTCGGCTGGTTCTGCCCCATCTTCATACATGGGGGCAGAGACATTTTTTTTGAAGGGGCCGTGCTTTTGGTACGACTTGACGACGCGCTGCCAAATGTTACCCTTGTCAGCTCGTGGCGTATTCCTCAATTTGTTTTGTCGACCAGACATCTTCTACTAGGCTGTAGTATACTCCATTGCTGTCGTCAGGGCAATTGAAAAACGCGTTTGTGCGTCATTATCAGGGTATTTGTAAAGCCCAGTTGATGTACTTGATGCTTTCTCCCCAGATTTTGGCATTGGAACTCCCCAGCGCGACCACGATAACAGCATAGGGACCCACGTTGGCGCAGGAGATGAGGCACTTGCCCGCAGCATTGGTGTAGCCTGTCTTCATGCCGGTGACATAGGGGTAGTTGTGGAGGAGTTTGTTGGTTGATTTGATGGTGCGTGAGCGACCATTATTCAGTTTGAAACTGTAGGATTCTGTATTGATGCACTGGCGAATGACATTGTTGTTGTAGGCGTAGCAGGCGGCGATGGCCATATCGCGCGCGGTGGAATATTGCTGACCAGGCAAGCCGCTTGGGTTGGCAAAGTGGCTGTTGGTCATGCCCATCTTTTTGGCGCGCGCATTCATGCGGGCAACAAAGGCATTGACCGAGCCCCCCGTATCACGCGCCAAGGTCATGGCGACATCATTGAAGCTGGAGGTGAGCATGGCTCGCAGCAAGTCGTAGCATTTGTAGCGGTCGCCAGCGGGTAAATCCATGCGGATGCGGGGGACCTTGTGGTCGGCGGACTTGATGGTGATGGAACGACCGAGATTGCCCGCATCTGTCACGCAGAGGGCGGTCATGATTTTTTGCGTGCTGGCCACTTGTCGCCTTGTGTTGGCGTTGTGGGAGTAAAGGATGCGCCCCGTGCGCGGGTCGATGACACAAAGAGCCTTGCAGCTGGTGCTCGGCGCTGCTGTCGGTGGCGTGGGCAGCGGCTTCATGTTATTCAACATGCGAGGCGTTGGCGTCTTGTGCTGGGTCGATTGCGGTTCGGGCTTAAAGATTTGGTTGGAGTGCTCAATGCCGCCGCAGGACACAAGGAGGAGAGAGAAGATAAAGCTTAAGGCATAATTAAATCCGCGCATGCGGTCAAGTCTACCTGATTTGACCTCTGTTTTCAAGGATAAAACTGGACTTGGTTTGAGCTTGGTTTTAGCTTAAGGTTCCCTTGATTTCAAAACGAGCACCTGGTAGGGCTTTGATAATGCCCTCAATTTGCATGCGCATCAGGTAACTGTTGAGTTCAAAGGCGGGCATGCCCAAGCTGGTGCAAAGGGCGTCAAGGCTGTCGTTGCCCTGCTCAATCGCTTGGCAAATGGTGGCAAATTCTCCATGGCTAGCAAGGAGCACTTTTTCCTTGGGGGCTTCGGTAAAGAGCTCCAACTGGCTGGGAGGCTTTGGCTGCCAAGGCATGTCTACAAGAATGTCTTGGGGGGAGCTGGCTAGGATGGCTCCATCGCGGATGAGTTCATGGCAGCCGGCACTTGTGGCGCGGTCAATCCCAGCGGGGATGGCGAAGACGAGTCGTCCGTATTCATCCGCAGCCAGCCGTGCTGTGTGAAGGGAGCCACTGCGCAGCGGTGCCTCGACGACGAGGGTGCAGCTACTCCATGCCGCCACGATGCGGTTGCGTTGCGGAAAGCTGGTGCGGCTAGGGCTCATCATCATGGGGAACTCGCTGACCACGGCACCGCCTTGCGCAATCATGCGGTCGGCTAGCTCGCGGTTTTCATCGGGGTAAAAACAGCCATGCCCCGAGCCGAGAACCCCGATGGTTGGGGCATTGGCATCCAAAGCCCCCCAATGCGCAGCCGCATCAATCCCCTTGGCTAGTCCTGAAATGATGCAGCATCCCGCATCCCCCAGCTCCCTTGCAAAACGACGTGCCGCATTTAAGCCATAGGGTGTTGCAAGACGTGAGCCGACTATCGCTACCGACTTGGGGTAGCTTTCACCAATCCAAGCACCCTTGACATAAAGGACGATGGGTGGGTCGTACATCTGGCGCAGGGCAGGTGGGTACTCGTCATCATTCAAGGTGACCCACCGAACGCCCATTTGCTCAGCGAGTTGTTGCTCCTGCTGCCAGTTGGTGCAGTTTTGCCAGTCGGCAATAAAACTTGCCACCTTGGGGCCGATGCCCTTCACCTGCTGCAACATCGCCGCTGGGGCAGCAAGAACAAGCTCTGCCGAACCAAAGAAGGTGAGCAGAGCTTGAATGCGAACCGAGCCCAGCCCCGGAATCAGGTTGAGAATAAACAGTGATTCGCGGGGGCTTGGCATGGGTGATTATGATTCAACGGTGAAATCTAAGCCCAAGTCCAAGGATGGGACAGAGTGGGTCAGGCAGCCAAAGCTCATGAAGTCAACGCCTGTTTCAGCCGCGGCAGTAGCTGTCGCTGCGGTCAGACCGCCCGAGGCTTCAAAGTAAGGTTTTTCACGCTCACCACGCATGGCAACGGCTTGAGCCATTTGCTCGTTGGACATGTTATCAAGCAGAATGTAGTCCACACCGCGCAGTTCAAGGAAGGCGGCTACTTGGTCAAGGCGATCTGCCTCCAACTCAACTTCCACATGGGGCTTGTCGGCCTTGAGTTTGTCGATGCTGGCTTGCAAGTGGCTGGACTGGGCACCTGTCATCAAGTGATTGTCCTTCACCATGGCGCGGTCGTAAAGACCAAGGCGGTGATTTTGACCACCACCATGAACAACAGCTGCTTTTTCCAAAAGGCGATAACCGGGAGTTGTCTTGCGGGTATCAAGCAACTTGCAATTGGTGTGCTTGATGAGTTGGACATAACGATTGGTCATGCTAGCAACCCCTGCGAGGCGTTGGATGAAGTTGAGGGCGGTGCGCTCGGCACCCAAGATGGATTGGGCCTTGCCTTCAATCAACATCACCGCATCACCGGGGACGACAGCTTCGCCATCGGCCTTGATGATTTCGACACGAAGGGAAGGGTCAACCAGTTGAAAGACCTTAGCGGCTACTTCAACACCCGAGAGGACACCTACCTCGCGCGTGCGCATCAAGGCGCGCGCTTTCAAGTCAGGCGAGACAAAGTATTGGGATGTCACATCCCCATCACCAAAATCCTCATTCAGGGCTAATTGAACAAGTTCCTCCAAATTGTTTGACACGTTTGTTGTATGATTCACATCTGTGACTATAAAATAGACGCAAATACTTGTAAAGACCTAAATACGTAAAGGCTCGCTTAAGTGCCTTTTGCTAGCAAAACCAAGCTGGGTATGGTGCGTCCCTAGGCACCATTTTCTTGTCCGCCCTCATCAGCCTCTGTTACGCTACAGGAACAATTCAAGGGTACCTTCCAAAACTCATCACGCCTAATTTTGCAAGATACCCTAAATACCAAACAACGATTCCCATGGAAATGACACATATTAAAACAACAGCTGGTAAATTGTATAGCGCTCTTTGCGCGAATGCTTGCACCATCAAATCAGAAGAAGGCATCATCATCAAAGAGCTTGAAGCCAATAAACAGGACTATTTTGTCGCACCTGAAGCCTACATCCAGACCGATGATGCGGGGCTGCTCTTGACCGAATGTTTTAACGAAGCCCCCATTGGACTGGTTGCCATTGGGGGCATTAATGAACAACTCGACAATTTATCAAGCGATGTGGGCAGCACCCAAACCCAGCTCGATGCGCTGGAGGCTACGGTCAATCAGCTCACGACCGAAACCATTCCTTCGATAGAATCTTCGCTGGAAGATTTAGGGTCTAATCATCAGGCTTTGAGTGAAGAGGTCAGCGCGCTGGATGAAGCGCTTAACACGCTATCGGGGCGAATCGATTCACTATCATCGCAGCTCACCACCAATATTCAGACGCTGACAAACTCGATATCCAATCTCAGTGTCTACCCCGACTGGTCTCGCGCTGTTCTTCTCTCTCCGTCTACGGATGGTTCGGTCAATGGAGAAACGAAGAGTTTGCAATACACCGCCCCATCAAACGGATGGATAGTTGGGTGGGGATACAAACACGATGGTGGGCAAGCTATTTTCCGTGTCAATAACGTTGTCGTGGCGAATGACTATGGTGACATTGCGACCATTCAGGTCTTGATAGCTAACGGCGACTCATTCAGCATCAGTGAATGGACATTAGGGGAATTGCATTTCGTGCCCTGCCGATGAGTTGAAATGGATTTCATCTTGTTTTATCGAGCTTTAACTGTTAAGATGAGCAAGACATGATGTTTCAAAGTCCACCCCGCGCCTATGTCGAAGTTGATTTAGAGGCGATTGCGCACAATCTTGATATTGTGCGCCAATCCCAGTGTGATGCGATGCTGATGCCCGTGGTTAAGGCAGAGGCTTATGGTCACGGGCTTGTCAATGTCGCTCGCCGATTGGATCGCGATGGCATCAGCTTTTTTGGCGTGGCTAACGCGGGCGAGGCTAGGCGCTTGAGCTTGGCGGGGATTCGCACACCCGCTTTTATTCTGGGACCAAGCTTCCCCGAGGAGCGCGCGGAAATTGTCCACCATGCGTGGGGCTGCACCGCTTCTTGCTTGGAGGAGCTAGACCATTTCAATCAGCTGGCGCAGGCCGAGGGCTGTGTGTTTAAGCTGCATCTCGCCCTTGATACAGGCATGGGGCGCGAGGGCTTCTTGCCCGAACAATTGCCCACCCTCATTCCCTTTGTCAAAGGATTGGCTAACATCAAGGTGACAGGCGTGATGACTCATTGCCCCTGTGCGGATGAGGATGTGCCCTTCACCCAGCAGCAATTGCAACTCTTTGCTCAATGTGTAGCAGAGTTGGAGCCCCATTTTGATTTGAAGTACCGCCATGTGGCTGCCAGTGCGGCCTTGTTGGGCTATGATGTCCCCTGCGCCAATTTGCTGAGACCGGGCTTGGTTTTATATGGTGTGGCACCACTTGCCTCTGTCTACGAGGGGGTACTGCGCCCGACGATGCGCCTTTACGCCCGCATCACCTTGGTTCGCGAGCTGCCCGCGGGGCATGGGGTCTCCTACGGTCGCTGTCAGATTTTGGACAAGCCCACGCGCGTGGCGACGCTTGGTATCGGTTATGCGGATGGTTGGTTCCGCTCTCTGTCTGGTGCAGGTGTTCAGCTTAGCATCCAAGGCAAAAACTGCACGATGATGGGGCGCGTGACCATGGATCAAATCATGGTCGATGTCACCGATTTACCCGAGGTGAAGTCGGGGGATATCGCCTGTCTGATTGGTCCGCATCAGGGTGTTGAGGCGGTCGCTCGACTTGCCAATACCATCCCTTGGGAAATTCTCACGGGCATTGGTTCGCGCGTTCCGCGCTATTATCATTAAAATTTGTTAGAAATTAATCAAAAAAGCATTTTCTTACTTGAAAGTGCTTTTTTTTTATGCTATTTCTTAGAGTAAGATAAGTGACTGTTTCTCTCCGCAGTGATTGGTGTTTTAATTGGGCGCGTTGGGGGACTACTTTGGCTTAAGATAATAAGAGAACTCCTAATGAGACGATGACGATGATACCCCTAGATGAAGCAGACTCCATCATTCCCCAGACCGTGCCTGCGGCTAATTCTCTCGGTTTGGTGGATAAGACCCTTTTTGTATCCATTGCCAATGGCGATTTGGCGGGCATTGAGCAATTGCTCATGCTGGGTGCGGATGTGAATGCCTGCAATGCCTTTGGCGAGACGGCGCTCTACTGCGCCTGTTCCGACAACCAGCGTGATGTTGTAGAGCTGCTTTTGGCTCATGGCGCCAATGTGAACACACCCTGTGCCAATGGGGCAACACCCCTGATCAAGGTAAGTAAGCGTGGGTACATGCGAATAATGGAGATTTTGATTGCCCACGGTGCTGATGTGAATGCTCTAGAAAATGGGGGCGATAGCGCCTTGATGAAGGCCTGTAAAAAGAAGAAACTGCTGGCTCTAGAACGTTTGCTTAAACAGGGAGCTGATGCGAACATGCGCTACTCCAATGGAGAGACCGCTTTGATTAAGGTTTGCAAGAAGGGCGAGTACGAGCTCGCGCTGTTGTTGTTGCTGCATGGTGCGGATGCCAATATTCCCTGTTACAAGGGGGAAACGGCTTTGCTAAAGGTTAGTAAGAAGGGGGATAGACATCTTTGCGAACTTTTACTGAAGCATGGAGCCAATGTCGATGTGTGCTGTCACCATGCAGAGACGGTTCTCATTAAGGCCTGCCGCAAGGGGTATACGGAACTAGCTGAACTTTGCCTCGCCCATGGTGCGGATGTCAAATGTTGTGATATTCGTGGCAAATCGGCTTTAAGCTATGCTTTAGAGTCTGGCAATCAGCAACTCACCACGATTCTTCAAAATAAGGGGGCGGAGGCTTATCGTTGAGTTCGCGATTAAAACTTTTTTTGTTAGCTTCTTTTTGTGAAAAAGAAGCTTTATTTACTTGAATCTTCCCCCAATCTGTGGTATAGAGAAACTATGACTTAGACATCATTTATTTCTGCCCTAAATGCTGAGAGGAACAGAAGGAACACCCCATAATCAGCCCCATTATCCAATCTAATCCCAAATAGAAAGAACTAGAAAGATGAATAATAGAGATGAACTCAATCGTGTCCCCGCTCCCGTCAATGCCGAGGCTTCTGCCTTGGAGAGGAGCCTTGCCAATAAAGCCTTGTTTGTCGCCATCGCCAGACGCAACCCATTAGCCGTTTCTCTGAAGTTGGAGATGGGTGCCGATGTCAATGCCTGCAATGATTTTGGTGAAACTGCCCTCTACCGTGCTTGCTCTTACGGCAATCTTGATGTTGTCAAGATGTTGGTGTCCCGTGGTGCCGACTTGAATATGCCTTGCGTCAGCGGCAAGATGCCCCTGATTAAGGCTTGCAAGAAGGGTCATGCCGATATTGTGTCCTACTTGCTGGCCAATGGCGCCAACCCTAACGTGGCTGATAATCTTGGCGAAACCGCCTTGTTGAAAGTCTGCAAGAAGGGATATACCGAAATTGTGCGCTTGCTGATTGCAGCGGGTGCCAATGTCAATTTGACCTACATGAATGGCGAAAATGCGCTGCTCAAGGTCTGCAAAAAGGGCTATTTAGAACTGGCAAAGATGTTGCTGGCAGCAGGTGCTGACCACAGTCTGCGCTACGAAGGTGGCTCAAGTGCATTGATTAAGGCGAGCCGCAAAGGCTATCTGGAGGTGGTTGAAGCCCTGCTGGCGTATGGTGCTGATACCTCAGCCGTCGATCGATTCGGAAAATCCGCCCGCGTCTATGCCATGGAGAAGAATAACAGCGCGCTACTGGCAGCGCTGTCGCTTCGCTCCAATGGGGAATTGGGAATTAAAAATTAGCGGGGCTGGCGCCCCGTGGATAGTTGCCAAGCTGGTTCCACCGTAAAAATTCAAGCACCGATACGTAAGTTGCATCGGTGCTTTTTATTTGAGCTCCGCACTTGCTTTGCTCCCACGCCCGTGAGGGTGCTCTATTTTAATTCCCCATTCCCAATTCCCCATTCCCAATTGAAAAGCCTTTAGGCTTTTCTTGGCGCATTATTTCGCAGGGGGAATTGGTGGCTGAAGGGGTAGTCTTCAATCTGCTCCAGCTTGACTCCGTACATGTCAGCGATGGCGCGGGATTCGGAGTGCGGGTAATCGACCCCGTAGTAGATGGTTTGGACGCCGTGGGCGCAGAGTGCTTGCATGCAGGAGGTGCAGGGCATGGTGGTGCAGGCGACAATGACCGCTTCACCCCGCTTGATGAGGCTACAGAGGTTGATTTCGGCATGCAGCATGTATTTTTGGCGACCATCTCGGTCGTCCCAAAAGTGATCTGGGGCTTTGAAGCCGGGGTAGAGCCCGTTGTAGGCGGTGCCGATGACGCGGTTGTCTTTGTCGAGGGCTGCGGCCCCGACTTTGCGGTAGGGGTCTTCGGAGCGCAGGGCTGCCACGTGGGCTAGTGCCATGGCGTATTGGGGGATGGGGAGTCGCTTCATGGGGCTTCGTCGCTTGTTTCCACGCGTTTGATGCTGTCGTCCACGTTGACGATGGCACTAAAGCGTTTGGTGATTTTGTTGCTGGAGATGTTGATGTCCTTCACATCTTTGCAGACGGTGTCGATGCTGCGCCCCAGTTTTTCCCAGCGCGTGTTGTAGCGTTGGAATTCGGTTTGAAGTTTGGCGAGCTCTTGTTGGATGATGTGGGCAAATTTCTCGCGCTCAACATTTTGTAAGATGACTTGCAGGGTGTTGAGCACCGCCATCAGGGTCGTGGGTGAGGCTATCCAGACGTGCAGGCTCTGCGCGTATTCTACCACTTGGCTGTAGTAGGCGTGTACCTCGGCAAAGACGGCTTCGGCTGGTAAAAAGAGGATGGCTTGGTTCGCGGTCACCCCTTCGATGATGTATTTGCTGGCGATGTCCTTGATGTGCTTTTTGAGGTCTTTGGCAAATTGCTGGCTGGCGCGGTTGCGCTCTTCCTCACTCAGCGATTTGTCGAGGCTGCGCTTGTAGTTTTCCAACGGGAATTTGGCGTCGATGGCCAGCAGTCCCACTGGCTCGGGCGCAAAGAGGACGGCATCGGCAATCTTTTCATTGCCAAAGCTGTACTGGGTCAGGTAGACGCCTTCCTTCGCTTCGCCAAAGGCGGCATGCAGGATTTGATTGAGCTGGATTTCCCCAAATGTCCCGCGTGATTTTTTGTCGGTCAGCACGTCTTGCAGCGAGACGATGTTGCTGGAGAGGGATTGGATGTTCTTTTGCGCTTCATCAATTTTGCTGAGGCGCGCAATGATGTTTTGGAAGGTTTCGTTTGTTTTTTCAAAGCCTGTTTTCAGGCGTTCTTCAACCTTGCTGTTGATGCTATCGAGTTTGCCTTCAACCTTTTCTGTCAGCTGGGTGAAGTTGCTGGTGACTTGCTTGCCCAGGTTCTTGTCAAAGTTGTTCAGGCTTTCGGTAAAGGTGGCAAATTCTTTGCTGAGTTTTTCGTTGTTACTCGCCAGTCCCTCTTGCAGTTTGTCTTGGTTGTCGCGCTGCTGCTCCAGCAGCTGACCCATGCTGTCACCAACTTGCTTGCCGAGTTTTTTATCGAACTGGTTGAGGCTATCGGCAAAGCTAGCAAATTCCTTGCTGAGTTTTTCGTTGTTGCCCGCCAGTCCCTCTTGCAATTTGCTTTGGTTACCGCGCTGCTGTTCCAGCAGTTGTGCCATGCTGTCACCGACTTGTTTGTTGAGGTTTTTGTCGAATTTGTTGAGGCTGTCGCCAAAGTTGGCAAACTCTTGCGCCAGTTGTTGTTTGTTATCTGCTAAGCCTTGATGGAGATTTTGTTGACTGCCATGCAGCTGCATCATGAGTTTTTCGTGCTGCTGATTGAAGCTGTCTTGAATTTCCATCACCTGTTGTTTGCTCTGCAGGGCGAGCTGCAACTCAAAGGCTTTATTTTTGCGGCTGAGCAGGTAGAGGCTTGCAAGTGCAAGTACAAGCAGGATGACGAGCAGGGTAATGATGATGGCGGTGTTCATGAAATTTCAAGTTGCTCATCCAACATCATTCCTTGAAGGGTTTGTGCGATGATGCGCAGCACGCAGAGTTCGCGGTACCACTTGCGGTCGGCAGGGATGACGTACCAAGCGTGACGCTCGCCCTTGATGCCCATGTTGAGCATGTCTTCAGCGATGGCCTTTTCCCGTGTCCATTCCTCCAAGCTAGGTAGATGGAAGTTGATGTGTTCGGGGCGTGCGCTGGGGTCGTTGCGGCGCTTTTCGATGCGACGCAGCTGCTCTTCGTAGGAGACGTGGAGATAAATTTTGATGATGCGTGTGCCCTCATCGCAAAGCATGCTTTCAAATTGCACCAAATGCTTCATGCGAAGACGTAATTTTTCTTCGCTCATCTCCCCCCTCAGGTAACGTTTCGTGAGGAGGTCGTAGAGCGAGTGGTCGAAGACGACGGCCTGCCCCAATCGAGGAGTCCGCATGGAGAAGGGGCGTAGGAAGTCGTACTCGTCCATGTCGATGAGGTCCTTTTGCGCAAAGCTTTCGACGCGCAGTCCAAAGGGGTCCATGCAGTTGGCGAGGCGTCGCACGCTGGAGGAGCAGCCCCCACCGGACATTCCATCAAAGATGATGAGCAGGCGACCTTTCTTCTGGCGACTCAGCGCGCGGTGGAAGAGGGAGATGTCGGCCAGCAAATCGCGAATCTGGGGAGTTGCTGCATCCTTGCTTCCTGCAAAGAGGCTAGAGTCGTTGGCGGGTGTTTTGCTAAAACTAAATTTTTCTCCACTCTTCAGGCGGTAGCGAGAGGGAGTCAGCTGGCTGTTATGGTACCGTTGCAGCTGCTTGATGGGCATGGAGGGGGGGAAGAATGTCGCGAGCACCTGCTCAATGATGGGGCGTTTGAAGGCGACAAACATCTCGGCCGTCACCTTGCGGTAGGGCAACCACTTGATGAGCGCAAATTCTGGCGTCTTTTCAATGTCGATGGCGGGCTTAACTTCATTGCAGAGGAGGAGGTAGTAGGTCTGCTCTTGTCCCTTCCATCGGACGCTTTTGATGTTTTGTTCCTTGTAGCGATAGCGGTAGCCGCCTATGGAGCAGATGACCTTGTAGGAGTCGGGGCTGAGACCGACTTCTTCCCACACTTCGCGCTTCATGGCGGCCAGTAGGGTTTCTTTTCGCCCGACACCACCTTGCGGGAAGTGCCAATTTTTGCCTTCGGGCGTGGGTGAGGCGAGGAGGATGTTCCCAGCTGCATCCATGATGACAGCAGCGACATTCGTTCTCCAGCTATCGGGGGGTGGGGTCATCATAAGCCTGTCTTATTTGACGGATGGTGCACGGCGACCGTGGCTTTCATCATTCCATTGTTCGCTCTCGTATTTTTCATGGCAGAGTTCGCTTAATTCCGCAGCAAATCCTTCGTAGGGTTCTTCGCTGCTGATGGATGTGACCTGCTCGCACAGGGCTTGGGCGAGCGTCTGCTCCCAGCCTTGGCTGGGCTCGCACTCTTGGATGAGCCCTTGGTGCAGCACGGCACCTCGGTAGCGACGCTGTCCTGCGCCTGCCAGTTTTTGCCCCTTGTTGTCAATGACATCGCTGACCACAGGGCTGGCCCAGCAGGAGCGACCGCCATCAGGCGCATCGCAGCTCAAGAGTTGGCAATCGACCCCATGTTGGCACAGCGCCTTGACCAAGGCACCATGAATCCAGCTGTAAAGTGCATCGCTGCTGGGGTACATGATGCCTTCGATAGCGGGTAGCGTCAGGGTGTAGGTGTAGCCCTTGCGGTGATCGACAATGCCACCACCAGTCCAGCGTCGTATGTATTCAATGCCTTCCCCTGGGAAGATTCGGGCGGCTACTTGCGTGGTGTCAAAGTAGCCAAAGCTCACCGTGGGGCGGCACCAATTGTAGACCCGAAGCCATGCCTCGGGTCGTCGGCTGAGCAGTTCGTCAGCCGCCATGTTTTGATAGCCCGTTCGGGGTAGTGGGTCAAGCCACAGCTTCAGTTCTTGGGGAGGCAGTGCAGGGCAGGCCTCTTGGGGACGCATCAACATAAGGGAGTCTTCTATTTTCTCGCAGCCCAAAATCGCGAGAGGATTTTGGGGCGTATTTTTTTCATTTTTGAAGGAGTATAGTAACTATTCGACGAGAAAATGGACAAAATACGTCCCAAAGACCTCGCGAGATGGGCTGTTGCGTGATTTTTTCTAATGTGCTATGGCTTTAAGACGAGAAATTAGAAGTCCCCTTAAGAATAGGGGGCGCTTAAAAACTTGCGGGTGGGCTGACGCGACGTGCGTAGGTGCGCGTGTAGCGTCGGAAAAATTCGTCAAGTTTTGGGGCGGGGCGACGTCCCAAGCGCACTTGGTTGATGACGCCCATGCCTTCTTCCGTCACCACGGTGACAGAGATGTTGGCAGCGGTGATGTGACCATTCTCCAGCTTCTTGCTGCTGACGAGAATGCGATCACCAAAAATTTCGATATCCGATCGCGAGTTCTTGGTGCTGATGACGGGCACGGTGACTGTTTCGTACGCAGCGCGACCTTGGGAGCTGCTGTTGTTGGAGGCGTAGGCGATGGTCAGGATGAGGTTGAATTCAATGATGTTTTCGCAGAGGAAGTGCTTTTCATCATCTCGTTCAAAGGAGCTGTAGGCTGCTTCCAAGTTGTCTTTGCCCAGCATCTTTTCGTAGGCCTCGCGCGGGGAGATGAGTTGGCGATAGAGGGAGAAGAGCGGGTAGATGCCTTGGCTTTTGCGTGCGCTGGAGCCCGGTATGTTGAGGATTTGGTCGCGGAAGAGCAGGCGGTAACCCACGGCATTGACATCCCCTTGGGTATCGGTGTTGTGGGAGCGGGCGGTGCGGTAGTTAGAGCGCAAGCTGTCGCTGCTGCCCACGGCTGTGTTGCGGTCAAAGGCGGAGGTGAAGAAGACGCATTGGGTGGACATGGGGATGCGCAGACCCTTGAGCGATTGGCTCACCCTACTATCACCCTTGGCAAAAAACCATTGGTCTTGGTTGTCCCCAAGGCGAACTTGCATGGATTCAATGTCGTTGGCGACGGTTCGTAGGGCAATGCGAGCACGCGAGCTGGTGTTCACTTCGTCAGTGATGGTCTTCCAAATTTCGAGCCCCTTAGAGGTCAGCTGCATGATGATGAGGACCAGCATGCTGGTGATGACCATTGCGACAAGCAGTTCCAACAAGGTGAAACCGCTGCGGCGGGCGATGGGGTGCGTGGTGGGATGATGGCTTTTCATCTTAATAGCTTGATTGATACAAAGTTGCTGGGGGTAAAATCACCTTATCGGCGGATGGACATGTTGGTGGTAAAGGTGGGCTGGGACATCTTTTCCCAAGTCATCCTCTTGTAGCGGGCGGGGCTGGGGGGCGTCATGATGTAGAAGTCCGCTTGGAAGAAGAGAACGCCACCCCATGCATCATCATCCTTTTCGTTTGAGACGAAGGTCTCTGGAGAGCTGGCCTCCTTGATGACGCCAGAGCGTTTGGCGAGGGTAAAGGTGCCGTTGTTGTTTTCCATGAGCTGCGTCATGCGGACAAGGAAGACGGGGCCGACCGCGTGGATGAACTCATCACGATGAATGGGGTCGGTGATGGGGCAAGCGACGGAAATGAGTGCGGTGGAGCCAGCGGGCTGTTGGCGACCTACTTTGACAGCAGGGTAGGTGCCATCCGCACGTGGGGCTTTGCTCAAGTCCGCGCGATAGGTGTAGATGACGATGGATGTGCCGGGGCGAACAGAGCGTTTGAACCAGCTGAAGCCCTTGTCGAAGCCCGAGGTGAATTTGCTATCGGTGCTCTTGGCGGAGGATGCGGGGGCTTGCTCGTTTTTGCGCAGTGTCATCATTTCTGATTTCAGCACGCTGATGATGCGATCTGATTCTTCACGTGCGATGGCGGCCCGAATCATGTCCTTGGCGGGCAGGAAGAGGGTGAGGAAGATGCCGAGCAGCATGGCGATGAGACCAATGGCCAAAATGGTCTCCATGATGGTGAAACCTCTGCGCGTCGAAAACGTTGGGATGGGGGCATTCATAAAAGGGGAATGGGTGGGGATGTTTATTGAGTGATTTGGTCAAGGGTGCGCAAGCGGCTGGTATCTCCACTGGGCCAAAGAACGATGCCCTTTGCACCGATAGGGCGTCCCTTGTTGTCGAGTTGGAGGGGCTGGATGCCCTCGTGCGCCTTGCGACCTTGCCCACGTCGGGCACTCATGACAACGATTCGCTGGGCGCGGGTGGGGTTGAGGGGGTCAGCCATGGGGGAGACAAAGCGACCCTTTTCATCAAATTCAATATAGTAGACGCGCGTGGTGCCACGACCGGGTAAGTGCATGGAGTCCTTGCCAATCATGGTGGTGTCGCGACCATCTGTCCATTCAAGCGCACGGCTGTAGTAGGGGCTGATGTAGACTTGGGGGGGCATGACGGAGGTTGAGACGGTGACCCATTTGCCGCTGCGCTCGATGGAAGAGCCATCGTATTCCCCCTTCACGCGGTCGGTCTTGCGGAACATCATGACGGATGTGGCGCGCAGGTGCCCTGATTCAGCGCGGGTGTTGCGCTCGTCATCCACGATGATGATGCGGGTTGGGGTGTCGTTGCCGATGGCTGTTGTGCGTGCTTCACGGACGAGACTTTCTAGAAGTTGCACGCCCGAATCGACGCCGCGACCCTTGCCAGATTCTTGTAGGACATTGGCAGCCATCGTCATGAGTACACCCATGATGACCATGACCACTAAGAGTTCAACTAAGGTGAAACCTTTACGATTGGAGGAAGCTGCCGTTTTCATGAGAAGGAGAGAGTTAGAGGGATATCGCTCTCCTTCTATACATACCAAAAATAGACTGTTTTTTCAACCTTTTTTTGAGCTTAAGTTGAACTTATCTTGAACTTATCTTGAACTTATCTTGAACTTATCTTGAACTTACTTTTGTATCCATTGTGCCATCGTTTTGTTTTAAGATTGACCAAGAATTCAATTTAGGTTAAAATGTAGGCTCTTATGACTATCTTGCAAGCCATCATCCTCGGAATTGTTGAGGGAATTACCGAATACCTGCCCGTTAGTTCAACGGGACACCTTATTATTACGCAGTACTTTTTGGGCTTGCCCGAATCGGATGCGATGAAAGCATTTTCCGTCTGTATTCAGGGCGGTGCCATCATTGCCGTGGCGGGGCTCTATTTCAGCCGAGTCAAGCAGATGTGCTTGGGCTTGCTGGGAAAGGATGCAGCAGGGCTTAAGCTTGTCATCAATTTGTTGATTGCCTTTTGCCCAGCGGTCATCATCGGCCTCACCTTGGGTGGTTTTATTAAGGATTTGCTCTTCAATGCCACGACAGTTGCCACCACGTGGATTTTGGGTGGTATCGTCATTTTGCTCTTCACTGGGTGGCGCAAGCGCAAGGGCTTGGATGACCAAGGCGTGGATTTGGAGGACTTAAGCCCCAAGCAGGCCTTGGGTGTTGGCCTGTTGCAATGTGTTGCGATGTGCCCTGGTGTAAGTCGCAGCTTGTCCACCATGTTGGGTGGTTTGATGGTGGGGCTCAGCCTCAAGGCCGCCATTGAATTTAGCTTCCTGCTGGGCTTGATCACGCTCTCTGCCGCTACGGTTTGGGATGCGATGAAGCATGGTGAAGCGATGGTGCAGGAGATTGGTGTTCAAGGCATCGTCGTCGGCACAATCGCTTCGTGGTTGAGCGCGGTCGTCGCTGTTCGTTGGCTGGTGAGCTACTTGCAGAAGCATAGCCTCAATATCTTCGGTTGGTACCGCATCGCCGCAGGTATCTTTATGTTTGCTCTCTTCTTCTCGGGTGCCCAGTTGATGGCATCGGACGAAGAGCCCGCAGCCCCAACGACACAAGAAATGTCGAAATGATGCCGCTTGGGTATTTTGAGCTTTCCAAGACCTGTTGAAGAGGATAGAATAGCAGAACTTCGTCCCGACCCCCTATCATGAATCTGATCAAACGTATTTTCTTTGCCATTCTGGATACCCTGTTTGCGTGGTTTACCCCCACGTGGCGAAAGGAGGGACATGCTGTCGCTGCTGCGACATCTCGCTATCTCCACCACTTCAAGCACAAGATTGAGCAGGAGCGTTATGCCGAGCTCGCTGAGCCGCTGGCCGAATTGCGCCAAGCCCTCAATCGCTGGGATGCCGAGCATACCAAACGCCTGACTCAAGTCCTGACCATGCGCGGTGAGGGGCGTTTGGGTTTCAAACGCTCAGTCGTTGCGGAGATGGTGGAATCCATCTTTGTGATCATGGTTGTCTTTTTAGGAATACGCAGCTACTACGCGCAGCCCTTCCGCATCCCAACAGGCTCGATGCAGCCTAGCCTCAACGGTATCATTGTTCATCCTATTGATGAGGTGCCAGGTCTTGCCGAGCGCATGGTCAACATGGTATGCAAGGGGAGCTCCTATGTTGATATCGTGGCGGATAATCGCAAGACGATTGTCGGCATGAAGAGCCAGCCTAAGTACCTTCTTCTCATGGAGACGGTCATCCAATTTGATGACGGCAGCACCGAGACCGTCCCCTCAGCACCTGGTGCCGTCATGGAGTACCTGCGTGAGGTTGGCAAGTACCGCGTCGGTCCCTTTGGTGTGAGCTACGGTACCTTCGAGGCGGGCGAAACTATCATCCGAGCCCGTGCTGATGCGGGGGATATGATTATTGTCAACCGCATGGCCTACCACTTCCGCAAGCCAGAGCGAGGCGAGACCTTTGTCTTTGATACGCGCGGTATCAACACCAAGGGTGGCAGCTCCGCCATGAGCGACCAAAGTGCAGGGACGCACTACATCAAGCGACTGGCCGCCTTGCCCGGTGACCAAATTTGCCTTCAAACACCCCAGCTCTTCATCAATGGCGAGGTGGCTAAGGAAGCAACTTTCCAACGGGTGATGAATCGCCAAAGCCCCTACAATGAGATGGGCTACAATGGTCTGCTGAAAAAATCTCAACCCTTGGCTTATTTGCCCGCAGGTGAAACCCGCACCCTTGCTAATCCTAAGACCCCCGCTAACATGCGCGAGTATGTTGCCTTGGGCGACAACACCATTAACTCGCTCGACTCCCGCTACTGGGGGACGGTGAAACAGTTTAATGTGGTAGGGCCTGCCGCCTTTACCCTTTGGCCTTTCACTTCTCACTGGGGCATTATTCCTTAACCTAAGCTTTCGACATCATGGCTGAGTCCACGCAAATTACCAAAAACGCAAAATCCAATTTGGCATTCACCCTCATTGACATGCCCGAGGAGAAACGCCGCCGCATGGCTCAGTTCTATGCCTTCTGCCGTTTGGTGGATGATATTGTCGATGAGCCCGGTATGACGCCCGAGGAGCGCCATGCAGCACTTGATCGCTGGTTGGGCATTATTGATGGCAGTGTGGAGCCGCAAGCGGGCATTGAAGCCGAAGTTGCTGGCTTGATTGATGAAATGAGCTTGGACTTGGAGCCCATGCAAATCCTCATCGAAGGTTGCCGTGGCGATATCGCACCCAAGCAGCCAGAAACGCGAGCGGAGCTCTTGGCCTACGCCTACAAGGTGGCCTCTTGCGTTGGCATCACCAGCGCGGCCGTCATGGGGGCCAGCCCAGCCGCGCGCGAGTATGCCATTGCCTTGGGCTATGCCTTGCAGATGGTCAACATCATCCGCGATGTGGCCGAGGATTGTGAAAAGTACGACCGCTTTTACCTGCCCAAGGATGATTTAGCCCTCTTTGGGGTGAGCAATGAGGATATTCGTGAAGGGCGTTTCAGCTATCGCGTTCGCCAGCTCTTGGCCTATGAAGCCGCGCTGGCTGATAAGTTTTTTGCAGAATCGGAGGAGCTTTACGAGCAGTTGAGCGACGAAGATCGTGCCGCCCTCGTCCCCGCGCAGGCGATGAACCTCATTTACCATACCATTTTGGTCAAGATGCAGGATGATGGCTATCGTGTCTTTGAGCACCGCTACCGCGTCAATAATTTTAGGAAACTGTGGTTTGTGGCACGCGCTCGCGTCGGCAATATCAAGTTTTCCAGCTTCTTCAACTTGGCGGAATGGGATTTTTTTAAATCAAATTCCGAAAACAAGGGCTAATCCCGCAAGTGACGCCTTGACAAAGCGCGATAATCTTGGCATGATATCCGTAGTCATTTCATTACGTTTACTCATGAAGCTTCATCCTACTCATTTAAGCATTCTCGCTCTTTCTTCCACATTGCTGCTGTGCAGCTGCGATGAGGAGAAAACCGCAGTACCCAGCCAAGCCCCCGTCTCGCAAGAGCAGCAGGCGGCGCAGTACCAACAGGATTTGGCTGCTGCCACCGACAGCGGATTTAGCCTGCTCGTGGCTGATATCGTGAAGAAATTCCCCCAACTGAAGAGTGCGGAGCAGGAAATTAAGTACGATGCTGTCGCTGTTCAGCAGCCCGATGGCTCAAGCATTGTCGATATTCGCATCCCCTTTGTCTTTGCGGAATCCCTCTACATGCAAAAGGATTTGCCCGATGAGTTGGATGCCCTGCGCCAGTCCATCAATGAGGCCGCCAACAAGGCCATGATGCCCGATGCCTCCTACTTGCTGCAAATTGGCATGCCCGTCGAAATGATGCGCGATGAAGATCGTCATGCCAAGGCCTTGCCAGACAACTTATCTGAACAGGAAAAGTCACTGCAAGCCCTTGCCAAGGGACCTGTCTACATTCCCATGCGACAAGCGGGAGATGTGCTGGAACTGGTGCTTAGCGTTCAGCTGGAACCCAGCACGGGCGATGGCGTCAAGGTGCGCAAGATTGATTATAATGAACATCAACTGGATTTCATGGCGGACTTGCTGCCCGAATCATCCCTGCCAAGTGGGGACGAAATCCAATTGTTCACCCCCGAGTGGTTGGATGCCCGCCAGAAGACCATCGGCGAAGGTGTAGCTAAGTTTAACGCCGAAGCTGCCCCTTATATCGAATCTCGTGAATCGGCTGCTCGCGCCTTGTACACCGAGCGAATGACCGCTATTCAGGAGGCGGAACGTGCGAAGCAAGATGAGGCCTTAGCTGCGGAAAAGGCAGTCTATCAAGCTGCTCAACTTTACGAAGGCATTGTGAGCACAGGGCAGGTTTTCTCTGGCGAATGGAAGCGTGATTCCCGCTTCGGTAAGCTGAGTCTGCGTGTCAGCAAGGCCGAGCTGGTTGAAAATACTATCCACTTTGTCGGCACCTTGTACGATACCGATTTGCCAGAGGCAAGCTTGGACATCGTGGGTCGCTGCGACCTTTCGACACCTGAAGAAGGCGTATCCGTGCTCGTCAACATCTACGATGGTCAGTACGACCCCGACCAAGCCACGGCCGAGGTCTTTGATGCCCAAGATGGCGTGCTTCGCCTCAACTTGGATGCTAAGGGGCAATTGACGGGGGTCATGACCTGCGATTCTTGGAAGAATCTTGAAGGTAAGGATTTCACCGTCACGATGACAGCACCCCTGCCTGAACCCACTGCGGAGCAGGAGGGTGAAGATATTCCAGATTTGCCCTAATCGACGAAAAATCATGCCCCGCGCATGATTTTTCTTGTTTAAACAATATCACGGTATTATTATATAGTTATGCTTTGCGACAAGAACGCCCTTCATTGCGAAAACGCCCGCCTGCTGCATGGTAAGACCTTGAGTACGGAGAAGGCTGACTCGCTAGCACTGATTTTTAAGGCTTTGAGTGAGCCTGTGCGCCTTCGGATTTTATCCTGCCTCATGCGGGGGGAACTCTGCGTGCACGACATGGCACTTCTGCTGGCGATGTCGCAGCCTGCTATCTCCAATCAGTTGCGGCAGCTGCGTCTGCATCGGCTCGTGAAATTCAGGAAGGACGGCAATCGCGTCTTTTACAGCTTGAATGACGAGCATGTTGAAGCGCTTTACCACATCGGCTTAGAACACAGCGAACATCTTTAAACCCATCTTATGTACCAATATTTCATCAATCTGCAGGAGCTCTTCATTGACATGTCTTTCTACATGGTCATCGGGCTGTTATTCACAGGTTTTTTGCATGCTTTCATCAAGGAAGCGTGGATTAAGAATCAACTGGGCGGCAAATCCGTCTCATCATCCGTCAAGGCGGCTGTCGTGGGGGTTCCCCTGCCGCTTTGCTCCTGCGGGGTTGTGCCCATGGCGGTTTATTTGCGAGAGCAGGGCGCATCCAAAGGGGCGGTGATGTCCTTTCTGACATCCACCCCACAAACAGGTATTGATAGCCTGATTGCCAGCTACGGCATGCTGGGACCCGTCTTTGCCATCTACCGCGCGCTTGCCGCCTTCGTCTCGGGGATTATCACAGGGCTGTTGACGGAATTATTCGACAAGGAAGTGAAGCAAAAAGCATCCTGCTGCTGTTGCCACAGCAAAAAAGAAGAGCCCGTAGCCAAAACATCCTGCTGCTGCCACAGCCATGAAGCTAAAAAAACACCTTCTCAAATGGGGATAGCCGAGCGATGTGTCGAGATGTTCCGCTTTGCTTTTGTCGAGTTCTTGGATAAAATCACCGTCAATTTTATCCTCGGCTTGCTGATTGCCGCCCTCATCGCGACGCTGATTCCCGCTGACTTATTTGAGATGATTAGCAATCCATGGTGCGCGATGTTACTAGCCCTTGCCATTGGTATCCCCATGTATGTTTGCTCGACCGCATCCATCCCCATTGCATTGAGCTTGATGATGAAAGGATTTTCCCCGGGTGCTGCTTTTGTCTTTCTCTTTGCGGGACCAGCGACGAATGTCGCTTCCCTCGCGGTTTTGCTTAAGGTATTCAGCAAGAAGAGTATCGCTATCTATCTCGCTTCTATTTCTGGCTGCGCCCTTATCTTTGGCTATGTTCTGGACCTGCTTTTTGGGGATGTGGTCAAGGCCGAGTTGGCGCAACTTCAATGCGGCGAGGATTCCGTGCTCAAAGTGGGCGTTTCCTCTATCTTTGCCCTCCTGCTGATGTTGAGCTTGTACCGCCGTTATGTTCGCAAATGACGGCTTCAAGGCTTGCATCTTGGCGCCTTCGTGTTAGTCTACTCTAAACATGATGCGATTCTTAGCCTCCCGATATCTAAGCCTTGTTCTGCTGCTTCTCTATGCCCTATTATTGGCTCTTGCCACATGGCTAGAGAAGCTGCACGGCACCCAGCTGGCGCAGGATTTGGTGTATTTTTCCCCCTATTTCATCCTGCTGCAAGCTGGCATTGCCCTCCATGTGCTTGCCATCCTTATCAGGGGGCATTATTGGCGGCAGAAACGCTATGGGATGCTGCTGATTCATGGCTCTATACTGGTCATTTTAGCAGGTGCCTTGGTGACGCATTTGATGGGGCAGGAGGGTATCATCCATTTGCGAGAAGGTCAGCAAAGTTCCAGCATGCTGCTGCGCAATGCGCCCGAGGGTTCCATCGAGCAGCTGCCCTTCAGCATCACGCTGCGCGATTTTGAGCTCAAACGCTACCCTGGGTCGGGCAGCCCCTCCTCCTACGAGAGCCATATCACCTTGCATCACGAAGGGCGCGAGCGCGAGCTGAGCATCTACATGAACAACACCTTGGATGTGGCGGGCTACCGACTCTTCCAAATGGAGTATGACCCTGATGAACGGGGCAGTTATTTGCTGGTGAACCAAGATGCGCTCGGTCGTCGCATCACCTACACGGGCTATGCCCTGCTTGGTTTGGGTTTGCTGATGGGGCTTTTCGCGCGTCAAGGTCGCGTGGGTCAATTATTTGCACGCCTGTCGCAAATGTCGCTCTTGGCGATGATGATTTTACCCAGCTTCACGCAAGCCTTGGATGCGCGGGAACTTGAAGCGGTACCACAGGAACAGGCCGCGGCCTTCGGACGCTTGGCCGTGCAGGATAACAAGGGGCGCATCATCCCCATGAACAGCTTTGCCTCGCAAGCCCTGCGCAAGCTCCACGGGTCAGAGGAAATTGGCGACATGAATCCCGAGCAATTTTTGCTCAGCCTGTGGCTGCACCCGCGCGAATGGCAGGATATCCCGCTGTTCAGCTACAAACACCCCGATGTGCACGCGCGTTACAAATTGCCGCTCAAGCATGTTGCGGTCAATGACTTATTTGATGCTTCGGGTCGCTACATCTTGCGTGATGATGTGCAAGCCATCTATCAAAAGGAAGCGAACAAGCGCACGCTGTTGGATAAAGAGATTCTCAAGCTGGATGAAAAACTCAACATCTGGCGGCAGTTGTACTCCGCCCAACTCATGAAGATTTTCCCCAACGAAGGCGATAGCCGCCAGCGTTGGTTCGCACCGGGTGATGATTTGAGCTCCTTCTACGGTGCTGCGCAGAGCTTTGTGTCACGCGTCTTCCCCGCCTACTTGGCTGAATTGCAGGCTGGGGATAGCAAAAAAGCGCAGGATATGCTGGATTTGATAGCTAGTTATCAATCCGCCATCGGCGTGAGCTCTGGCTACAATCGCGAGAAGCTCGATGCAGAGATTCGCTACAACAGCTACCGCATCTTCCCCCGCTGCAAGCTGGCTTACTTCATCACGGGCGGGGTGCTCTTCCTCTTATCCCTGCTGCGATTCTTTAGCAAAGCGCGCTGGATTCGCTGGGTGCAAGTCGGCTTTGTCACCGCAGCTCTGCTGGCACTTGCCGCCCAGAGCTATGGCATTGGGCTGCGTTGGTACATTGCGGGGCATGCCCCTTGGAGCAGTTCCTACGAAAGCATGGTCTACATCGGCTGGGTCAGTGCCCTGATTGGGATTTTGGTGTCGAAGCGATCCTCCTTTGTGGGCAGCTTATCGCTCATCTTTGCAGGGGTGATTCTCTTTGTATCGGGCTTGCAGTGGATGGACCCCGAGATCAGCCCCTTGGTGCCCGTGCTCAAATCCGCGTGGTTGATGTTTCATGTCGCGGTCATCGTTGCCGCCTACGGCTTCTTTGGCATTGCCGCCCTGATTGGCATGAGCAACCTCTTGCTCATGATTTTGCGCGGCAAAAAAGCCCATGCGCAACTCGACCACGGCATCCAAGAGTTGAGCATCATCAACGAGCTTTTGCTTTGGTTTGGGCTTGCCCTCATGGCCGTCGGTAGCTACCTTGGTGCCATCTGGGCCAACGAATCGTGGGGTCGCTACTGGGGCTGGGACCCCAAGGAAACATGGGCACTCATCACCATCATCACCTACATTGGGGTGACCCACCTCTCCTTCATGAAGAAGATTTACTCACTGTGGCTCTTCAACTTCCTTTCACTTGCCGCGATGCTTGTGGTGCTCATGACCTACTTCGGGGTCAATTACTTCCTCAGCGGCATGCACGCCTACGGCTCCACGCAGTTGTCGGAGTCCGCGTTCATGAGCATAGGCGTTGGCATTGTTGCCTTGCTGCTTATTGGTGCGTTAGCACGTTTGCGGTCAAAGTAATGCACTCCATCTCAATCAACCATGTTGGGCGACAGACGGGAGCTAATACGATGGTTTTAGGTGTGTCGGGGAAGCGTTCTTCAAACATGCTAGCGATGAGCTCGTAGTCTGACATGTCACGCAGGTAGACAATCATGTGCATGCTGTCCTTCATGCTGGCACCAGCTTCGTCAAGCAGGGCATCAACGTTTTCCCACATGCGTTGGCATTGGGCTTTGATGTCGCCCACGTGGACAACTTCCCCCAAATGGTCGATACTTGCTGTGCCGGAGATGTAGCAAGCGGTGCGGTCATCGAGATGAACGGCCGTTCCGCGCTCAAAGCGCACCCCGTATTCGCTGGTGCGGTTGAGTTTATCGAGGGCGTAGAGGAATTGAATTTGCTCAGGCGCTGCACCCAGCAGCGAATAGCTGTCGAGCTGGACGAGGGCGTTGAAGTCGGCACTGCGTCCTTGAATGCCTGTGCTACTGATGAAGTGGGTGTCACTCGTGAGATTTTTGACATCAAAGTGCTCATTGCGCCCCGTGACGACGCCAGCGTAGTTGACATCGACATTCTGCACGAAGAGCCAAGTGCGGATGGAGTTGTCGTACAGGCTGCCGCTGCGGGCTTCCAGCTGCTTGCTGTAGTCTTCAAAGAGCTCGCGGCATTGTGTGTGGGCATCACCCTGCGTTTTGCGTGCTGAAGCCGTCCAGAGATGCTGGTACTTGCCCTGCTGGCAGCAAAGCACACCATCATCCGGCATCTTGCGTTCGATGCCACTTTGGAAGTAAAGCAGGATGCTGACGCGCGTCCCATCGAGCGGTGGCTGCTCGATGATGGAGAGTGCCCCGCAGTCATCGGGCAATTCCGCGCGGGCGATGGCCTCTTGATTGGCGGAGTCGCTCAGGAAGATGCGCGTGAAGACGGGCTGAGCCGTGGGTTCATCGAGCAGGAATTGCTGCCAAGCATCCCGAAGGCTGCATAATTGCTGGAGGAAGCTGCCGCCCGTCTGGGTGACGTGTAGCTGCAGCATCCATTCCTGAACGGGGGAAGAGTCGATGGCAAAGTGCGCCGCTTCAACGCGGCATTGCTCGTAAGCTGCTTTACCTGTAAGGATGGAGTGGGTTAATGTCATGCTGTTTTGTTTTAAATGGCCTTGATGAATTTGATGAGGGCTTCACGATCCTCCACTGGGAGGTGACGGAAGCGTTCTCGGGCAAATTCTGATTCGCCAAAGTGCCACAGGATGGCCTCTTCAAAGTCGCGTGCACGCAGGTCATGGAACATGTCTGTGTGGTCGGCTGTCTTGATCATCAGTCCACGACCCCAGAGTGGTGGCGTACGGTAGGTGAGCCCGATACCTCGGTTCTCTTCGCCCATGTCATGTTGAAGCATGTCGGTGTAGGGGCGGATGATTTGGTTGGCGTAGGCGGGCATGTGGGGGTATTCGCCTGTCTTCCACTCTGGCTTATGGCAGCTGGCGCAGCCGATGTCGTTGAAGATTTTGCGTCCGCGTTGCACCTCGGGGTCTTCCAGATTGCGTGCTGCTGGTGCCGCAAGACCACGGTGCCAAACCATGAAGTCCTCCATGTCGGTCTGTTTGACCTCGACAGCTTGTTTTTCTGTTAAGGAGCTGACGTCGATGCCCATTTCCTTTTGCTTATCAAGCCATTCTTGGGTCATGTAGAGCTCTGGGCGGTCTTCGCGGGTCAGGTTCGTGGTATTCCACAGACCATTGACACCTGGGCCATTACCAAGTGTTGCACGACCACAGTGCCAGTCAAACTTGCCGAGGCGCTTTTCACCGCTGTAGGGCTCGTAAATCCATTCACCAGCTTTGCCTTTGACGGGGCCTTGGATGGATGCTTGTCGCTTTTCTTCGGCGATAATGTCTTCGTCTTTAATCGCATCAAGCAGACCCGTGCCGTAAATGCCGATGGTGGATTCCAAGGAGACACGGTAGTCCTTAGGCAGCGGAATCAGCGGTTCAACGATGTCAGCTGTTGGGTAAATGAGCGTGCCCTCTGTCTTTTTGCCATGATTATAGGGGGTGCCATCAGGGTACTTGTTGTCGTACTTATCCGTAAATTGATTCCACGTAATGGTGACATCTTTCGCATAGGGCTTGAAGGGCGCTACGGCATGGAGTTGCAGCATCTTGGTGTAGCCTTTGACGGGGGAACCATCGGGGTTATGAACAAAGGCGAGGTAGCCGTTGCCGTATTCTTCTTTAAATCGATCGGTTCGGCGAGCACGCCCATAACCGGGGTGGCAAGAGATGCAAGAAGATTTGATGTAGGTGGGTCCCAGTCCTCCAAAGGGAACATGGGGGTCAGCAACATAAATCCCTTCAAAAATGGCTTCACCCAAAAGGAACTGATCTTCTAAGCCCGCCTCAATAACAGCGGGGCTGGGTTGCTCCATCGCCTTGGATGATTTGTTGAAACTGGTGCCCATCAGACCGCCAGCGTAATAAGCAGGACCCTTTTTACCGTCTGCCGTGCGCAGTGCTGGCGGGCTTAAATCAATATCGTTATTGATGTGGCAAGCAATGCAGCTAGCGGTGATCGATTCAGGCTTGATATCAGAGAAACTCACCTTGCTTGCATCCTTGGGGCTTTTAAGAGCAGCCTTGGGGATGGGTATATGAAAGGACTTACCATCCTCTCCAATGGTTGAGGCAGGGACAAATGATGGGACAGAAACATCGTTTTTATTGTCAGCCTTACTTTCAGAAAAATAGAGGGCTGAAGTCGCAACGAGGGCAAGGGCGGCTCCAGAGGTGTAATAGACAAAGGGGTTCATGATAGGTATGGACAAATGACTGTCGAGGGGAGTTTCGTGTAGCATAAGGGCTTGCAGGGCACTCCAGACCCTGCAAGCAATGTTATAAAAATAGGTGTTACGAGAGTCCTATTTTATTCACCAACAAGTGTTTCTTGCACTTCTTCGATGTTTTCGCAGAGCTCTTCACAAGCAGCGATAACAGCCTTGAATGCAGCCTTGTTGGAGAGGCTGAGTTCGACAGGAGCACCAAAGGCGTCCATGCACTTGAAGACCTTAGCAAAGGATGCCTTGACCTTAGCGTCGAGGGCTGGGTTCTTAGCGGCAACAAGTGCGGAGAAGCTGTTGCCCTTGGCATCAACACCCATGTAGGTGTTTTGAACGCTGATGATGTTAGCGCGTGTGTTATCAAGGGAACGGTAGCTGTACCAGGATTCAAAGAGTTTCTTGTCTTGTGCTTCAAATGGTTCACCGAACTTAGGTCCAGCCAATTCGGTCACGATGTCAACGCAACCAACGATGATTTCTTCGATAGCGTCTTCTTGTGAGTCGTAGCGGCTTCCCTTTTGACCTGCATTAGCGATTTCGGAAGCATAGTTGCCGTCCTTTTCGATTTCACCAGCTTCAAGGATGGCCTTCTTTGCGCTAGAAACGCTGTCCAAACCGTTCCAGAGAACTTCCAATTGGATGCAGTCTTCAGCGACAACTGTTGCAACAGCTGCGAGGTAGGCGATTTCACCCTTGCTCATGTTAGCAACGGCACGTGCTTTACCATCTCGGAACATGAGGTATTCAGCAGCGTGGAAACCGCGCATGGATGCGCCGAGGTAGTCACGTACGTAGGCTGCGTCAACTTCAATCTTGCCTTCAGCAACAACAGCGAGCAGGCTGTCGAGTTGAACTTGGTCGAGTGGCCAGGAGTCAAGCTTTGGGTCAAGGCTTGCAAATTCTGCAGGGCCGTAGAGGAAACCTTCGCTTTGTTCCCAAGCAGTCGTGGTCTTCTTCCATGCTTCGATTGCCTTGGCAAGGTTAGCATCGGATGGGGATGCTTGAAGCTTGTTTGCGGCTTTAGCAAATGCGACAGCGTTGGTGGCCATCGTGTTGTAGGTTGGGATGACGACGTTCTGCGTGTAGGCAGAGAGGACATCTTGGACCTTAGGAGCATCAGCGGAGAATGCTGGTGCGCTTGCGATTACGAACAAGCTTGCGAGGCTTGCAATTGTTTGTGTTGTTTTCATGATTGTTAATCGGGGCTAACTATGGCGGAGATTGTTATACTCCTCTAATTTTATAATTGCAACTTTTATTTGGATTTTTTTTGTTTTTTGTCGCATATTGTGCATGCTTGCTCTCTGTAAGTGCATGTAATAGGCGCTTTGTGTATTCGCTGGCTGGTTTGATGTTTTGCTCTTTATTGATTTAATGGTTGACAAAAGCCAGCGACTTGGGTACATTCTCTCTCAGTTAGTTAGTTTTAGCTAATAGTTAAGGAATAGAATGATGCTTTTAGGGATGTTACACGGACGTAGCTTGTTGCTATTTTTCTGCTTGATTTTATTTGAGTGCTTGAGCGATATGTCAATTTGGAGCCTTTTGTCTGGCGATGAAACTTCAATCGTGAATGAGGGCTTGGTTTGCTACCTCGATCAACTCGGGGCACTGGGTCGGTGCCAATATTTCGTAGGATTCCTCATCATTTTTTTGATTTGCTGGCTGTTGCAAGCCTGCCTTTGTTCTCGTCTGCGCTGTGAGCGATGGCAAGCGATTGCCCGATTAGCCGGTTTGGGATTTCTGATGTTGCTAGCGATTGGCATCATTCTTTTTGAAGGTCTTTCAGGTTTTTCTATTTGGCAAATCATGACATTGGGCGAATCCGCCCCTCGCGATTTGGTGATGTCTAATCTGCCCATGATTTGCGCGCTAGCAGTTAGTTTAGGGGCTTTGTCTCTGTTTGCTCTACTTATCAATGCGGCGAGTTCGGGACGACTTGTCAGTAAACAATCATCGGTTTACCTGCTGCGCTGCTTCCAGTGGGTGATTTTGATTCTAGGCGCTTTCTTCTCGCTCTTTGTCGGTGTGATTGAGCTTTCGGTTTGGGATGTATTCTCCTTAGACCCCTATCAGATTGACGTGCTGATGTTTAGTCGCTTGCCACGATTGATAAGTATTTTGGTGGCGGGTAGTAGCTTTGCTATGGCAGGTCTCATCATGCAGTGCATTACCTGCAATCGCTTTGTTTCTCCCACAACTGCGGGGACGATGGATTGGTGCCGCTTGGGCTTGGTTATGGTGATGCTTTGTGTGCCTGATGCCTCGCCCATGATGCGTATCTTCATCGCCTTTGTCATCACATTGATTGGTACGTCGCTCTTCCTGACCTTAATCAATAAAATACCTCATCGCAACATCGTTATCGTTCCGCTCGTTGGTATGATGTTGGGTGCGGCCGTCAGCGCAGTAGCTACATTCTTTGCCTATCAGTACGATATCGGGCAAAATGTCTCCTCGTGGTTACAGAGTAGCTTTGCATTGGTGACGCAGGATGAAACGAGTTTGCTTTATTTGAGTATTCCCTTCATGATACTCGCCTATTTCTACTCGGACAAATTCACGATTGCAGGCATGGGGCGGGGGATTGCCGTTACGCTGGGCTTAAATCATGATAGCATTGTTCGCGTGGGCTTAATGATTATTGCCATCATTACCTCTATTTCTATTGTGACGATTGGCAGCATCCCCTTCATTGGCTTGATTGTTCCCAACTTAGTGAGCATGGTGCGTGGGGATTCGGTTAAAAATACCCTCTTTGATACTGTTTGGTTGGGGGCGATGCTGGTTCTCAGCTGCGATGTGGCATCACGCCTCATTTTTGCACCAGCTGAAATCCCTATTGGTATTATCCTTAGCGTGATTGGTAGTGTTATTTTCCTCTTGATGCTTCTTAATAAAAAGTCCTATGCCTAATTCATCCACACGGGCGAAGCCTCTTGCCGCCTTGCTTCTCTTCCTCTTTATTCTAGGACTAGCCTTAGCCTCGTATTACACCTTCGAGGGGTGCTGGTCATCGGCTTGGGATTGGCAGTATAATATCCCCCTGCGCCTCAAAACGATGGCTGCTATTATCTTGGTCAGCATTGCTGTTGGAATGTCGTCACTTGTTTTTCAAACGATTACTAATAATTATATCTTAACGCCCAGCATCATGGGCTTGGATAACTTATACGTCTTTATCCAAACGGTCGTCATCTACTTTTGGGGGAGCCATCAGCTCGTGATGATGAGCAGCACCAGCCAATTTTTGATGAGCTTGTGCCTCATGATTTTAGCATCGGTTGGCATATTCGTCTTCATGTTTAAGGGGATGGGTCACAGTATTTACTATGTGGTGCTCATCGGTATTGTCTTTGGCATTGCCTTTGATGGGATGTCAAACTTCATGCAGGTACTCATTGACCCAGACGAATACGCCATAGTCGAGGGTAAGATGTTTGCTCGTTTCGACTGCATCAACCTAGAATTGCTCGGCATGTCTGCGCTTATCATTGCCTTGACGAGTTTGTGGATTATCAAGGATTTTAAGAAGTATGATGTCTTGATTCTAGGACGCGCCAACTCCATCACGCTAGGTGTGAATTACAAGCCGCTGATTTTGAAGACGCTAGTCGCTGTTTCTATCTTAACATCAGCCTCAACGGTCTTGGTTGGACCTGTCACCTTCCTCGGTATTCTTGTCGTGAGTTTGGCTCGACTTATCTTCCCGACTTATCGCCATTCCATTCTATCGCTCGGTACGATTTTAGTCAGTGCTTGTATTCTGATTTTTGGTATGTACCTGACGCGTCTTATTGACCTTAAAGTGCCCCTCAGCGTGATGATTAATCTAGCTGGCGGTAGCTTCTTTATTTACCTCATTCTCAAATTTAAAAGAATATGATTCATCTCGACAAAGTCTCTAAGGCTTACAATGAAACGCTCGTCCTTGATGGCGTTGAGCTCACCCTGCCCACCAAGCAAGTCGTCGCCTTTATCGGCAGTAATGGGGCGGGTAAAAGTACCGTTCTTAACATCGTAAGCCGACTTCTGCCCGCTACAGCAGGCAAAGTTATCATTGATGACCAAGAATTGAAGCAGTGGGATAACCGAGAACTCGCAAAACGCCTGACCATTTTAGGTCAAAGCCTGCACACCCCCGCACGCCTTACGGTTGAGGAACTGGTGAGATTCGGGCGTTACCCCCATTCTGGCGGTAAGCTGGGCGCTGACGATTTAGTGATAGTTCAGGAGGCCATGGATTACACAGGGATTGCACCATTGAAGCATCGCTATTTGGATGAACTATCTGGTGGGCAGCGACAAATTGCCTACATTGCCATGGCGATTGCACAGGATACCGAATACATTCTGCTCGATGAGCCGCTCAATAACCTCGATATGAGTCGCTCGGTTAAAGTGATGCAGCTGCTGCAAATGCTCGTGCAAGAAAAGAATAAAACAATCTTCATCGTGATTCATGATATTAACTTTGTGTCCTTCTATGCCGATTACGTCGTTGCCTTAAAGGATGGCGTCTTGAAACATCACGGGCAGGTGAACGAAATCATCAACTCCGATGTGTTGAAAGATATTTATGATATCGATATCGATATTTTGGACTATCAAGGAAAAAAGCTCTGTGTCTATTACCAATAAAAATCTCCTATTAATCAACCCAAACCAAACAAAACAATGAAAAACATAATCGCCGCTGTAAGTATGGCCGCTTTGGCCTTGACAGGTAGCCTGATGGCCCATGCTCAAGAAACAATGACCGCCACTCACCTTAAGGGTACGGTCACATTGCCAATCGCCCCTAAGCGCGTGGTCGTCCTTGACTATTCTACCTTGGATACCATGCAAGCCTTGGGTGTAGAAGCTGAAATTGCCCTCTCCAAGCAACTTTGCCCTTCCTTTATCAGCAAGTACAAAGATGCCAAGTACACCGATGTTGGTGGTCTGAAACAATTCAATTTAGAAACCGTTAACGCATTCAAACCCGATTGCATCATTATTTCTGGACGCCAAGCTGATTACTATGATGAGTTGAGCAAGATTGCCCCTGTCTACGTCATCAACCGCATGGACAAAGAACCCCTGACCGCAGCACTCGACGACATTAAATTGATTGGTCAACTATTCCAAAAGGAAGAGGCAGCACAAGCGATTGTCACCAAAATTGAAGCAGCCATCGCCCGCACCAATGCCAAGGCTAAAGCCAGCAAGAAGAAGGCCTTGGTCGTGCTTACGAACGATGGTAAAATCATGGCCTATGGTTCAGGAAGCCGCTTCGGCATGGTTCACGATGCCCTTGGACTTGAGCAAGTAGATACCCATATCAAAACAACAGGTAATCACGGACAACAAGTTAATTACGAGTATATCGCACTTAAAAATCCCGATATCATTTATGTGGTTGACCGTTCCATTGCCATTGGTCAAGACAGCAAGTCGGTCAAGCTGGTGAGCAACAAGCTCGTCACCCGCACCAAGGCTGCTAAGAATGATTGCATCATTCAATTAACACCTGCCATTTGGTACCTCACCGGTGGTGGTGCTACCGCAACCATGACCATGGTTGAAGAAATTGAAAAGGGCATTGATCAAGCAAGTAAGTAAATCATCCTAAGTCTTATTAAGTGAACGCGGCTCATTCATCAGGATGGGTTGCGTTTCTTTATGTTGATTAGCTCCTTACTTCGCTTGTCTCGGTGTCCGCAAAAGCGGCAGCGTCATGAGAAAGAGCAGTCCGATAGCCAGCATCATGCTTCGAAAGTCGTGGTGTTGAGCAATCCAAGTCAGCGTTGGCGCCAAAATAGCTAGACTTAAGGATTTGAGCTGGGATGAAATACTAAGTACGGATGTTCGTAAGTTTTTGGCGATGTGTTCTTCAATCTCATCAATCCAGATGGGTTTTCGAAGGTTGAGCAGTAGATAAAGAATCAGGTAAAGGGCACAGACAGGCAAGTACGCGTGGGAGACGATTGCGATAAATCCAAAGATAAGCCCTGTGATGAGGTGGATGAGCCAGAGGGTATTCCTACAGCTAAATCGTTGGCGTAACCAATAAGCCTTCCGCGATGAAAGTGCCGCAGCAAGATTAAAGAGAACGTAGACGAGCCCTAGAAGAATGTTAAGGTTTTGACTGGGGGAGCAGGAGGCAATGAGGACAAATCCGCTTGAGAGGATGATGACCTGCAATAGGGGTTGAATGATGTCTTTGCTGAAAGAGAGGCTGGCTTCATAGATTCCTTCTTCCAGCAGGAGTCGCCAGAGCATGAAGTTGCCTTTTAAATGATGAAATAAATCGCGACAAAAGAAGTTGAGACTTTGATTTTTTTTACAGTCCCGAGAATCTAAGTAGCTAGGGTAGCTTGCAATAAGTAGCAAATCTAGAAGGTAGGGGATGACTGCGAAAAGGAAGAGAGCCGATGGCTGTTCAACCCAAAGCAGAATAGCGATGCCGATTAAGGAGCTGAGGGCTGTGCCAATCAAGGAGTAGGATCGCGTCAGTCCGTATAGGAATGTTTTTTCGCTGCGCAAGTTATTCACATCTAGGTAGGTGTATATGAATGCTTTATGGGTGCCCGAGCGGAAGGCTTCCCCGAGACCAAAGAAAAACATCGCTGTAGCAGCTCCCCAAAAGTTAAAACAAAAGGCAAAGCTGATGAATGAGATGATGTAGAAAATAAAGCAACTACAAAGTTCTTTCTTGCGACCAAAATGGTCAGCTATCAGCCCCGAAGGGATTTCGAAGAGTTGGATGCTTAGCTCTCGAATGGAAATGAGGAACCCAATTTCCACCATAGAGATGTTCTTAGAAAGAAGATAGAGAAAGAGGAATGGCTCAAAAAAACGGAGGTTTTTAAGAAATCCATAGGCGCAAAATTTTTTGACTAAGATATCAGCTCGCAGTTGTTCCTGTTGGTCGCTTATCATCGCTTGTTTGCCGAGTATAACACGCCATCTCGCAAAAGCAAGCTTGATGATAATGATAGGGTATCATAAGTTAGAGCGACTAATTATGAAATTTTTGTTGACAAAAATGTGCGCTGGGGCTAACATCTGTCTGGCAAGTTAAATTTTACTAACACATGAAGGATAACAATAATACGACCTTAAATAAGTCGAAAGTCGGTAGCACTGTGACCATTGCGAATGTTATGGGGCAGGGTGCTTTACGCCAGCGGATTCTAGATATGGGGCTGACGAGGGGCACAAAAGTTCAAATTTTAAAACTCGCACCCTTGGGTGACCCAATGGAAATTTCTATCCGAGGCTATGAGCTCTCACTGCGTAAAGCTGAGGCTGAGCAGATTGTTGTAGGATAATTTTTTTGATTTAAAAGTTAGTACTAGCTAAAATGAAAAGACATATTGCACTCTTGGGTAACCCAAATTCGGGTAAGACAACCCTATTCAATGAGCTGACAGGCTCCAATCAATACGTGGGCAACTGGCCAGGCGTAACCGTTGAATACAAAAAAGGTCAGTTGGTCGATGCTGATAGCATTGAGATTATTGACCTTCCAGGTATTTATTCCCTTTCTCCCTATTCTCCCGAGGAAGTTCGCACCTATGAATACTTGACGAGCGAGGAACCAACACTAATCCTCAATATCGTCGATGTGACGAACCTTGAACGCAACCTCTATTTGACAACTCAATTGTTGGAGTTTGGCTTGCCCGTCATCGTCGCCCTGAACATGGTTGACGTGGCTGCAAAGCGAGGCTACAAAATTGATATCAAGAATTTGTCTGAAGAGTTAGGCTGCCCCGTTGTGGAGGTAAGCGCGCTTCGCCGTACAGGTCTTATCGAATTGAAGAAGCTGCTCGCAGGTGAATTACCTAGCGATCCTAAGCCCATGACCTTTAATGAGCCGCTGGAAGCCGCGATTCGAGAAGTTCGTTCTCATTTGCGTTGCACACGCGAGCAAGTTTGTAAGCTGCTTCAACGCGATGCCCGCATCATTGAAAAGTTGCAGGTTTCTGATGAGCATAAGGAGCTTATCGAAGCTCAAATTGCATCGATTGAGTCGCAATGTGGTGATGATATGGCATCCATCCTCGCCTCATCACGCTACGATCATATTGAGGAAGTCGCCAAAGCGACTGTTATCAAGGCTGGTGAAGAACGTGCTCATGGCTCCATGCTTGACCGTGTTTTGACTCATCGCGTCCTTGGTTTGGGTATTTTTGCGGCCATCATGTGGTGCATTTACTACATTTCCATCACGACTGTTGGTGACTGGGGAACAGCTTGGGCGAATGATTTTGTCTTTGGTCCCGTTGTCGGTGGCTGGCTTGCTGGTTTTATTGGTGACGCTGCTGCCCCCTTGGAAAGTGTGACCTTGCTTAGCGCCTTGCTTTGCATGTTCATCATCTATCCCGCCAGCATGAAGCGTCTGCACGACTTAGGCTTTAGCGGTAACTGGCTCTACCTTGCCCTGCTTCCTTATTTGCTGCAATACGCTTGCCCTCAAATGCCTGAAGCAGCCCACAACATTGTGATGTATGTGTTGCTTGCGGCTAATACGGGTCTGCTCGCCTTGATGTTCTTTGCCCCAGGGCAAAAGAAGAATAATGACTATGGTCGTACCGCACCTTCCTTCAAATGGGATTTGTTCGGTGGTTCTGGTCGTAGCGGTCGCAGGGAATATATTGCCAAATTCCTTGTCTTGAGCCTGATTTCTTTTGGCATTGGCTGCCTTGGATTCTTGGAACTCAATTGCAGCGAGCAAGTCCAAAGCCTCATTGGTGATGGTATCGTCGGTGGTGTTGGTGCCGTTCTCGGATTCCTTCCTCAGATGGCTGTCCTCTTCATGCTCCTCACCTTGCTTGAGGACTGCGGCTACATGGCACGTGTTGCCTTTATGATGGACCGCATCTTCCGCACCATTGGTCTGTCGGGTAAATCCTTCATTCCACTCCTTGTTTCCATGGGCTGCGGTATCCCTGGTGTCATGGCAACCCGTACGATTGAAAATGAAAAAGACCGTCGCATGACCATCATGCTGACCACCTTTGTTCCCTGTGGTGCTAAGCTCCCTATCATTGCGATGATTGGTTTGCTGCTCGGTCAAAGCGAAACTGTGGCCACAATCGCCTACTTTGCTGGTATTGGTTCTGTTATTTTGGGTGGTCTGATGCTTCGCAAGACCAAGGCCTTCAGCGGTGGTTATACCCCATTCGTCATGGAATTGCCTGACTACCATGTCCCATCCATGAGCAATATCAGCATGCGCTCCATGGAACGCTGCACCGCATTCGTTAAGAAAGCAGGTACGGTTATCGTGATTGCCTGCGGTACCATCTGGGCTACAAGCAGCTACAACAGCAGCTTTGAATACCTTGGTGAAGATGAAATCGAAGAGAGCATGCTTGCTGTCGCTGGTAATGCTGTAGCTCCTATCTTTGCTCCACTCGGTTGGGGCGAATGGAAGCCCGCTGTGGCTACTGTAACGGGTCTCGTGGCTAAGGAACAGGTTTTAGGTACTTTTGGTGTCCTCTATGCAGGCAGTGCTGCTGCTGATGAGCCTGAAGTTGCAGGCGAGGAGGAAGAGGAAATTTCCCCAGAAGAAGAATTCCCACGTACTTCCATGCTGCCTAAGTATAATGCACTTAGCGCACTGAGTATGGGCTTGCTTCAAGCAACACAGCCTGCGCTCAACACCGCCCTTCCTGAAGTCGCGGAAGCGGAAGAAGATGAAGATGAAGAAGCTGAAACACGTGGTATCGTTGCCGATATCAAGGCTGCTGGTGCCTTCACCACGCTCAGCGCCTTCTCCTTCATGTTATTCAACTTGCTCTGTGCTCCTTGCTTCGCTGCTTGCGGTGCTATCCGTCGCGAAATGAACAGTGGACTTTGGACCATGGCCGCTATCGCTTACATGTGCGTTTGGGCTTACATCGTCGCCTTCCTTGTCTTCCAATTCGGTACATGGGGCGCAACCCAAAAGTTTGGCATTGGTACAGGTATCGCCTGTCTCTTAGCGGCCTTCGTCTTCTACCGCTTGTTCCGCAAGTATGATTCGGAAGAAACATTAAGCAAGTAATATCGCGCATGTGGCAAGATCTCATTATATTGATTCCACTAGCTCTCTTTGTCGTCTTTGTTATTGTACGCATGGCATTAGGAGCTAAGAAAAAGGGTGCTTGCTCAGGCTGCTGTGGATGCTCCGGTAAAAGCTGCTGCCACGATAAGGATAAACATCAAAAATAACGATACGGTTACAGATAGCGCAGCGATTGTAAAAAATCGCTGCGCCATCCAAAAAAATAAAAAATATAAAGAAAGAAAAACATTTTTATTTATATTTTTTCTTGACTTATATGTTATTTTAAGCTAACATAACTTCAGAGAGAACGAAATCTTAAATCAAGTAACTAAACGTAGTAGATATAATTATTCGTAATCATTAATATTTTTTTAATCATATAGTTAGCTTTGACTAATATCTAAGGAGTAAAGCTGACCAAAAAATTTCCCCCGCACAGTCGATATCACCATTGTATTATAAACCATCACTGTTCTTTTCAGCTTTTCGTCGGGCTGATGAGTTCGCGGGGGACAACCCTTCCAATTACTACCCAATAAAAACAAACATAATCATATGAAAATAACAGCAAAAGCAATCCTAATCGCACTTGCAGCCTCCGCAACAGCCTTCGCCGGCGCCGCAACAACAGTTGCTCCTAATCCATGCCCTGAAGAAGTTACTTCCTCCGGCATTTATGATGGAAACCTCTTCGCTCCAGAAGACGGTGATCCTGCTTACAAGATTGCTGCTAACGAAAAGTATGGCTTCCAATTCGCTGGTGATATGGCCGTCGGCTACTGGAACAACAACAATGGCATGGATAGTTCTGCTGACAACAGCACCTACTACCTCTTCCACGGTCAAGCTGCTAAAAACCTCATCAAGGACAATGTGAACGGTGGTCTCTGGTTCCGTACCGAACTTTCCATCAGCGTTGCTTTGGATCGCGACTCTCGTCATGATGAAGCTGACTTTAACGGTGCAGCTGGTTCCATCACAGCACCTCACGCTGACATCATGGGACCTAACAATGTTGCCATTCCAGAAATGCTCTTGACTCAATACTACAACAAGAAGAAGCTCGCTGTTAGCTTCGGTATGGTCAACTTGACCAACTACTTTGATGCTGTTGGCATCGCTAACGACTCCTTCGGTAGCTTCACCAACTCTGGATTGGTTAACTCCACCATCCTTCCTCTCGTAGATAGCAACCTCGGTACAGTTGTTCAATACCAAATCAATGATGACAACTACGCCATGGTCGCAGCCTCCCGCACCTGCACTGAAACTGGTTACAATCCATTCCGTTCCGGTCGTGGTTATGCCCTTGTTGGTGAATACGGTTACACCTTCGCTGATGGTGATGCAACACTCCGTGTAAACCCATTCATGGACGCTCAAGAAGGTGATGCTGGATACGACTACAACGTTGGTCTCGTTGCTAGCATCGAATACGCCCTCAACGACAATGTAACTGTTTACGCCCGTGCTGGTTTCAGCGGTGACGACAATCTCGGCAACGGTGCAGAACTGAGCTTTGGTACACACATCCGTCCATTCTCCAGCCGCGAAGACGACTTTGTCGGTATCGCTTACTGCTTCACCAAGCCAGCTGGTTGTGATGACGATTCCGAAATCGGTAGCAGCGAAAACGTTCTCGAAGTGATTTACAGCCTTCAATTGACTGATACGGTTAAGCTTGTTCCTCACTTCCAATACATCCACGGTGCTGCTGACCAAGCTGCTAAGCAAGATCAATGCATCTTCGGTGTACAAACTGTATACTCCTTCTAAGACTTCAAACAGGGTCAGAACTGTCTGATAAGCAAAGGGATTGCTCAGGCACTGCGAGGTGCATGGCCTGAGCAAAGAAGCCAAACAAGGTAAGGAGCGAACTGTTCCACTCTGAACCTATGCGCGGCTGGGGCTGCACCAATTCAACTGGTGCAGCCCATTTGCTTGAGACGATGACTTGTAGAAAACTTACATCATGAATATTGCACTTATTTACACAAGCATGACGGGCAACACCGAAGCCATGGCTGAGGCCATTGCCGATGCTGCCCAAGCTGCAGGCGCCGACGTAACTAGCATTCAAGCTGGCGACCCACGTGCTGCTACCATCCTTGATCGCGACATCATCGTTCTCGGCAGCCCAGCCATGGGTGATGAAGAACTTGAGTCCAGCGAGATGGAACCCTTCTTCAGCGAAATGGAAGCCGACCTGACCGGTAAGAAGATTGCCCTCTTCGGTTCCTACGACTGGGGTGATGGTCAATGGATGCGCGATTGGGAAGAACGCGTCACTGCCGCTGGTGGTACCCTCGTTCAACCAGGTCTCATCTGCCACCTCGAACCTGAGGATGAAAGTCTTGAAGCATGTGTCGCCTTTGGCAAGGCCCTTGCTGAAGCTTAATAAAGTTTAACTTTCAAACAGTTGAAGCATGCGCCCGTTTTGCGCATAGCTTCTGGCGTCAAGTCCGTTTCTATTCTTCATGGCGGATTTGGCGCCTTTTTCTTGTAGTAATTCTACGCAGTCCATGTTGCCCATGATGGCGGCATGCATCAGGGGGCTAAGGTCATCATCCCCCAAAACATTGACCTGTGCGCCCGAGTCGAGTAGCAGCTCGACGATGGGCACTTGCCCCGCAATGATGGCACTGCACAGCAAGCTGTAGCCATCTAACTTGCTTTCGGGGCTAAGCCCAGATTGCAGCATGTGCTTTAGGAATGACTTGTTGCCATATTCGACTGCGACAAAACGGGTCACTCGCGCTTCTTGCGATTGGGCATCGTAGCTCGGTGGTAGCTGCTCCATTTGACCAAAGGCTACTTGTCGAAGCAGGGCGAGAGCTTCCTGCTGGTTATCTTCGGGCAGGTAGTAGCTCCACAACTCATCATCAAAGTTAATGGGCTTTTGATTGAGGGAGCCAGAGAGCTGAAGCCCCAGCATGCCCATGAAGGCAATCGTCCACATGGCGTTGGTAAAGATGCTGCGTTGCGTCATGGCTTTGGCGAGTGCCAGGGTTGCATTGGCAATGAGTGCTGCAGCAGCCAGCCCTACCGCAAAAGCTACCCACTGGGGAGACAAACCAAAGGTGCTCGCAGCAGCAAGCAGAATGAGCAGGGTGAGGATAATCGGGTTGAGCCAAAGTCGTATCATGCACCCTACTGTAGCAGGCTAGGGCAGGTCTTTCAAGAAGAAAGGACCGAGTCGCTGCGCTCCAATGAGGGAACTTAGTCGCTGCGCTCCAATGGGGAATTGGGAATTGGGAATGGGGAATTATACATTAGCGGGCTATCGCCCGATGGTAGGGGGCAAAGCAAATGCGGCGGCGAACTTGCTTTGCATCTCTGCCCGTAAGGGCACTAACTTTTAATTCCCAATTCCCAATTCCCAATTGGAGCGTAGCGACTAGGGTGTTTCTTTACCAAGCTTGCGGGCTGTCCAGTCGCGGCAGCGGGCGAAGATGGAGTAGAGTGCGGGTACCATGAAGATACCAAAGCAGGTGGCAAGCGTCATGCCGCAGAAGGTGGTGATACCAATTTCTTGACGGCTGGCAGCACCAGCACCTGTTGCAAGAACCATGGGGAATACACCGAAGATGAAGGAAATAGCCGTCATCAACACAGCACGGAAACGTTGGGAGGCACCCTTGAGGGCGGCTTCTTGAATGCGGGTGTGGTTCAGTTCATGCTCTTGCTTGCTGAACTCGACCATCAGAATCGCGCTCTTAGCCGACAGACCAATGAGCATCAGCACACCAAGTTGCACGTAGATGGAGAGCGTCAGACCGAAGAGTTGCGCACCCATGAGGGCACCCAAGGTAGCCACGGTGACCGAGGCCATAACGGGAAGCGGGGTCGTCCAGCTTTCGTACTGAGCAACCAAGAAGAGGTAGGCAAAGATAACAGCCATCGCGAGAATCATCGCCATGCCACCTTCGTTTTGGCGTTCTTGATAGGACAAATCCTTCCAAGCGACTGACCATGTTTTGCCCGAGTTCTTTTCGCGTTCTTCGGCATTGATTTCTTTGACGGTTTCTTCGATGAGCTCCATGACTTGACCAGAGCCAGCACTTGGGTTACCCATGACGGTGATATCGGCACTCATCAGCTGCTCGAAACGACTGTAGCTGGTTGGTCCCAGTCGGTAGGAGAGGGTGCAGACAGCGCTGAGTGGCACCATGTGACCGCTCTCGCTGCGAACCATGACGTTGAGGATGTCCTCGGCCGTGCGTCGGTCATTAGCTGTACCTTGAATCTTGACTTTGAAACTGAAGCCATTCAGGGTAAAGTCGTTGACATAGGTTGACGCCATTACACTTTGCAGGGTGTTGAAGATGGTGTTGACGGGGATGTCGAGTGACTGTGCCTTTTCACGGTTGATTTCAAGGCGGATTTCTGGGGTCTCCGCGTTGTATTCAGAACGCGCCATGACGACCATGTCATCGTGCTTGAGCAGTCGGGCGCATACTTCCTTGACCATGTTACCAAGGTCGATGGGGGCAACATCACCTGATGCTTGAAGCACCATGGAGATACCACCCGTCATACCCAAGCCTTGAATTGAAGGAGGCGTAACAGCCATGATGCTTGCGCTTGGGATATCGGCGCAAGCTGCGTTAATGGCTTGAGCAATAGCAGTCACATGCAAATCGGGTGTGGTGCGTTCGTCCCACGGGTCAAGCATGACAATGGCCATACCATTGTTTTCACCGCTACCGCCCGTGAAACTGTAACCACTTGTTACCATCAGAGTTTTGACACCTGAAATATTTTTGATGCGTTCTTCAATCATTTGAAGAGCTTTGTCTGTACGCTGCTTTGCGGTTGCCGATCCTTCCATGGAAATCATCACGAAGACGGCGCCCTTATCTTCCGTTGGAATCATGGAGCTGTTTAAGCCCTGTGGGAAGATGAGGTTGGTAGGCTTGAGGGAAATACGACCATGCTTGTTGGCATCTTCCTGCATCTTCTTGATTTTGAACTCCATCTTTTGCTCAGCGGTCATGGGTCCTCCCGTGATGCTCTCCATGACGGAGGCTGGCAGTCCGTTAAAGTAGGTGTAGTTGGCACCGACGATGCCGAGGAAGACGAGGATGGTGAGCCAAGCGTTGTTGACGAGGATGCGGCAACCTGCGAGGTAAATCTTGCGGAAGAGTTCAAGCAGGAAGTTGAAGGGCCAGAAGACGAAGCCCAAAAGTTTGGTCATGCGGCTCTTCTTCTTTTCCGCAGGCGTGCGCAGCAAGAGTGCGCAGAGGGCAGGGGAGAGGGTAAGGGCATTGAATGTCGAGAACATCAAGGCAATACACATGGTCACGGAGAACTGGGTGTAAATGATGCCCACCATGCCACCGTAGAAGGCGATAGGGACGTACACAGCCATTGTCACCAAAGTCGTTGCCAAAATCGCACCCGTGATTTGCTTCATGGATTTGACGGTGGCTTCGCGTGCGCTTAACCCTTCCTTTTCCATGATACTCATGACGTTTTCCACCACGACGATGGCGTCATCCACCAGCGAGCCGATGACCAGAATCAGACCGAACATCGTCAAGATGTTGATGCTGTAGCCAAGGGAGCTGATGACAACAAAGGCCCCAAGCAGGGAGATGGGGATGGTGATGATGGGGATGATGGTGGCGCGCCAGTCTTGCAGGAAGGCGAAGGTAATCAGCGCAACCAAGCTCAGCGCAAGGACGAGGGTGAAAGCAATTTCTTCCATCGTTGCGATAATGGAGAGGGTGGGGTCGTAGGACATCTGCCACGCCATCCCTTCGGGGAAGGTTTTTGCAATGGTATCAACTTCCGCGCGCACAGCGTCTACTGTAGCAAGGGCGTTTGCCTCATTGTTACGGCTAACAGCCATGCTAATCACATTTTCACCGTTGAGTCGGGAGTATCCGTTATTGTACTCAGCCCCCAGTTCAATGGTGGCGATATCCTTCAGTCGGGTGATGTGACCCGCTTCACCGCGCTTGACGATGATGTCGCCAAATTCCTCTTCCGTCTTAAGTCGGCCTGTGGCGGTCACTTTATAGGTGGCGTAGGACAGCTCATCTTCCGAACCTACGGAGCCAGCTGCAGCTTGCAAGTTTTGGGCGCTGATGGCAGCAGATACATCACTTGGGGTGATGTTGAGCGCGCTCATGCGGGTGGTGTTCATCCAAACACGCATGGAGTAGCTGCGGTTGGGGATGATGTCCACACCGGAAACACCGTCAATCTGACCAACGCGGTCCTTCACGTTCATGCGCAGCCAGTTGGAGAGTTCCAAGACGCTCATCTTGTTCTCATCCACCGTAAAGCTCATGAAGCAAAGGGTGTCACTAGACTTTTTACTCACGGTGTAACCCGTTGCTTTAACTTCCGCTGGTAGTTTAGATTCAACGGCTTTAACGGCGTTGGAGACGTTGATCATCGCCATGTCGTCGTTACTGCCAGACTTGAAGACGAGACCAAGGCTGTAACCACCATCTGCGGTACAGCTGGAGCTAAAGTACTCCAAATCATCCATGCCGATGAGCTGTTCTTCAATAGGTGCGGCCACTGTTTCCGCTACTTCTTCGGGGCTAGCACCCGAGTAGGTCATGTTGACGCGGATACTGGGGGGGGAAACCTCTGGATATTCGGCAATAGGCATGCCCGTGAGGCAGATGGTACCTGCAAGCATCATCAAGATGGAGATGACGAAGGCGAATTTAGGGCGTTTGATAAAGAATTGTGATAACATAATCGTGAGGTGTTAAATGATTATTGGGCGGATGCTGTTTTTTCCGTGGTGATGGGGCTGCCGCTGACGAGTTTCATTTGGTTGCTCGTGAGCACCTTTTGCCCTTCTTCTAAACCGTAGTAGATGGGGACGAGCCCCTCCTCGGTCACGGTGCCCGATAAGACACGCTTCATGATAGCGCGACCATCTTCCATGATGTAGGCATAACGACCCGCGTTGTCGCTTAAGAGGGCTGCGCTGGGGATGGATAAGACCTTAACGTCAGCCTTACGGCGAATTTGAACGGTAACAACACCACCCGGTTGAAGCTTTTTGCTCTTGTTAGGGAAGATGGCCCAGCAGTTTTGCGTGTCCGTGCCTGTGTGGATGTAGTTGTCGACAAAGGCAATGCTGCCCGTGGTGGGCAATTCTTCACCCGTTGCCGTGATGAGTTTGATTTCGGCCTCCTCAATCATGCGCGCTGTATTGCCGTATTGGGAGAGGATTTCATTCTCACTCAGCGAGAAACGAACATGAATGGGGCTGAGTTGCACCAAGGTCGCGATGGAGGCGGAAGTGGTGATGTAGTTACCCCCCGTGGCTAAGGTACGCCCCATTAGAGCTTCCATCGGTGCCTTGATGGTGCATCGGTCGAGGTCATCTTGGGCAATGACAAGCAGTGCTTCGGCCGCTCTTTTTTGTGCCTGCAAATCGAGTAAGTTGGACTTGGCTGCTTCCAAGTCATCTTGGCTGGATGCGCTACGTTGGACAAGGTACTCTTGGCGTTCAAATTTGCTTTGCGCATCTTTGATTTTGACATCCAACTGGTCAACGCGTGCTTTTTGCGCGTTATAGGCAGCTTGGTAGCGCGTGGTATCGATTTGGAAGAGGATTTCGCCTTCTTCAACACGTGCACCTTCGGTGAATTGAGGTTCTTCCAACTCACCTTGAACTTGAGGGGTGATATCCACGGTGCGAATGCTTTCGACACGCCCACCTTGGCTGGTCAAAACGGTGTTATCTTGCATGATTCCCACTGTCGCCAAGGTGACAAAGGTAGCTGTTTCGTCAGCAATAGGGGCATCACTTTTTGTATCTGTGGATGGTTCACTTAAGGCTGGATTGACGGAATCGCCAGCGCGGGTTTTGTGGGCACCGTCGGAGATGACGATTTCACCGACATTAACTCCACTATAAACAGTTTGCATACGACCTTGAATGGCTCCAATCACGATGTTGCGCTTGGAAACCGTGTTTTGCTCATCAAGAACATAGCAGTAGGCACCATTTTGGTCGTAGTGAACAGCCGTGAGCGGCATCATGCAAACTTCTGTCTGGTCATTGAGCGAGATAAAGAGAGCCCCAATTCCCAAGGGAGTCAGGCGGCTGTCCTTGTTAGGGAATTGTGCCCAAAGGGTGTAGCTATCGGTCGCACCTTCCAACTGGTTATCGACAACTGCGATTTTGCCGATGTCAAGGTAGTCACTGCCATCTGCTGTTTTAAGGCGGATACTTGTCGCATCGGGAATGTCTTTAGGTCCACGGAAAACACCCATCACATCGCTTTGGCTAAGCGGGAATCGAACATAAATAGGGTCAATTTGCATGATGGTAGCCAACTTGCTGCCACGGTTGATGTAGTTGCCCGCCTTGGAGTCAAAACTGCCGAGGCGCCCCGAAATAGCTGCTGTAATTGTGCAGTCCTCCAAATCTTTTTTGGCTTGGGTAAGCGTGGCTTCGGCCTCCATCTTGGTGGCTTTCAGCTCTTCGAGCTGAGTGAAGGCGGTTTCCTTATCTTCCTTCGATGTCGCTTGCACATCGACCAAGGTCTTCAAACGGTCGTAGCGGCTTTGCGCATAAATCATTTTGGCATCAATCTGATCGAGTGTCGCCTGTGCTTGATCCACCGTTGCTTGGTAGCGCGTTGGGTCAATGCGGAAGAGTAGGTCGCCCTTCTTCACAACGCGGCCTTCTTCAGCAGCGCATTCAATCAAGTAGCCTTCGACTGCGGTGCGGACGAGAACTGTATTGATGGGCTCCATCAAGCCGATGCTTCGGCGCTCAATCTTGTCGGTGCCAGTCGTAACCTTTTCGACTTGGACTGTTTGGAGCGCGGCTCCTGGCATTTGGGCCACAGCCGTGCCGATGGCGCCTATACTGAGTAGAAATGAGGGTAAAAATTTCATAACAAAAAACTCGCAACAGGAATTGCAATAGTTTTTTTTACGCTTTTTGTGATAGAAAATCAAGCAAGAATCGTGCCATTGGCGCGACGAGTTTGGATTTTTTTGCTATTTTCTGTACGCTGTCGTGCTGACCGCTGAGTAGAGTGTATTAGGCAGGATGAATTTGTGTATTTTAATACTTGCCTCCATGGCACCGAATTCTTGCACGCAGCATTGCGCCATGCGGTGGGCTAGGTTTTCGAGCAGGTGGGTGGGGCGCTCCTTGGCGATTTGCTCAAGACGAAGGGAGAGTTGGTAGTAGTCCACCGTTTTGGAGATGTCTTCTCCCATGGCAGCAAAGGGGGCATTGGGGACGAGGGAGACATCAATCGTCAGTCGCTGTTCTGTGGCTCGCTCTTCAGCGGGAACACCGATGTGGCATGTGATGTCCAGCCCCTTGAGCATGATGCGGTCTTGCTTGGGGGCGGGCTTGCGCTCCAAGAGCCCCTGCAGGGCGGAAAGGTTGGGGACGGTAATGTGCGGGGCGGATTCGGCTAGTTGCTGGGGATTGTTGTAGCCCGTCAGCACACCGATGCCCGTGATGCCAGCACAGTGAGCGGCATTCATGTCGTGCTGCATGTCACCAATCATGGCGGTCTCCTCGGGCTTGAGCCCGTGCTGCGCCATGAGCAGGTGGATGTGGCTTTCCTTATCGCGAATGCCGGAGTGGATGTCCTCGAAGTATTCCTTGAATTGCAGCTGTTCGCTCTGCTCATCAAAGGCCTTGGGGTCCATACTGGTCAGGGCGAAGCAGCGGATGCCGCGACCCTTGCAGAAGTTCATAAACTCGCGAGCATAGGGCAGGGCGGTGACATTGTTGAGGGCGCGGTCAAAGGCGAAGCGGTAGTGTGCTTCAAGCTCTTCCAGTCTCGCTTCTGGCACCTTCCACTCGTAATAGGTGGGGTAGGGGAGCTGAAATTCATTGCGGAATTCCTCGCGGCTCAGGGCAGGGCGATTGTACTGCGCCAAGACGTAGTTGGTGGCTTCCAGCGTTAGGGCAAGGTCATCACAAAGTGTGCCTGACCAGTCGAATAAAAGGTTGCGAAACATAAAAGGAGAAGGGTAGCTTAGCGTTGCTTGAGCTTTTGATATTGGTATTTCTGAACGGCTTTGGGCAAGCTAGCATTGCGGAAGGGGTTATCAATACCGAATTTTGCCCATGGGCCACCGGGGACAAGGGGGAACTCCACAAAGCGCCAATGCACCTTGGCCATGCCACCGGGGATACCCAAGTAGTCACGCACAGCTGGGGAGATGTCGATACCCGCTGCTTTGTTGGAGTGATTTTTTGGGCGAGCGTTTTTAAAGACGTATTGCCAGTCATCTGTCACGAAGGGTCCGCAGTCCTCCCACTGGGCGAAGCAGTAGCGCCCTTTGTAATAAATTTGTACCCACATGCCACGGCAGACGGAATCGTACTTGCCGCGTTTGTCGCGCTTGTACCATGGGATGACGCGCGGTGCCTCGGGCTTGGGGCCACCCTTCTCAATATCATTGTAGGGTAGGGCGATGTAGAAGGGGTTGAGGCGTGGGATGAAGGCCTTGGGGATGAATCGGACGGGGCAGCGTTTGCTGCGGTCGGGGTCATCAAAGCCACCGTAATTTTGGTTCCACGCGCTGTCCCAGCTGCTTTTGGTGTTGGGGGTGGGGTTGTTTTGGGAGGGGAGTTCCCCAATGTAAAAGTAGGTTGCCGTGATGTCGAAGTGCCATGGGTAGGCACCTGCGCGCGGCTTCATGTTTAACTTCTTGGGGTCGGGGAAGTTTTGACGCCTGCTCTGGTCGATGCTGGGTTTGATGGGGCCTGCCGCTTTCGAGGCCTCAATCAACTGGGCTCGTTGAGCCCCCGCGCTGAGCTTGGGGATAAGTTTGCTCTTACTCTCACTGCGGGCTTGCTGCTGCGCGGCTTGCTGGGCTTTCCATCGTGCAATGGCCTCAGGTGTTGCCGCTGTACCCATGGGGGTGCAGATGGCGAGCAGGGCTAAGATGATGGAAGGCTTGAGTAGGCGCATGATTACCAGTTGTGGATGATGTTATCTTGCGCTGTTGGCAGTTTGTCGGGGTGATCGAGGGTGTAGTGCAGACCACGGGACTCTTGGCGACGGATGGCGCAGTCCACAATCAGGGATGCGGTCAGTGCAAGGTTGCGCAGATCGAGAATTTCTGGCGTCAGGCGGTAGCCCCAGTAGTACTCATTGATTTCACGATTGATGTTGCGCAGGCGTGTTGCGGCACGTTGCAATCGGTGGTCGGTACGTACGATGCTGACGTAGTCGGTCATGGTTCGGCGGATTTCATCCCAGCAATGGTAGAGGATGGCGAGGTCATCGCGCTCGGCCTTTGCACCTTGTACCCACTCGGGGATCGGGTAGGTCTCCATCTGGTGGGCGAGGGGGAGTCGGGTGAGCATGGTGTCAATCGCGCGGCGAGAGATGACGACACATTCCAGCAAGGAGTTGCTGGCAAGACGGTTCGCACCATGAAGCCCTGTGCAGCCCACCTCGCCAGCGGCAAAGAGACCGCGCAAGCTTGTTTGTCCGTTAACATCGGTCTGAACACCACCACATTGGTAGTGGGCACTGGGAACGACAGGTATCATGTCCTTTTCTGCATCAATGCCGTACTCCAGACAGGTCTCGTAAATGTTGGGGAAGTGCTCCTTCATGAAGCCCTTGGGCTTGTGGCGCATATCGAGGTACATGCAGGGGTGACCTGTGCGCAAAATTTCGCTGTTGATGGCGCGTGCTACAATGTCGCGCGGGGCGAGGCAGAGGCGTTCATCGTACTTTTGCATGAATTCTTGCCCATCGGGGTCGCGTAAAATAGCACCTTCGCCACGAACGGCTTCGGAGATGAGGAAGGTGAGTCCACCACGGTTAGAACCCTTGGGGTTGTAGAAGGTGGTGGGGTGGAATTGGACAAACTCCATGTTGGAGATGTTGGCACCTGCGCGCCAAGCCATGACCACACCGTCGCCCGTGGCTGTGGTGGGGTTGGTGGTGTATTGGTAAACACGACCTGTGCCACCAGTAGCTAACAAGATGCGGTCACTACGGAAAATTTCAACCTTGCTCGTTTGAGAGTTGAGAACATAGGCACCCAAGACGCGGTCTTCGGTCACGCAACCAAGTTTAGCGGTGGTGATGAGGTCGATGGCAGTGCGGTAGGGCAGCAGCTCAATGTTGGGGTGCTGCTGGGCACAGTGGAGCAACTTGGTGCTCATTTCAAGACCAGTCGTATCCTTGGCATGGAGGATGCGGCGGCGGCCGTGACCACCTTCGCGACCGAGGCAGAATTCACCCTCATCATCAAGGTCAAAATCAACGCCCCAGTTGAGCAGTTCTTCGATGGCTTGGGGCCCTTCCTCCACAATGTGGCGGACAGCCTCTTCGTTGCAGAGGCCCGCACCCGCGATGAGCGTGTCTTTGACGTGGTCCTCAAAGCAGTCGGTGTTATCGGTCACAGCGGCAATGCCGCCCTGAGCTTTAGCCGAGCTCGTTTCAAAAAAATCATCCTTGCAAAGAACGATTACCTTACCGTGTTGAGCGGCACGAAGGGCAAAGCTAAGCCCAGCGACACCGCTGCCAATTACTAGAAAGTCTGAAGTATTCATCTTCGTCTTGTACCTGCTGAGTATAACAAATCAAGTCAGCGAGGTCACGCTTAAAGCGTGCTTCGCTAAAAATAAACAAAACAGGCACCCCAATCGAGGTGCCTGTTGAAAAGATGGTTTGCGAAATCGCTTACTTAAGAATCATCTTGAAGTCAACCACAACAGCGCGGTCAGCTGTCACGAGGACAGGGTTACCGTCGATGGAGGTGATTTCTGGGATGTCGGTAACGAGTTGTTGTACCTTGGCAAGGGTGTCTGCCAATGCGCCAACAGCCTTGGGCTCTTGACCACGTACACCGTTGAGGATGGTGCCAACCTTCGTTTCCTTAATCATAGCATCAAAGTCATTAGTAGGCAGGATGCGCATGGCGGTGTCGCGCATGACTTCGGTGTAAACACCACCTGTACCAAAGACCATCACGCGACCAAAGTTGTCATCGGAGTTGACGCCAATGATGGTTTCGGTAGCACCGGTGATCATTTCTTGAATCAAGACGGAAGCGCCCTTGAGGGAGAACTTCTCGATGGACTGCCAGAGGCTGTTCCATGCGGAGGTGAAGCTGTGCTCGTCGTTGATGTTGAGGTAGATGCCCTTCATCTCTGTCTTGTGCAATGCATCAGGGGCAGAGAGCTTGAGAACGAGCGGCTTGGGGAAGATGCCCTTGCAGAATTCCAAAGCGCTTTCCTTGTCGGTGAAGTTGCCGCACTTAGGATAGTCCAAACCGTAGTGGTCCATGAGGGCGTTGACGGTGTCTTGTGGAAGGGATGCCAGACCTGCGTCCTTGGCTGCGGTGATTTGGCTCTTGATGGCAGCTGGTACTTCCTTCGCTTCGAGGGTGAGGAGTTCCTTGCCACGGTAGGCCATTTGTGCCTTGAGCAGACCGAGCAGACGTACGCAGTCTGTTGGGTACTCGTAAGTGAGCATGTGGTTGTCGTTGAGGAGTGTGCATGCTTCAACAACGCTGTGACCGCCTTGGAAGACGCTGAAGATGTTGATGTTCTTGTATTGCTTAGCCATCTTGATGATGGCTTCGGCTGTGCCCATGCTGTCGGTGACGCGTTGTGGGGTAAGCAGAACGATGATGTTCTTGTATTCACCGCTTTCGCAGAGGACACGAAGGGCGTTTTCGTAGCGGTCAGCACCAGCATCACCAACAACGTCGATTGGGTTGCCGAGGGCTGCTTCTGCGGTCAGAACTTCTGCGAGCTTAGCGCGTGTTTCGTCAGATGGACGAGCGAGGTCAAGACCTGCATCTTCGCAAAGGTCGGAGGTGAGAACACCTACGCCACCAGCATTGGTGAGGACGGCGAGCTTGCCATCAAATTCATTGTGGCTGCAATATTGAAGGACTTCCAAGAGGCTGAAGAGTTCACGACCGTTGTAGGCTTGGATGGCGCCTGCACCTTGCAGGGCGATTTCGAGCACGCGGTAGTTAGGTGCCAAGGAGCCTGTGTGAGACAGGGAAGCGGCTTGAGCCTTGGAGCTCTTACCAGGTTCCATGATGACGCATGGCTTGGTGTTGGATACTTCCTTAATGACGGAGAGGAATTCTTTACCATTCTTGAGGGATTCAAGGTAGAAGACGAAGGCTGTTGTGTTGGGGTCGTCCTTCATGGCGTTGAGAAGCTTGTCTTCGCCCATGACGGCTTTGTTGCCGATGGAGATGAAGTGGGAGAAGCCGATGCCCTTACCAGCTGCCCAGTCCATCATGGCAGAGCAGTAAGCACCAGATTGGGAGATGAAGGCAACATTACCTTGAGCAGGTGTGCCGTCAGCAAAGGTGGCGTTAAGCTTGGCATAGGTGTTGATGTGGCCCATGCAGTTTGGTCCCAGTACGTTGATGCCAGCATCCATGCACTTGTTGGCGATGCGTTCTTCAAGTTCCTTTTCACCTACTTCACCAAAACCAGCGGTGATGATGGAGATGTTCTTGACCTTGAGGTTGACGCAGGAGTCAATGACGGGTTCCGTGAAGCGTGCGGGAACGAGGATGACGACCAAATCCAATGCCTTGGGGACATCTTCGAGCTTAGCAAAGCAATCCTTACCCATCAGCTTTTGACCACCAAGCTTCGGGTTGATGCCGAAGAGGTCACCTTCGAAACCTGCTTCGATGATGTTGTTGAAAACGACGGCACCCAGTTTGGATGGGCTATCGGATACGCCGACGACGGCGATACTCTTCGGACTGAAAAATGATTCCAAGGACATGATTTTAGTGTTGGTAAATGCTGACGCAAGCCATCCGTTTTAGGTGGCTTGAAGTAGAAGGATTCTAGCACCAGAAATTTATAGATGCAAGTATCTTTTGTGTTTTTTTGGCACAAAAAGAACGATTTTTATTTTTCGTGATTTTTTCGCCTGATTTAGGTGAAATCACCTGGGTAAAAAGGGGTGAGTTCGCCTTGTTCCTCTAACCAATTATTTAGGATTTCGACCGCTGCTGCTTGGTCGATGATGGGTTTGAAGTTTTTAGCTTTTTTCCCCGCTTGATGCAGTTTTTCCTGCGCCTTGGTCGTGGTTAAAAATTCATCGACATAGACGAGGGGGATGTGGGGGATGTGGGCGGCAAGCTTGCAGCCGAAGGCCTCGACCTTCTCGCAGGCACTGCCCTTGGTGCCGTCGAGACGCAGGGGGAGCCCGAGCACGAGGGTGCGGATGCCGCGCTCTTGCACCAGTTGGGCGATGCGCTCAAGCGGTTCGGTCTTGGCAAGGTGGATGCTTTCGACGGGGTGCGCGAGGATGCCCATGGGGTCTGTCGCAGCAATGCCGATGCGCGCCATGCCAAAATCGATACCGAGTGCGGGGTGCATGTCTTCGTTTTTTAGGTGAGTTCTGGTGGTAGCATATCGACAATCTTCTTGATGTCGTCTGCTCTGTCCTTGCGGGCGATGAGGATGGCATCCTCTGTATCGACGATGATGAGGTCGTCTACCCCGAGTAGGGCGATGCGCTTGCCTTGGGTGGTGTAGGCGATGTTGCCGCTGGCATCAATGCTGCTTGTGCTGCTGTTGCAGGCGTTGTTGTTTTCATCTTGTGGCATGTACTTGCTCAAGGAAATCCATGAGCCGACGTCGTCCCAGTCAAAGTTAGCCTCAAAATTGAGGACGTTTTGTGTTTTTTCCATCAGGGCAAAGTCGATGGAAATGGGGGTCAGTTTGGGGAATTCGTCAAGGATGAAGGCGGGCGTGTCGTTATTCTCCGTCAGGCGGGTGATGAAGTCGGCAAGCTGTGGTGTGTGCTCGCTGAGTTCTTTGCGGACGTGCTCGACATTCCAAATGAATATGCCTGCATTCCATGTGAAGTTTCCTTGATTCAAGTATTCCTGAGCCTTCTCACTGCTGGGTTTTTCACGGAAGCGTTGTACCTTGTGGCAGTTGAATTGTAGTCCCTTGTCGTCGAGTCGCTCACCGCATTCCACGTAGCCATAGCTGGGGCAGGGCCATGTGGGTTTGATGCCGATGGTGATGAGGGCTGGTTCTTGGCTGGCCAAATCAAGGGCTTCGCTGGCGAGGGATTTGAAGGCGCAGTCATCGAGGATGAGCGAATCGCTGGGCACAATAATCATATTGGCCTTGGGGTCGCGTTTGGCGATAAGGGCAATGCCGAGGGCAACAGCTGGTGCGGTGTCACGGCGAGCTGGCTCTGCGATGATGTTTTCCGCTGGGATTTGGGGGGCTTGCAGGCGTACCTCATCCAGCTGAATTTGATTGGTGAGGATGATGATGCGCTCTTGTGGGATGAAGGAGCTGATGCGTGCGATGGCTTGTTGAAGCATGCTGCCCTTGGCATCAAAGGTCAACAGTTGCTTGGGCTTGCTGTTGCGAGAGAGTGGCCAAAAGCGGGTGCCGCTGCCGCCTGCGAGAATGAGCGCGTAGTGATGAGACATATGTTTCAGTTAGTAGAGCTTAGGATAAAAAAAGAGCTGTGCACTAGTTTGTGACAGCTCGAAGGGAGATTTGTTGTGTTTACTTGTCAACGCTTGGGTTGCGGTGCCAATGGATGACGCCCTTGGCAACGGCATAGAGGTAGGCGATGAAGAGCACACCGAGGAAGGCCGCCATGGAGGCGAAAGCCTCTGGGTTGTGCATGACCAAAGATTTGAATTCAACCGCCCATGGGTAGAGGAAGATGACTTCCAAGTCGAAGATGAGGAAGAGAATGGCCACCAAGTAGAATTTGATGGAGAAATAGCGTGGAGCCCCATCGGTTTCGGGCACGACACCACATTCATAGGGAATGCTTGCTGCTTCGCGACTTTTGGCACGACGACCAAAGAGGACACTCAGGACAATAATCATACCGGCGAAGCCAAAACCTGCGATGGCTTGCAAGAGAGCTGGGAAATATTCTAATTGCATGGGATTAACGAGGGTTTTATAGCAGGCTTAAGGCACTGTGTCAATCACAAATTTGGAATGCTGCTCATTTTGCAGCTTGTCCAAGGTGCGCAGATTTTACGACATCAAGGCTTGCCCCGCGGTGTCTGATTCTGCCCAGAGCCCCAGTTCGGTCATGAAGTGTTGCCAGCTGATTTGCATTTGCTCAAAGGCCGTGGGGTTGACGTGGAAGTTCATCAAGGTGTGGTCAATGGTGGGGTGAACGAACAAATCGGCTTTGTTGCCCGCGTGTTTCCACTCATGGCAGAACCAGTCGCTCGTCTCGACGTCTTGCAGTAAGTCTTGTGCCCCGTGGGCGATGAAGATGGGGGGCAGCTTGTCGCTGAGCCTGTTGATGGGGTTGATGGATTCGTAGTCGCGCATTTCTTCAAGGATGTTGAGGACTTGCGATTCTGGCGTGCTGACATCAATGACGGCTCGGAAGATGGCGAGTGCCGCAGGGACGTTGGGTTGGAAGTAGTCTTGATGAAAGGGTCTCCACCATCTTTTTTTAGGTTTCATGGGCATGCCCGCATGTAGTGCCATCAAGGCACCGACATCAGCACCTGCAAGTGTGATGTTGGTTGGGTCAATCCCCAAGACGGAGGCATTGCGCGAAATCCATTGCCACATGTCTTGGGCATCCTGTAGCATGTCTTGGGCGTGGACTTCGTATTTCTCGCGCGTGCGGTATTCGGGGATGAGGCAGGCGACACCGATGCTGTTGAGTTGCAGTGCCCATGCAATCAAGTCGATGATGTTGTCGGTCATCCACATGCCGCCATGAAAGAAGACGACGCAGGGAATGTCCTGTGCCTCGTGGTGTCCGTGGGGGAAGAAGAGGTGAAGCTTGAGGTTGTGCCCATCGCTAAAGTTTTTCCACACGATGGCTGGGCGCGATTGCAGGATTTCCCTGTATCGTTTTTGCGCTTCTGTCAGTTTGGTGCGGGCTGTTTTTGGCATGCTTACGCTCTCTAGTATGCATTTTTCTTGATAGGAAAGCAAGTCTGTTGTACTCTAGTACAAGAATGAAGCCCCACTACTTAAGTTTTTTTACTCTCCTCGCTCTGGCACCTGTTACTCTGGCTCAAGAATCCCCTGCGGATTCGCCTGCAAGCACCACCGTGCAGAAGCCTGATGGTGGGCTTTTGGTCCCCAATCAACAAGCCGCTCAAGAGATTGGTGAACGTATCTATAATACGTGGCGCTTGAGCATGATTCGTGGCAATAAAACGGCTTGGGAGGGCGCCACGGCGCGGTCTCGCCAAGTCAAGGTGCGCAATCTCATCGTCTCCCAACGCGGGAATTTTGAGCGCGATTTCTTCCGTGACCAGATTGATAATCTGCCCATGTTGGAGAATTTTAAGTACGTTGGTGCCTTGGCTGCCAGTGGCGGCAAAACTTTAGCCTTGACCTATTTTGGTCGCTTGCAGCTTGGGGATGATGGCAAACCAACCCCATGCGCCTTCGTGCTGCATTTTGTCATGGAGGGCAAGAATTGGAAGTTTGACCAAAGTAGCTTCTTCACATTGCAGTCCCTGCCCAAGGTGGCCGAGCGATTGGGGAAGAAGGATACATCTGTCCTCAAGGAGCAAGATGGTTTTTACCCCTATGCCAAGGTTCCAACGGTGCCCATGCTTTGCCCACCACCCCAGCTGATCGGGAAAATTTTTGTGGATTGCCCCGGCCGTGAGGTGAAGCTTAAAATTAATGGTCTTTCACAGCATGAGTTTTACAGCGAACGCCGAGCCGATGTGGTTTCCGGTGGCTTGCGTCGTGGTACCAATACCATTAGTTACCACTTTGCCGATGTGCCTAGGGATGAAAAAACATCCCTAGCCATTGGTGTTTTTGTCATTCCTGAAACGGAGGGCAACAGCCCCGCTACCGTTTTTGAATATATCTTGGATGCGGACGATGTCGCGGAAAATGGTACCTTTAGCTTTGTGGTGAGCAATGATAGCATCGCTGCGATGAACCCAGCGTTCAAAGGGGCGAAGCCAGAGCCATTCCGCCCCAAACCCCTCAAAGAAAAACCAGCGAAATAATTCGCTGGTTTTGAAGGGGTGAATCTTTGCCGTTTCTCCTTGGATTCCTGAAGGGGTGTTTTTTTACAGCCCCCAGAGTGAGCCTTTGTCGCCGAAGGAGACGCCTGTCTCTCTAGCGGTTTCAACAAGTTGGTGCTTGCTGTCAACCAAGTGCAGGGTCTTGACGGCTTCTTCAATTGGAATGGCGGCCATGTGGGTGCGGTCAAGGGCGACGGTATAGCCGAATTTGCCCTCTTCGATGAGTTTGATGGCATGCGCACCACAGCGGACACCGAGGATGCGGTCGAAGGGAATAGGGCTGCCACCACGTTGTGTGTGACCTAAGACACAGTAGCGCGTTTCAATGCCTGTGACGGTTTCCAATTTGGTGGAGAGGAAGGCTGCGATGCCGCCTAAGCGAACTTCACCCTTGGTTTCTTCATCCAAAATGACCAACTCGCCACCCAGTTTGGCGCCTTCGCTGACAACGATGATGATTTCTCGTTTGCCCAAGGCTTTAAGCAGTTCGACCTTTTGGACGATTTCTTCGAGCGTGAATTCAATTTCTGGCAACAGAATGACATCAGCACCACCAGCAACACCACCGTAAAGGGCAATCCAGCCCGCGTGGCGTCCCATGACTTCCACCACCATCATGCGTTGGTGGGAGTAGGCAGTTGTGCGCAGACGGTCAAGGTTTTGGCTGACGATGTTGACTGCTGTCATGAATCCGAAGGTGTAGTCGGTTGCGCCCAAGTCATTGTCGATGGTCTTGGGGACACCCACGATGGGGAGACCAATCTGGGAAAGCTCCAAACCGATGGTTTGGGAGCCGTCGCCACCCACAACGATAAGGGCGGAGAGATTGAGGCGCTCGACGGTTGCCTTGCTTTTCTCAAGGACCTTGGGGTCAATTTCCATGCGACCACCGACTCCGCTCTTGACGGTGAAGTTGCCTTTGTTAACGGTGCCGAGGATGGTGCCACCCATGGAGCGGATGTTGAGACAGTTCTCGCGAGTGAGAAGCTTGTAGCGTTTGTCTTCCTCTGTGGAAAGAAGACCTTCGAAGCCGTCATAGAAGCCGTAAACTGTCCAGCCACGTGATGCGGCAGCACCGACGGCTCCTTCGATAACAGCATTGAGTCCGGGGCAGTCACCGCCGGCGTTGAGAATACCAATGTTCATAATGATTTGGGTAAGATAATGAATTTGTTGAGTTCGGAAGTGTCATAGGTGGCGCGCCAGTTCTCCCAGACTGACCAGCCGTTTTTCATGAAGTCGTTTGCCGCCCTGTAGCGGACTTGGTCGCCCATGCCTAAGATGACGATGACCATGTTTTGAGGGTAGGTAAGTTCCTTACCCGTCTTGGGATCGGGTCGCTTGATGGAGGGGCGTCGCACTGAGGCGACAAGGCATCCACCAGATTCGGCCGAGCGCGTGGCTTTGAGTCCATCAACATCGTGATTTTGAGCAAGGAGCTTGTTTTGATTGCTCACGCGCACCGTGCGAACCGCGCCTGTGCGTTGAACGATGGTGCAGTTGGCTGCTTCTTGCGAGGTGATGAGCTGGATGGCTGGCTTTTGTTGCACATACATGCTCAGCAGAGCTAAATCACGCGCGGTGGAGCGAGATGCGGTCGCTCCGTGCGCTGCTTCAAAGTAGGTGTTATGCATGCCAAGTCGCGCAGCCAGTTGGTTCATTTGGACAACAAATCCACCGATGGGGTTGCTGTGCTTGATGTCCATACCACAGCGATAGGCCAAGGTGATGGCACTGGCACTATCATCCCAAAGCAGGGCAGAGTACAGGGCATCGCGAACCGAGATTTGGTCACCCACTTGAAGTTTTAGCAGGTTGGTTCCAGTCTGATTCCATTGCAAGGCCTCTGCGGGTACCGTCATCATGCTGCACATGTCGATGTTGCGACTCACGGCCCAGTCGGCAATGACCGCGGCTGTTGCCAGATTGGTCAACATGCCAATTTTGCGACGGCTGTTGGCGTTGAAGGCGTAGATGACGCGACCCGTGTTGCTTTCAAGGGCGATGTAACTGGGCTTTGATGGCGCCTGTTTGGTGTTGTCAAAGTAGTTGCGCAAACGCGTTGTGCTGCTGCAAGAGCTCAGGCAAGCAAGTGCGAGGACACTTGAGACCAGGCTCACGATGAGGGGGCTGTGCTTCATTGATGAGGGTGGATGAGGTTGCGACTGTTAGCCTATGGCTTCTTCGTCGCCGAAGATGATGCCCAGTTCACGGGCGGTGCGGACAATTTGACTTTCGGGCAGCACGTGGCGTGCTTCTTCAATGGCTTGTTCAATGGTGACGTTGTCAACCATATGTCCTTTGAGGGTAAGGGTAGTACCAAAGTTTTTTTGCTCAATCAGCTTGACGGCGGCAACGCCAAAGCGCAAGCCGAGAATGCGGTCAAAGGCACAGGGACTACCACCGCGTTGGGTGTGACCCAGTACGCAGTAGCGGGTTTCGATGCCAGTCTTTTCTTCCAAGAGTCGGGAGAGCTGGTTGCCGATGCCACCGAGGCGTTCTTCACCATTGTCGCGGTTGCGAACGGTGACGAGTTTACCGTTGAGGCGAGCCCCTTCGGCGACGACGATGACGATTTCGCGCTGACCATTGGCCTTGCGCTCTTTAATTTGTCGAACAACGTTGTCTAAGTTGAATTTGATTTCGGGGATGAGGACGACGTCCGCAGCCGAGGAGATGCCGCTGTGCAGGGCAATCCATCCCGATTGGTCACCCATGACCTCCACCACCATCATGCGTTGGTGGGCGTTGGCTGTGGTGCGAATCATGTCGATGGATTCCGAGACTACTTCAACAGCACTTTGGAAGCCGAAGGTGTAGTCGGAGTCAACGCACAAGTCGTTGTTGATGGTCTTGGGGACGAAGATGACGGGGATTTCCTCTTGGTTGAAGAGTTGTGCCGTGCGGGATGAGCCATCGCCACCGATGACGATGAGGGCTTGCAGCCCAAGTGCTGCGATGGTCTTCTTCGCTTTTTTCATCACTTCTTTATCAATGCTGGCACGACCGAGTTTGTTCGTGCGCACTGTAAAGTTGCCGCCACTGGTGGTACCGAGGATGGTACCACCAGCAGAGCGAATCTTGTGAACCTTGGTGGGGTTCAAAATCTCATAACGTTGACCGCCTGCTACGGGGAGCAGACCCTCAAATCCATCGTGAAAGCCAACGACACGCCAGCCGCGTGTGTAGGCTGCACAGACGAAGCCTTCGATAACAGCGTTGATACCGGGGCAGTCACCGCCGGAGTTGAGTATGCCAATAATCATAAGATGTGTGGGTGTAAAGTGTGTTTGTTAGGGGGCTTACTTGATGGGTTCTGTGCTGATGGTGCCAAAGTTTTGGGCGCAGCAGAACATGGCGCGTGGGTGGTGGAAGAAGGACTTCCACATGCCGCCCTTAAGGGTGTTGGTGGGGGTGCCATCTTGGTTGCAGTAGCCGAACCATTCACCGTTTTCTTCGTCTTGAAGGTGGGTGAAGGACCATTCGCGGATGCGGTTGTGCCATTCGAGGTATTTTTCATCACCTGTCATCTTGTAGGCGAGGGAGGTGCCGATGAGGGCTTCATCGTGGTTCCACCAGAACTTCATGTTGTGCCAGTACTCTTGCACGGGCTTGCCGAAGACGTCTGTGTAGTAGAGGAGACCACCGAACTTCTTATCCCAACCGCGTTCGAGCGACCAGTCAATCATGTTGCAGGCGGTGTTGATGAGGCTTTGGTCGTTGTTGCGGTAAGCGGCTTCTGTCAGCAGGAACCAAGCACCTTCGATGGCGTGACCGGGGTTGAGGACGCGTTCGTCAAAGTGGTCGATGATGGAGCCATCGGGGGCGACGGTTTCCATAACAGCCTTGATGTCGGGCTTGATGAAGAGGGTGTTGAGGTCGTCGATGCTGCGGTCAATCCAATTGCTGTAGTAGCTGCCTTCGTCGCCGAGGTAGCGGCGGCATTCTTGGGCGGTGACCAGCATGATCATGCGGCTGCCAAGTCCTGTTGCAGGGCGTGCGCCTGTGCTCTTAGGGGCCATCTTACCTGGGGTGAAGTTGATGTCGGCGTAGATGTCGAAGTATTGACGGGCGAGTTTGGCGCTCTCTGGGTTGCCTGTGGCACCGTAGTGGGCGGCCCAAGCAATGGCGGTGAAGCATTCGCTGTAGGCGTAGCGACGCTTGCGAAGGGGGATGCCATCTTCCGTTACGGAGAAGTACATGCGGCCGTCGGTGCGGTCAACGCAGTGATCCTCGATGAATTTGAGCGCGCTTTCTGCGTATTTGAGCCATTCAGGGCGTTTTTCAACAAAGTTGTAGCAGGTGAGTAGCATCCAAGCCATGCGACCTTGAGCCCAGACGCTCTTGTCGGTGTCAACGATTGTGCCGTCTGCGCTGACGCAGTGGTAAATGCCGCCGTTGACGGTGTCCATGCAGCGAGGGAACCAGAAGGGTTCAACTTCCTTAAGAAGCTTGTCGCGATAAAATTGACCAAGTGTTTGTGTGTCCATAATAAAAGATAAAATTGATAGGGGGGGGCTGATTGCCAAATCTGACAATAACAGCATAAACAAGGCTGCGCGTGTTGTCAAGTGTGACGCGCAGCCTTGTGGTTTTTTTGTGTGACGTTTAAGGCACCTTTTGCTTACTTGTTGATTGCCCAATCGAAGAAGCCGATTGCAGTCAATTCAGACTTAAGTGCAGCTATGGTTGCAGCGTCTTGCTTGCCCATTGGAAGGCGAGCAGGTCCGCAATCAACACCCCACCAGCCCATGATGGTCTTGCAGCAGCCCATGTAGCCCTTAGCAGCGATGATGTTGATCATCTTGACGGAGAGCAATTGGAGGCGTTGTGCTTCAGCCATATCGCCAGCGTTGAAGGCAGCGATGATGTCTTGATAAAGCTTAGGAGCATAGTTGAAGGAGGAGCCTACACCACCCTTTGCACCAGTGGCAAGGGCACCGAGGAGCCATTCGTCACAACCCCATGGGCAATCGTACTCGCCGTCCTTGTAGTTAAGGGCGTCCATGTAGAGTGCAAGGTCAGGGTTGGTGAACTTGAGACCACGGAAGTTAGGAATCTTAGCTTCTGCAAGCTTCATCACTTGAACTGGGTTGAAGGAAACACCTGTAAGTGGGGGAATGTCGTAGTAGTAGTAAGGGAGTTCTGGTGCACCAGAAGCAGCTACGGCGCAGCAGTCAACGAGAAGCTCGGCAGAACCGGGCTTGAAGTAGCAAGGAGCATTGCTGGAAGTAGCAACAGCACCGTTAGCAGCAGCGTAGGCAGCAAGTTCTTTGCCATCGAGCACGCAGTTGCCACCAGTGTGAACAACAACATTGATGCCTGTAGCCTTGGAAGCTTCGCCCCATGCAGCGATGTTTTCCTTACGTTCAGTCAATTGCATGTGAGCGCTTTCACCAGTAGAACCAGTGATGAAAACTGTCTTAATGCCTTGGGATGCGAGGAATGCAGCTTGGGTAGCAACTACGTCGTGGTTGCAGGAACCATCGGCATTCATTGGGGTGTGAGTGGCAGCAACGAGGCCATTCAATTTGAATTCTGTGTTCATGATATTAATGTGGGTAAGAATGAATAAATTCTCACTCCCTTTTTACTAAAAGATATGAGCCTTGACAAGGATATTCTGCATTTTCGCAAAATAAAAATTCGAGCGAGTCGCGCTTCGCTAAATTGGGAATTGGGAATTGGGAATTGGGAATTATAAAATTAGCATGCTTCGCATGATTGTAGAGAGCAAAGCAAATGCAACGATGAACTTGCTTTGCATCCCTGCCCGCAAGGGCACTCTATTTTAATTCCCAATTCCCAATTCCCAATTCCACATTGTCGCGCAGCGACTTATTTGGGCCACGCATCTTGCATGGCTTTAGGGAGCTTGGCTTTGAAGTCTTCCAACATCTGGGCTGATTCGGGTGACTGCTCGATGATGTTGTTGTGCATGGCGGGGAGCCATGGTGCCATCAAACTCAATGTGTTTAAGCAGAGGTAGACAGTCAGGAATCCCGCGAGGAAGGGCCTCATGGGGTGGGGTTTGCGTCGTTGCAGTAGGACGGTTTGGCAGCGTTCATCCCACGAGGTGTAGCCCTGCTTGGTGAGCTTGCGGTAGGAGAGCCCCATGGCAATGAGGAAGAGGGGGATGGGCGAGAAAATTAGCATCATCCCCACGCCAAGGGCGAAGACGAGGAAGCTGCGCTTGAGGCAAGTGGGCAGGTTTAAGCCCTCCCGCCCTTGGATGGAATAGAGGCGGATGCCGAGTAAGGCCTTGCCCGGTGTGGTGCGGAAGTGGTTGAGGATGACGGCCTCCAAGGGGATGAAAAACATCCAGATGAAGGGGTTGGTCAATTCGAGATGTTGCGCCCATGGGATGGCTCGAAAGTAGACGATGATCATGTAGATGAAGCCGTAGAGGCTCAAATCAAGCATGCGTGCCAAGAATCGCTGGAAGGGCGTGGGCATCTTGAGCATGATGATGGACTTGTTCTTCAAGTTTTCTTGTAAGTCCTTGGCTGTATTTTCGCTCGTCGTCTCTTCTGTAGGCTCCACCTCGGCGGGCTCGGGCGTTTCGGAAGTCTCGAGTACTTCAGGGGTTAACTCGCTGGGTGCCGTCTCCTTGTTAAAGAAGCTTTGCATCGCGGGCAGGTCGCGCAGCGGCATCCACTGCGCGCAACCCTTGTGCCACGCCAATGTTGATTCATCAATCATCCCCGCTTGCAGCATGGAGATGATTTCCGCAACAGTCGTCGGGTTTTGCTTTTGTTTGTTTTTAATCCAATGAATGAGCATGGATATCAGGGGGGTTAGTTGGAGCGCAAAGCCTTAGAGGGGTCTTGACGAGAGACGAAGAAGGCGGGGACAACCGCGGCTATCGTCACCATGATGAAGGCGGAAATGGCTTGGCGGACAAATGTCTCGGGATTATAGGCGGCGGGCAGGCTGATGCCATGAGCCTCCATCGGGAAGGGGTCCATGCCGATGGCACTGAGCATCATTTGAATTTCGATGCGGTAATGCAGGACGAGCAGGGCGAGTGCTATACCCAAAAGGGCACCGACAAAGCCGATGATGAGCCCCTGCCACACGAAGATGCGCATGATCGTCCAAGGTGTGGCACCAAGGGCTTGCATGACGGCAATCTCCCGACGGCGCTGCATGGAGATGGTGAACATCACCGCCATGATGCAGAAGGCGGAGATGAGGGAGATGACCGAGAGGACGAAACTCATCATCGTGCGCTCATTGGCAATCAGCTGGAACCATCGGTCAAGGCTGGTTGTCCATGGGGTGAGCTGCCAGTAGGTGTAATCTTCGGGGCCATTGGCCTTCTCGTTCATCTGGGCTTCGTTGGGCAGGGTTTCGACCAGCATGGCGCGGATGGCTTCGGTCTGGTGTGCTTCTTTCAAACGGATGCCGATGCCTTGAATCTGGTTGCTGCCATTCATGGAGTAGCCCATGATATCTTGAGCAATGGCAAGGGGCAGGTAGATGTCGGGGCTTGGCATGTTCTCAGGCGTCTGGTAAATGCCGATGATTTGCAAGTCGACGGGCATGACCAACTCGTTGATGTCCTTGACAGCCTTGCCATCCTCTTTGTCGCGGTCGAGACCCGCGAGGGTGCTCGCCGTCTCTTGCCATGTGGCTAAATCCTTGGCGTGAAAGGCTTTTCCATCGGCATAGAGATGCCCTAATTGGTAGAGTTTGCGGCAGGCTGCAATCTCGCTCTTGCGCATCTTGCTCTCATCAAAGCTGAGGATGCTTTGGTTGATGCGTTGCAGCTTTTCTGGGTCGCTAGCACCCGTCGCCTCATCGGTAAAGAGCGTTTGGATGTCATCGAGGAATTGCTTGTTCTCATGCGTCAGCAGGGGGCTTTGAATGAGGGTGTAGACGGTCGCCACCTCATCAAGGCTGCCGACGGGGGTGAGGTGAAGCATGTCGCCCACCTCCAGCTTCAGCGCGTTGGCAACGGGGGCGGAGATGACGCATTCCTCATTAAAACCTTCGCCAAAGTCAAAGCTGCCTTCGCGAATCAGGGCAGAGAGTGGTGCGATTTGACCCTCGTTATGTGGCTGGATGGCATGGAAGCGGCAGGTCTTGCGAGAGGTGCTCGTCTGGACAAAGGCCTCATTTTCCAGCTGTGGGTAAGCCGATACAACGCCAGGTACCTGCTGCAATTGGGTGACAATTTTACCCCAAGGGGCAAGCTCATCACGCAGGGTGACGCGGGAGCCGTAGGCATTGCTGGCACTCAAGGTGTAGTGGGGGGTGAAGGCTAAGACGCGGTCTTCCATCTGTTGTTGCAAGCCCTCCATGACAGAGAGGACAACGATGAGCACCATAACGCCCAAGGCAACGCCCATCAGGCAGATAAGGGTGATGATAGAAAAGAGATTGCGCAGCGGATTGAGGTAGCGCAGCGCAAGCATGAGGCTGATGTGGCGTCGTAAAAATTTCATCTTGAGCGAACTAGTATCCCTGATGTTGCCTTAAATATCAAGCCTAAAGGCTGCCTTGTAAGCACCAAGTTTCGCTTATATTCGCGTGTCAAAATCATCGTGCCTCTTTTTGTAAGGTTCGTCTTTTAAAGAATGGGACCCACTGATTTCGATGTGGCTCGAAAATAGTAGCTACCAATTTCGGGTAGTATCGAATTTGGTTGTTGACAAAGTGGGTGGTTTAACGTATTGTTTATTGGTGGACAGGATTTATAGCACATTAATAAAAGATAGCCTTAAGGAAAATAGACAGATGCTTTTGTTGTCTGGAGCAAGGCAAGTTGGTAAAACAACAATTACTAAAGACGTGCTAAAAGACGCTCGGTATTTTAACTATGATATTTCAGCGGATGCTCTTTTGATTAATTCAGGTACGGAGAAAATCGCAGAAAGCCTAGATCTTGCAAATCCATTGAACTTCCAAAAGGGCGTTATTTTTGACGAGTTGCACAAGTATCCTAAGTGGAAATCTTTGCTCAAAGGTTTTTTTGATCTTTACGGTGACAAGATGGATATACTTGTCACCGGCAGCGCCAAGATGGATACATATAAGCGTGGTGGTGATAGTCTCATGGGGCGATATTTTTCTTATCGAGTTCACCCACTTTCGCCAAGAGAACTTTGCACAAGTGCGGTTTCTTTTGAGCAGCTCTTCCAAAAAAGTGTAGATTTGGATGAGCATTGTCTATCGCGTCTTCTCAACTTTGGTGGATTTCCTGAACCCTTATTGAAAGCCTCACCAAGGTTTTATAATAGGTGGAAATCGACAAGGCTTGAACAAGTATTTAACGAGGACATAAGAGACTTAACGCGCGTTCAAGACATCAAGCAAATTAGAGCCTTGGCTATCTTGCTCGAATCTTCCGTAGGTTCTGGCGTCAATTATTCTTCGCTTTCTAATGAGCTGAATGTCACAAGCGACACCATTAAAAGCTGGATAAGTATACTAGAGTCGCTCTATTATGTTTACACTATCAGACCCTACTTTAAGAATGTTGCTAATTCAATACGTAAACAGCCTAAGGTATACCTATGGGATTGGTCCATGCTGAAAGATGAAGGCGCAAAAAATGAAAACTTTCTTGCATCCCTTTTGTTAAAGAGTGTCGATTTTTGGACGGATTCAGGTCTTGGCAATTTCGAGCTTTTTTATCTGCGCGATAAAAGTCAACGCGAAGTCGATTTTCTTGTCCTTAAGGATGATGAGCCGTGGATGCTCGTTGAATGCAAATCCTCAAGCAAGGAGTCGCTGAGCCCTCAGTTAAAGCATTACCAAGATTTACTAAAATGTACCTATGCTTATCAAATCTGCTTTGATTTGCCTCAAAGTTCCCTAGACCCCCTCAAGTACACCACTCCTATTAAGCTATCTATATTAGATTTAGCAAAAGTCTTAGTTTAGGAAACCAATTTTAGCTTGTCGCGGGGCGGGGGAAGCGATATACTGGCAACAGAATGAACGAAAAATTGATTATTATCGGTGCAGGTCCTGCTGGTTATACCGCTGCTATTTATGCAGCACGCGCAGATTTGTCCCCACTGCTCTTTACAGGTAGTCAAATCGGTGGGCAGTTGACCACCACGACAGAGGTTGAAAATTTCCCTGGTTTTCCTGAGGGGGTGATGGGTCCCGAACTCATGTTTCAAATGAGCGAACAAGCCCAGAAACATGGTGCACGCTATGCTTATGAAGATGTGATTTCCGTCACCCAACAAGCCTGTGACGGACTCTTCGTCGTCACCACATCAGGTGGTGCCTACACCGCGCAATCTGTCATCGTAGCAACAGGTGCCAAGGCGCGTTACCTCGGGATTGAGGGAGAAAAAGAACTTGTCGGTCACGGTCTGACCGCCTGTGCCACCTGCGATGGTGCCTTCTACCGCAACGTGCCCGTCTGCGTCGTCGGTGGTGGTGATAGCGCTTGTGAAGAGGCGGACTTCCTGACCAAATTTGCCAGCAAGGTCTATTTGATTCACCGTCGTGATGAGCTGCGCGCCAGCAAGGCCATGCAGCAACGTGTGCTCAACAACCCCAAAATTGAAATGCTTTGGAACAGCACCATTAGCGCCTACCAAACCGATGAGGCTGGTGAAATGTGCAGCATCACCCTTCAAGACACCCAAACGAAGGAAGAGCGCCCCTTGGAGCTCAAGTGCGTCTTCATGGCCATTGGGCATGACCCCAACAGCAGCTTCTTGGGCGATTTGGTTGACCGCGATGAAGCGGGCTTCATTATCCGTAAGCCCGATAGCACCTTGACCAAGACCGCTGGCCTCTTTGCCGCTGGCGACGTGGCCGATGCCGTCTACAAGCAAGCGATTTCCGCAGCTGGTATGGGCTGCTGGGCTGCTTTAGATGCCGAAAAATACCTGCATACCCTTTAACTCTTAGCAATAGATTACTACTGATGAAAACGATGACTTGGATGCGCGCCATGACTCTCTTGGCGCTGGGTTTGGCGGCTTGTGAATCAACGACAAGTCCTCAGGTGCTGCGCAACGCGCAGTCCCTCTATGCACAGGGTGATTATGGCACAGCCATCCCCCTGCTACAGAAGGCAGCCGAGGCTGGTGATGTTGAAGCGCAACTGACCTTAGGTCGCGCCTATGACGCGGGCAACGGGGTTGCTGTGAACCGAAGCATCGCAGCTCAGTGGTATACCAAAGCCGCAGCACAGGGCAATGCCAAGGCCCAAGATTACTTGGGCACCTGTTATATTTTAGGCGATGGCGTGGGTAAAGACTTTGCAACAGCCGTGGCTTGGTATCAAAAGTCCGCGGCCCAGAGCTACCCGCCCGCCCTCAATAATTTAGGGCTGTGCTACCGCAATGGCGAAGGCGTGGCAGAAGATGCCGCCATGGCGGCCGACTGCTTCCGACGCGCAGCACAGATGGGTGACACCAACGCCCAATTCAACTTAGGCCGCTGCTACTACTTCAACGTGGGGGTTCCTCACGATGTCGAGCAAGCGAAGTTCTGGATGCAGCGCGCCGCCGAGCAGGGGCACAAGAACGCCAAGGCCTTCATGGAAGAAAACGGCATGACCTCAGCCAACGGCACGCTGCCCACCCCAGCCCCCGAAACAGCCCCATCAGGCTACGCCCCCTTACCACCCACGGTGCTGTAAGGCTTCTCTAGTGCGCAATTGAGCAGAAACTTTCCAATGTAAAATTGAAGCACTGGTGCACAAGTTGCATCAGTGTTTTTATTTTACACGCGGAAAAACAAACGAGGCTTGGCTCATCATGAGCCAAGCCTCTGACTTGCTATTCTTTTATTACAATTTTTAGAAGGCGAAGCGATAACCAGCGGTCACATTGACACTGCTTTGCTCATCGCGCAGTTGCACAGCTGCATCGACAAAGATGTCATCGCCTTCATTCGTAATGGGAATCACTAAGCCTGTGGCAAACTCAATAGCGACAGCACCTGCTTCGGTCCCACGAACATAGGCCTGCTCACCACCAGCTGTAA
>JAWXTZ010000002.1:0-62837 GCA_044433085.1 Akkermansia sp.
TCCTTATGAATGGGAAGGACAACGTGAGCGCGGTCAGAGATGAGGAGCTTTTCTGGTGTGATGGAGATGCCACGACCCTTGAGCATGTTGATTTCTTCAATCAAGGCTGCTGGGTTGATGACAACACCGTTACCGATGACGTTAATCTTGCCATCCCACAGGATGCCGGATGGAATGAGGTGAAGAACATATTTTTCGCCCTTAGCAATCACGGTGTGACCCGCGTTGCTACCACCTTGGCTGCGTACGACGCAGTCTGCTGTTTCTGTGAGGAAGTCAATGACTTTACCCTTACCTTCGTCGCCCCATTGGGAACCAATTACGAGTGTATTCATAGTGTTTAGTGAAGTTTAGTTGTATTTTCCGGCTTTAAAGGATTCGATGAGTTCGATGAACTCGCCAAAGAAGTAGGAGGCATCGTGAGGACCTGGGCAGGCTTCTGGGTGATATTGAACGCAGAAGATAGGCATGGTCTTGTGGCAAATGCCAGCTACCGTATTGTCGTTGATGTTCATGTGAGTCACTGTGACATCATCAGGAAGGGAATCGGGGTCAACCGCAAAGCCGTGATTTTGGGAGGTGATGGCCACTTCTCCAGAACGAAGGTCTTTGACAGGTTGATTGCCACCACGGTGACCAAACTTCAGCTTGAAGGTCTTACCACCCATCGCATGGGCGAGAATTTGGTGACCGAGGCAGATGCCGAAAATAGGCAGCTTGCCAAGAAGCTTGTTGACTTGTTCATGGATGCGGGGCAGGGCGGCAGGGTCACCAGGTCCGTTGGAGAGGAAGATGCCATCTGGATTCATGGCGAGAACTTCTTCCGCTGGCGTGTAGGCGTTGACCACCGTTACATCTAAACCGACGCGACGAAGACCGCGAAGAATGTTGCGCTTGACACCAAAGTCGTATGCGACAACCTTATACTTGATGGGGGGCAGTACGTCGTAGGTGCTCATGTCTCCCTGTGTCTTGTTTGGGAGCTTCCAGCTACGGGATTCGTCTTGCCATTGGTAGGTATCGGGGGTGGAGACTTCGCTCACAAAGTCACTACCACTCATGGGGGCGGATGCTTGAGCCGCAGCCACTGCTTCCTCCGCACTCAACTCTGTCGTCAGGCAGGAGCGTTGCGCACCCTTGCTGCGAAGAAGTTTGGTGAGTTTGCGGGTATCGATACCTTCAATACCGGGGATGTTGTGGCGTGTCATCCAATCGCCGAGGGGCTCTTGGCTGCGCCAGTTGGAGTGAAGACGAGCTAACTCGCCGATGACGAAGCCGCGAACTTGAGGTCCTGTGCTTTCGTTATCTTCTTCACAAATGCCATAGTTACCGATAAGGGGGTATGTCATGGTGACAATCTGTCCACGGTAGGAGGGGTCAGTCAGGATCTCTTGGTACCCTGTCATGGAGGTGTTAAAACAAGCTTCTCCGCATACTGTCCCAGTGGAGCCGAAGGATTTTCCTTCAAATATCGTTCCGTCTTCTAATGCAAGTATCGCTTTCATTCACTTTAGGCTTAGCCGTACGAAGATAGCCCATCTCCACTTAAAAAGCAAGCTTATTTCGTTTGCAGCAGCGAAAATATGTCATATCTGGTATTTTCTGGGAGAAAAAGTGACTTATTTCCCTTGGAAGCTTGCCAACTCGTATGATTTGTGCTTTAATTCAAGTACGGTTGTGCTAAGCAATGAATCATCTTTTAGCACAGAATCTCTAACACCCTCTTAAATATGGAAAACGAAGACCTCTCAGCAGTATTGGACGAAAATCTTGCACCTGATGCCGTAGCACCAAGTGAAGAAAGCCGTAAGCGCCTCAGTGCCGCCCGCCGTTACGCGAGCGAACAGTATAAGAAGATTCGCAATGCGACAGCGACTCAAATCGAAGGCGTACGTGAATACACAAGCACTGCTCGCCAACAAATCAATGAGCAATTTGATGAAACTTGCACGAAAGCCAAGGAATTGCATCAAGCTGGCGAAGAATACGTCAAAGCAAACCCAACCAACTGCATGCTCGGTGCACTCGGCCTTGGTGTCATCATCGGTCTCATGTTTGGTCGTAAGGGTTAACTCACATCCCGCTCACACGCTGTTTTTTATATCATAGCGCGTGAGACGGAAAGCCTATTATCATGCTTTCCCAACTCTTTAAGAAAAAACCAAGCCCCGAGAATCACCCTGGCATAGGTGCCTATGCCAAGGATTTTTTCGCGCACGGTTACGTTCATTTCTGCGCCCTCGCTGAGTTGTTTCTCATAGAGGTGGGCGAGTACTCGCAGGTAGCCAAACGTCGTGCCATCTTCGCCTTTTTGGGTGCACTTACACTCTCCTTGGCCTATTTGGCGTTTTGGGCAATCCTCGTCCTGTATTTGTGGCAACAGTGGTGCCCTTATGGTGCGCTACTCGTCTTTGCCGGATTTCACACTTTCCTATCAATCATCTTTCTAATCATCGCTTGGAAAGCCAAGCCCGGCCCCTTGGCGCCGATGACGAAAGAAGAACTTAAAACTGATTTAACATGCATCAAGCTCTCACTGAACGAAAACGCCAAGCACTGATGCGCATTGCCAGCTCGCGCGTCAAGACTCTTACCGCGGTTGAAGATACGACTAAGCTCGTTCAATCATGGCGTGCATCCATGCCCAACGCCAATACGATGGGCAAGCTTTCCTTGGGCTTAGGTGCCAGCTGGCTCGTGGGTAAAGGCGTTCAATACTACATGCTGAAGCGTTCAGGTGGCGCGGTCGCTCTACCCACCAAAAAGACGATTGAGCCAAGTAAAAGCATTCTACGTTACCTCGCCCTTCAGGCTTGTACCCTAGTGGTCTTACCATTCGTTCGCCATAAAATTGCCGAATCAGGTGCAAGTGATTTTGCTAAGTCTTTTTCAAAGACGAGCATGGATCAGCTTTTTTATCGCTGGTTGGGCTTAGAGCATTAATCTGATCAAAAAACTCTCACGCTACTCTTCAAGCCTTCTCTGCGAAGAGGAGCGAATACTACACTACTATACAAAAAAATGAAAACATATACTACTGGAGAAGTCGGGCAACGTCCTTGGGGATGTTGGCAGGTTTTGGATGCGATGGATAAAGCCATCGTTAAGAAAATTCAAGTTAACCCAGGGCACCGCCTCTCCTTGCAAAAGCATAACCACCGCGCCGAAACATGGTCCATTGCCGCAGGTGTGGCAACTGTGGAATGCGATGGCGTCATCAGCGTCCTTCAAACGGGCGATTCCATCCACCTACCTCTCGGCAGCATTCATCGTGTGACCAATAATCACGATGAAGCCCTAGTCTTTATTGAAATTCAAATGGGTGATATTTTGGCCGAGTCCGATATCGAACGATTTGAAGACGACTACAAGCGCGTTTAAGCACACATTTGACTCTTTTTTGACATTTTTTAAGCTTTATCACAGATAAGGCTTGAAAAATGCGCGCAAAGAAGGGATAGTAATAGTCGTTACGAACATATGTCTGAACAAAAAGAAAGAAAGACACTGGAAGAGCGCCAACAAGTGAGCGACTTAGAACGTTTGCGTCACTCTTGCGCTCATATTTGCGCGGCTGCGATTTGCCGCATTTGGCCACAAGCTCAATTGGCAGCAGGTCCCTCGATTGAAACAGGTTTCTACTACGACATCGAGTTGGATCACAATATCTCCTCAGCTGAATTTGAGCTTATCGAAGCTGAAATGAAGAAGATTGTCAAGGAGAACCAAACATTTGAACGAACGACATTGACACGAGACGAAGCGCTCGCAATGGCAGAGTCGGGTGAACTTGGCTCCATTGCTCCACGTGACGTCGCCTCCAAATTTAAGGTGGATTTGTTGAACCGCATCCCCGAAGGGGAGGAAATCTCCATCTTCCGCAATGGTGACTTTACCGACCTTTGCGCAGGACCACACGTCGGACGTACTGGTAACTGTAAAGCCTTCAAAATCATGAGCGTCGCTTCGGCCTACTATCAAGGCAATGCCGATGGTCCACGTTTGCAGCGTGTCTACGGTACCTGCTTCCCCAATAAGACTCAATTGCAAGAGCATTTGGACCGCCTTGAGGAAGCTCGTAAGCGCGACCACCGCAAGCTTGGTCGTGAAATGGGATTGTTCGCGATTGATGAGATGGTAGGACAAGGTCTTATCCTTTGGAAACCCAAGGGTGCTATGATTCGTCGCCAGCTTGAAAGTTTTATCACGGAAGAGCTCGATCGCCTCGGTTACTCCCAAGTTTACACACCCAACATTGGCAAGCTGGATCTTTACATGACCAGTGGTCACTGGCAGCACTATAAGGAAAGCCAGTTCCCCCCAATCGCGGACCCTGACGATTACAAGATGCTGCGTGACGAGAACGCTAGCTGCGCGGATCTTTTTAATGCGCTTGATACCAAGGCCATCACGGGCTTCATGCTCAAGCCGATGAACTGCCCTCACCATATTCGCATCTACAGCAGCGACCCGCACAGCTACCGTGATTTGCCTGTTCGCTTGGCGGAGTTTGGTACTGTTTATCGCTGGGAGCAAAGTGGCGAGCTGGGCGGTATGACCCGCGTGCGCGGCTTTACTCAAGATGACGCCCACATTTTCTGCCGCCCTGACCAAATCAAGGCCGAGGTGAAGCAGTGTATCGGTATTGTCAAGCTGATTCTCGGTACCCTTCAGATGAATGATTTCCGCGTTCGCCTCTCCCTGCGTGATGCGGATTACACCGACCCAAAATACACAGGCGACCTCGAAAACTGGCGTCTGTCCGAAACAGCTCTACGTGAAGTTCTCGATGAAAGCGGATTCGACTACATCGAAACAGAAAACGAAGCGGCATTCTATGGCCCTAAGATTGACTTTGTTGTCCGTGACGTCATCGGTCGCGATTGGCAGTTGGGTACCGTTCAAGTAGACTACAACTTGCCAGAGCGCTTTGATTTGCACTACACTGGTGCTGATAACAAGCCCCATCGCCCCATCATGATTCACCGTGCGCCATTTGGCTCCATGGAACGATTCACGGGTCTCCTTATTGAGCATTTTGCAGGCAAGTTCCCAACATGGTTGGCGCCTGAGCAAGTGCGCGTGCTGCCAATCTCTGATAAAGTTGCGGATTTCGCAGAACAAGTTCGTGCAGACCTTGCCAATGCAGGTGTACGCGTCACTCTTGACGATGCTCCCGACAAAATTGGCGCGAAGATTCGCAATGCTCGACTGGACCGCGTGCCATACATGATTGTCGTTGGACAACGTGAAGCCGAGCAGGGGCTCGTTTCCGTGCGTCACCGCGACTTGGATGTGATTGGCGCGATGCCATCGTGCGACTTCATCACCGCCATTAAGGATGAGATAGCCAAACGCTTGGTCGCACCTGCGCTCAGCCCTCAAGACGATAATAAATAATTACTCGATTACCTAATTTAATTCTCGAACGCAGGGGTGAATAAGCCCCTGTGTTCCCTCTAAAAAAACACAAACAACACAGTGCCAACACCACCCAAGAAAAAGCCCTCCGGAGGCAAGAACCGTCGCGATCAATTTAAGACTCCTCAAATTCGCGTTAATGAACGTATTCGCGCGCCTAAAGTCCGAGTCGTAACAGCCCGTGGCGACCAACTCGGCGTCATGCCCACGCGCGAAGCGCTTGCTCGCGCCAAAGAGTATGGACTCGACCTTGTCGAAGTTGCTGCTTCCGCAGACCCCCCTGTTTGCCGCATCATCGACTACGGTAAGTTCAAGTACCTTCAAGCCAAGTTGCAAAAGACCAACAAGTCACGCACCATCAAGATGAAGGAAGTCAAGCTGCGCATCGGTACCGATGTCAATGACTACAACGTCAAGATGGCACGCGCTGAACAGTTCCTTGACCACGGTCATAAGGTGCGATTCCAACTTCGCTTCCGCGGGCGCGAAAATGCTCACCACGAACTCGGCTTGGATGTGATGCACAAGGTGGCAGAGGACCTCAAAACGATGGCCGCCATCGACAACCCTGCTAAATTAGCTGGTAATACCTGCGGCATGGTTCTTTCTCCGCTTCCTGAAAATCAACGAGTCAAGAAGTTCAAAAAGTACGAAGAAGACGACTTTGATACCGAATCAGAAGAGTTTGACGCGACTGATGAATCCGATGATGATACCGCAGGCGGCTTGATTCAATTCAACTAATCGTAGAGATCAGTGATAACACTCTATTTTTTGGAATAGAGTGTTTTTTCATGCCTGATTATTCTATCTATTTTCCGCATCTTAGAGATTCATACCATAGAGATTGAGCTGAAAAAGGTTGACGTCTCTACAAAAAATGATAGAATCAATAGGTGCTTTTTGTCCTCTGCTCAAGCAGCTTGTGGCATCAGGTCCGATGTAAGAGATAAAAGTTAATGAAGAACTTAATAAGCAAATGAAAGGAATCGTTTTAGCAGGGGGCAGTGGCACCCGACTCTACCCCATTACAAAGGGCGTAAGCAAGCAGCTTTTGCCCATCTATGATAAGCCGATGGTTTATTATCCCGTATCCGTGCTGATGTTAGCAGGAATTCGCGATATTTTGATTATCTCTACACCTGATGATTTACCTGGTTTCAAGCGCCTTTTGGGTGATGGTTCAGACTATGGCATCAATCTGAGTTATGCCGAGCAGCCATCCCCTGATGGTCTTGCGCAAGCATTTATTATTGGTGAAGAGTTTATTGGTGATGACTCTGTCTGTCTGGTGCTGGGGGATAACATCTTCTATGGAATGACTTTCTCCACCATTCTCAAAGAGGCCGTTCGCGATGCCGAGCAAGAGGACCAAGCAACCGTCTTCGGCTATTGGGTTAAGGACCCCGAGCGCTATGGCGTTTGTGAATTCAACGATGAGGGACTCTGCCTTTCCTTAGAGGAAAAACCTGAGCAGCCTAAATCAAATTTTGCCGTTGTTGGTCTGTATTTTTACCCCAACAAGGTGGTCGAGGTAGCCAAATCCATCAAACCTTCCCCACGTGGCGAACTCGAAATTACCACGGTCAATCAAGTCTTCTTAGAGGAGCAAGCGCTCAAAGTCAAGAAGATGAGCAGGGGCTTCGCTTGGCTGGATACAGGGACACACGATTCGCTCAACGAAGCATCCAACTTTGTTGAAACGATTGAGAAACGGCAGGGCTTAAAAATCGCCTGTCTGGAAGAAATCGCCTACATCGCTAAGTGGATTGATGAAGATAAGCTTTCTACCATTGCTGACACCATGTCTAAGAATCAATATGGTCAGTACCTCAAGCGCATCATCAAGGAAAATCAAACCCACTAACTATTCAATCTCTTTTATCTATGAAAAATATTCTCATTACTGGTGGTGCTGGTTTCATTGGAAGCCACGTTGTGCGACTCTTCGTCAACAAGTATCCTGATTATCACATCATCAACCTCGATAAACTGACCTATGCGGGCAATCTTGCCAATGTGAAGGATTTGGAACAAGCTCCTAATTATACCTTTGTCAAAGCCGATATCTGCGACTATGATAAAATGGTAGAGCTCTTTGAACAATACGATATTGATGGTGTTCTTCATTTGGCCGCAGAAAGCCATGTTGACCGTTCCATCAAAGACCCCTTTACCTTTGCACGAACCAATGTCATGGGTACCCTTAGCTTGCTTCAGGCTGCTAAGCAGTACTGGAATGGTAACTACGATAACAAGCTTTTCTACCACATCTCCACCGATGAGGTTTATGGCACCTTGGAGTTCGATGGCACCTTCTTTACCGAGGATACCAGCTATGACCCTCATAGCCCATATTCTGCATCCAAGGCCAGCAGCGACCACTTTGTACGCGCCTACCATGACACCTACGGGATGCCCGTCGTTGTAACCAATTGCTCCAACAACTATGGTCCTTATCAATTCCCCGAAAAGTTGATTCCACTTTTCATCAACAACATTCGACAAGGCAAATCCTTGCCAGTCTATGGCAAGGGTGAAAATGTGCGCGATTGGCTTTACGTTGTTGACCATGCTCGTGCCATTGACGTCATTTTCCACCAGTGCAAGGTGGGGGATACCTATAACATCGGTGGGTTCAATGAGTGGAAAAACATTGATTTGATTAAGGTAATCATCAAGACGGTGGATAAGCTTCTCGGCAAGCCAGAAGGTCATTCGCTCGGTTTGATTACCTATGTCACGGACCGAGCAGGTCATGATTTACGCTACGCCATTGATTCCAACAAGCTTAAAGATGAGCTTGGCTGGGAGCCATCGCTTCAATTTGAGGAAGGCATCGAAAAGACTGTTCAGTGGTACCTCGATAACGAAGAATGGATGAACAACATCACATCGGGCGAGTATGAAAAATACTACGCTGAGATGTATCAAGCTTAAAGGGCACACATTCCCTTGATTCAATAAACGAGCGGCTCATCAATGAAGATGAGCCGCTCTTTATTACTTATGTCGATGATTGCTTGAATTTAGCAACCGCAGCCACAGCAGCAGCCACCGAAGCCAAAGCGCTTCACCATGCGGGAGCCGTTGTAGATGGCTTGTGCGCCCAGCTCTTGCTCAATGCGGAGCAGTTGGTTGTACTTGGCAATACGTTCGGAACGGCACAGGGAGCCAGTCTTGATTTGACCCGCGTTGACAGCAACAGCAAGGTCGGCAATGAAGGAATCTTCCGTTTCGCCCGAGCGGTGAGAAATCACGTTGGTGTAGGAAGCGGTCTTCGCCATTTCAATCGTGTCCAATGTCTCGGTGAGGGTGCCGATTTGGTTGAACTTGATGAGGACGGAGTTGGCAATGTCCTTTTCAATACCTTCAGCAAGGATGGCCTTGTTGGTGACAAAGAGGTCATCACCGACAAGTTGAATACTGTCGCCGAGAAGGTCAGTGAGGTGGGCCCAGCCTTCCCAGTCGGATTCGCAGAGGCCGTCTTCGATGGAAATGAGGGGGTACTTCTTGGTGAATTCAGCCAACCATGCAGCCATTTCTTCGCTGGTGAGCACCTTGTTTTCGCCAGCGAGAACGTACTTGCCGTCTTTGTAGAATTCGGACGAAGCCGCGTCAATGGCGAGCGCCACGTCGCTACCTGGTGTGTAACCAGCCTTTTCAATAGCCTTCATGATGTAAGCAAAAGCTTCATCGTGGCTCTTGAGGTTAGGGGCAAAACCACCTTCGTCACCAACACTGGTCACGTGACCGTCTGCACCAAGAAGGGCTGCAAGAGCATGGAAGACTTCTGTACCCATGCGCAAGGCTTCGCTGAATGAAGCCGCACCGATGGGCATGATCATGAACTCTTGAATATCGAGGTTGTTAGGAGCATGCGCGCCACCGTTGATGATGTTCATCATTGGGGCAGGGAGGAGCTTAGCGTTGCAACCACCGATGTAACGGTAGAGTGGCACGTCCAAGCATGCTGCTGCTGCACGAGCTGTAGCAAGGGAAACACCAAGCATGGCGTTTGCACCGAGACGGGACTTCGTTTCAGTACCATCAAGGGCGATGAGGGTTTCATCAATCGCGGTTTGATTCAAAGCGTCCATGCCGATGAGCTTCTCTGCAATTTCGCCATTGACGTTGGCAACAGCTTGGCTGACGCCCTTGCCGAGGTAGCGGGATTTGTCTCCGTCGCGCAGTTCAAGCGCTTCGCGAGCACCTGTGGATGCGCCCGAAGGAACGGCTGCGCGACCAGTGACACCAGATGCCAAGGCGACTTCTACTTCCACAGTTGGGTTACCGCGGGAGTCCAAAATTTCACGTGCTGTGATGGATGTGATATTACTCATAAGATAATTTATTGATGTGAATTTCTTCTTTTGTGTTAGGGTTACCTAACAGTAGTTTAGTAGCATAAGTGCCGTTCGTCAAGCAATATCGCCCGTTTTAGGGCGGGCTTATATTTCGTTATTGTTAGCTGTGCCTTACTTATCGTTAAGAATCAGTGTTTAAGGCGATGAGTGAGCTCATTTTTTTCTCGCAAAAATTGTGAAAATCAGTTATGCTACCGCTGTACAAGACTGTTCATTTAAACCTAGTGGGCTGAGCTTGTGTCCCTAACTTATATCCATCATAAATTATGCAGTACACAACTGAAGTTGAACACATGTGTTGCGTCAAGAAGGGCTGTGACCACGGTCCTGCTCCAATCCCTCAAGAAGGGGCTTGGACAGCATCCAAGAAGATTGAAGACATTTCTGGCCTCACACACGGTGTGGGCTGGTGCGCTCCTCAACAAGGTGCTTGCAAGCTGACGCTCAACGTTAAGCAAGGCATCATCCAAGAAGCACTGATTGAAACAATCGGTTGCTCTGGCATGACTCACTCCGCCGCTATGGCCTCGGAAATCCTTCCTGGTAAGACCATTCTCGAAGCGATGAACACCGACCTTGTCTGTGACGCCATCAACACCGCCATGCGCGAACTCTTCCTTCAAATCGTTTACGGTCGCACACAAAGCGCCTACTCCGAAGGTGGTCTCCCAGTTGGTGCTGGTCTTGAAGACTTGGGCAAGGGTCTCCGCTCCCAAGTTGGTACACTCTACGGCACACTTGCCAAGGGTTCCCGCTACCTCGAACTCGCTGAAGGTTACATCACTCGCCTCGCTGTTGACGCAGGTGACGAAATCACCGGTTACGAATATGTTAAGATGGGCCCCATGATGGAAGACATCAAGAAGGGTATGGACGCTAACGAAGCTCTTGCAAAGCACACCGGTAACTACGGTCGCTTTGATGGTGCTACTAAGTACATCGACCCACGTCACGCTTAAACCACTCACCAGAAATTAAGAACATGCCTCTTTTTGAATCTTACGAACGCCGCATCAACCAAATCCTCCCCGTTTTGGCTGAATACGGAATCAATTCTTGCGAAGAAGCCGAACAAATCTGCCTTGAAAAGGGTATCGACGTTCGCTCCATCGTCAACAGCATCCAAAACATCGCTTTCGAAAACGCTGGTTGGGCCTACGTCGTAGGTGCTGCTATCGCTATTAAGAAGAACTGCGTTAAGGCTGCTGATGCTGCCGAAGCTATTGGCCTTGGCCTTCAAGCTTTCTGCATCCCTGGCTCCGTTGCTGATGACCGCCTTGTTGGTATTGGTCACGGTAACCTCGCTGCGATGCTTCTTCGTGAAGAAACAGAATGCTTCTGCTTCCTCGCAGGTCACGAATCCTTCGCCGCTGCTGAAGGTGCCATCGGCATCGCACGCTCCGCTAACAAGGTTCGTCAAAAGCCACTTCGCGTCATCCTTAACGGTCTCGGTAAGGACGCTGCTTACATCATCTCCCGCATCAACGGTTTCACCTACTGCCAAACTAAGTTCGACTACGCCACAGGCAAGGTTGAAGTTGTTAGCAAGAAGGCTTTCTCCGACGGTGAACGCGCAAAGGTCAACTGCTACGGTGCAGACGACGTACGCGAAGGTGTAGCCATCATGTGGCTCGAAGGTGTTGACGTTTCCATCACAGGTAACTCCACCAACCCAACTCGCTTCCAGCACCCTGTTGCTGGTACTTACAAGAAGGAATGCGTACTCGCAGGTAAGAAGTACTTCTCCGTTGCCTCCGGTGGCGGTACAGGTCGTACCTTGCACCCAGACAACATGGCTGCAGGTCCAGCTTCCTACGGCATGACCGACACCCTCGGTCGTATGCACAGCGACGCTCAATTCGCTGGTTCTTCCTCCGTTCCTGCTCACGTTGAAATGATGGGCTTGATCGGTATGGGCAACAACCCAATGGTTGGTGCAACGGTTTCCGTTGCCGTAGCCGTTGAAGAAATGTTCACCAAGTAAGAACAGCTTAATAGCTCAATAGCTCAAATAAAACGCCGCACTCCCTGAGGGTGCGGCGTTTTTTGATGCGCTATTATCAATGTTTGCGTCTGAAGGCATTGGGCGGGAGTTCAGGAAGCTCGCGGCTGACGCCCAGTTGCAGTTCGAGGCAAATCGGGATGCTCGTCGCACCCGCTTGTGTGCTATTACTTTGAATGGCACTGGGTAAGCACTTGCGGAAGCGGTAAAGCTTGGCAGGCATATCCGCGGGTAAACCCAACTGCTCTCGCTGAATGGCTTTGATGAGTTGTGGGCTGCTGGCAAGTTGCTGAGCATGGGCATCAAGAAAGACTGGGGCAAAGCCACTGTCCAAAATGGCGGAAGGGTCCTCTGGGCAGGTAAAGGCCAAGTAGCACCACGGACTCTTAGCCATGACAGGTATCGCCTTGTAGTTAAAGCTTGTGTTATTAATGATGACGCTACCGCCTATGTTGGTATCTAAGGGTAAATTGGCATTGGCACGGATGAGGCCATCGACCTTGAGTTTGAGCTCACCCTTGATGATGATTTCTCTGCTGCCCTTAATATTCGGAAGGTCGGTAAGGATATACATCTGCTTGCTATTCCTGTCATAGCAGACATTCTTGGGCATTAGCTTGAGTGGGGGCAATGCCTCTCCATCCTTCGTACTTAAGCTCAGCTCTTGAGGACCATCAAGGCACAGTTTGACGCCCACGGGCGCGCTGACTAACAGACGCAGCTTGCCTTCGGCAATATCGAGCGTATCTGAATCTATCTTTAGTTGAAATTCGGCTACTTGAGCGTGGATGTCGCCCGTGGCATTTCCCGAGAGCAATACGCACTTGCCCAAGAGACAGAGTCGAAGCGGGCAATCAACATCATAGGGTGCCTGCTTGTAGCTGTAACTCAAGGCGGCGGGGTAAGCCTTGGAAAAGGTATAGGTATAGGTATACTTACTCATGCCTGTCATGGATCGCATGCGTGGTTCAACCTTCTTTCCCTCCGCATCATGAAAATAAAACTCATCAAGAATATCGGACTGGTTCATGATGATTTCGACGGCTAGATCGCCACGATAGATAAATCTCTTGTAACGGGCTACTTGATCGCCAATGGGGAATGTGCCCTCCTCCTCAGCTAGGGAGAAGAGTTCGGAAGATGCGATGCCGACAGATACCTGCGCGCGCATCGCCCCATCAACATAAATCGGGTCCCCTTGGGGGCTGCGTTGAATATTTAGGTTAGCTTCACTCACATGCTTATTGTTGGCATTGGGGTAGCGGAAGGTGTGCCAACCCTGACTTGCTTGTAAGGTTTTCGGCCTCCCGTCATCTAAGATGTAGTAGCTCAGTGGTCGCGCTTCGCGGTGGGGGTAGGTGATGATGCCGCCTGATAGGGTCTCGTACTGATAGCCTAGGTCGATGCCCTTGGCAAGGCTATCGACATCGACGAGTCGATGATTGTAGCTAAGGACGCGACCCTTGAGTTCTGGGCGTTCTATCTGTTTGATTTCGATGGCTATTTGTTGTGTCGTAGCCAAGCATGGTAGGGAGAGGGCTGCGCAGAGCCCGACGAGGCAAATGGTGTTCATGTCGAGAGTTCTTGGATGAGTTGTTCTTGATTTTGTTGCTTGAGTGTTTCAAAAAAGCTTTTTCCGCCCTCGGCAGCTGCGTTGGGGTCAGCGCCCAGCTTGATGAGAAGCTTGAGGCATTCGAGTCGTTTTTCGCTAGGAATATCCTTGCCCATTCTATCCTTAGAGCAAGCATAGGCCGCATGCAGAGCATTGCCAAAATCTTTTGACTGGGCATTGATATCCACCCCCTTATCGTGCAGTACCTCAATCATTTCAAGTTGCAAATAGCGGGCGGCTGTGAAGATTAGGCTTCTGTTGTCTTGGTAACGGAATTGAGGGTCGGCCCCAAGTGACAAGAGCTGATAGAATAAATGAAGGTTTCCCTGCCTGATAGCTGCCCCAATTGGGGCTTCCTTGCTGACATGGGCTCTGGTATTCACATCGGCACCGTGGTTGAGGTAGAATTGCACCATTTCCCACTGCCTCCTTTCGATTGATTGGAACAGTGCCCTATCGCGCTGTTCTTGCGTCATGATGCCATCAATCGTACCACCTTGTGCAAATTGGCTGATAAGCGATTCGCAATCTGCGTGTTTAAACGTTTTGCTGATGTCGATTGCCGCAAGCTGCTCCTTGTTTTTGAGATGAGAATTGGCCCCAAAGTCAAGTAGTAAGGTGCAGATGGCGAGTCGATTCATGCTAGGTCCTTCGCATAAACTAAACTGCTTGGGGGTGATCCAATGCTTGGTCTGGCTGAGGATGAGGGCATCATTACCATCTCCATCGACAAGGCAGGGGTCAGCACCAGCGTCAAGCAGGGCGTAGACACTCGTACTATTACCATAAAGAGTCGCCAGCATGAGGGCGGTCTTACCATCCTTGCGTTGGGTATCGAGCTTAGCACCCTGTTCAATAAGGAAGTTCAGGCTGTCGGGCTGCAGATTCTCGCAAGCGAGGAAAAGTGGTGTTTGCCCCAATTCATCGCGCAAATCCACCGCAGCCCCCTCTTGGATGAGTTGAGCCATCAAATCAACATCACCCCCGCGACTGGCAAGGTGAAGCAGGGATTGCCCCTCTGCATTGATGATGTCTGCCTTCGCCCCCTTGGATAGGAGCAATTTGACCAATGGCGTATTACCACTGCTTGCCGCTGCTAGCAGTGCCGTGTTGCCAGACTTGTCCTTGAGCTCTAGCTGGGCACCTCTGTTGATGAGCATGGTTGCGATATCTTCGTAGCCCGCGTAGCAGCAGTGGATGAGGACTGTTTGCTTATCCTCCTCACGCTGGGCGTCAATGTTCAGCCCACTGCTAATCAATTGGTCGATGCGGCGGAGGTTGCCCAAGCGGCAGGCGTAGAATAAAGCCTTGGTGAAGCTCGCTTTTTCCGACTCGGTAATGCTGACGCGCGGAGGCAGCTTGCCCGCTTGTATCTTCGATTCATATTCAAGAAAAATCACCATCTCACGGGCCTGAGATAAGCTTGCATAGTCAATGGCCTTGCGACCAGTGATGTCCTTTAAGTCAATGAGGGCGCCATGCTTCACGAGAAGACGTGCAATATCCTCCCTATTCGTTTGGCTAGCAATTTGAAGCGGGGTGAATCCTGCTCTGCTTAAACCGTTTAGGTCAGCGCCTCGCTCAATCAATAATTCACAGGTATCATAATCCCCCTTACTGACCGCATAATCTAAAGCCGTTCGATTACGTGTTGTTAAGGCATTGATTTCTGCCCCCCGAAGAAGCAACAAGCGAACTGCCTGAGTTTGCTGCATGTAAGCGGCACAAATCAGTGGGGTAAAGTTCATGGCATCCTTGATTTCAATATCGGCGCCCGCATCAAGTAAGGCATTCAGGGCTTGCTCATTCCCCCAAATGGCCGCGTAGTGCATGGGCGCAATCAATCTGGCATTGAGGCAGTTCACATCCAAGCCTCGCTTGATGAGATAGCGAACCGCATCCATCGCATTCCAACTAAAGGTGCAGGTGATGGGGTTATTGGGGCGGCTGCTATCATTGAGGACAGCTCCTCGGTTGAGGAGCATCTCCATCATCGGAATATTGTTGCGCGCACTAGCATACATCAGCACCGTTTCACCATAAACATTGCCAGCCTCGATATCTGCCCCCGCTGCTAAAAGCATCTCAATCGCCTCGATGCGATGCTTCCCCTTAGCATCAACGCAGAGAATAGGCATGGTCGATTTGTATGGATCGCTCGTTAGAACATTAGGGTCTGCACCGTGGTCAAGGAAATACCTCATCACTGGCAGTTGCGCACAATAACAGGATTGCATGAAGGGCGTACGACCATTAACATCATGCACATCATCGGGGAGACCTTTCTTAAAATAGTAATCCACTAGCTCTAGGCAGCCAGCATTAGCACTTTGCCAAAGCACATTCTGTTTGAAATGATTGGTCGTCTGGATATCCGCGCCTGCTGCCATCAAAAACTTTACGGCATCCACCGATGCGCCTTGGCAAGCGCGGAGCAGGGGGCTAAAGCCCTCTTTGTCCTTAGCCTCCAAGTCAAATCCGTGTTGAAGCAAGAAGTTTAGACCATCTACCTTATTGAAGTAAGCAAGCATCCCCATCAAATTGTTCCCTTGCTTATCAAGCAAATCCTTCTTGGCACCATACTCAAGAAGAACGCTAGCCAAGTCATAGTGCCCCTTCAAGCAGGCAATCATGAAGGCCGTGCGCCCTTGTTCATTGATAGCATCGACATCAAATCCTGAGTCCAAAAGCGTTCGAATCGTATCAACATCATCAGCCTCAGCAGCCTGATGAATAGGAGCGGTAAGTTTGTCAGCACTGACACCAACAGGTGTAACTTCGACGGCATACCAGGCGTTCCGCCCCCGCTCATCCGTGCCCCGAACATGCTTCATTAAGGTACCGTGATTGACAGCCGCATCAATGGGCAAGGCCTCTGCACGGATATTTGGAGTTTGAGCATAACTAAAAGTCATTGAAGCTAGGAGAATGGGGAGTACTGTAGTTTTCATGGGCAGACGCATACTTTAGGGGACCTTGCAAAATTAGCACTGAATCAAAGTACAATCCAGAATGATAGCCAATCGTGCGATTTTTGTCGCGAATTGGCACCAATTTGTAGCTTTCGTGTTCCAAATATTTAATATTTGTGCCCCTCAAGCCCCAAATTTGCGCTCAATTCGCTTCCAAAACTCATCACGCCTAATTTTGCAAGGTACCCTTTAGGCGTATTATGCCATATTAATTATTTCAAACAAGAGTAAAAAATTCATGCGACTTGGCTTGAAATCGTGGAGTCAGAACTGGCACTTGATTTCGGTGGTGTTTTTTAGTAGAATGGATTCGTGCTCTTCCTCAAATCAGTATTTAAACTTCGTGACGCCGCGCATGAGAAGACGAAAGCCCCCGACGAAATGGGCTTTCTTGACCACTTAGAGGATTTGCGCAGCACCATCATTCGCATGGTACTGACCATTTTGGTCTCCATGATGCTTTGCTTTGGTTTTTCCTCCGACTTTATGGCTTTTCTCCGTGGGCCTGTCGATCGGGTTTGGAGTCAGTATGAATCCAACAAACTACCATCCCTTGTTGATGTTGATGATTGGATTGAGGCAAAGAGTCTCTCCGCTATCCGCCCGACACTCAGCCCGCAGGCGAGAGAGAAGTTTGAAGCCCAGTACAGTGCGACTATTCTCAAGTTGGCCAAGGTCGTGCCACTCTTGCACGCTGCTGATGTTTTGCCCGAAGATAAGCAGCGTCAATTTATCAGGGATGCAGAACCCAATTCCGAGCTTCGCGATTTAGCCTTAGCCCTCAATGAGAGCGACGCCGCCCTGCGTGAAGGCAAGGGGCGCGAAGCACTCAAGCTCATGGGAGCCTTTCAACCGGGTGAGGCCTTCATGCTATCCCTTTCGCTTTCCTTTTTTGGCGGAATTATCTTATCATTCCCCCTGCTGATGTTCTACCTGCTGCGCTTCATCGTGCCTGGTTTGGAGAAGAATGAACGCAGTCTTGTCTACAAGAGCATGTTCTTTGGCTTTGGTCTCTTCATTGCAGGCTGCGCCTTTGCCTACTTTGTCGTGCTGCCTCGCGTGTTGACCTTCTTCTACAGCTACTCCTTGGAGTTGGGGATTGAAAATGACTGGCGCATCGGTTACTACATTTCCTTTGCGGCCAAGTTGGTCTTTGTCTTTGGGGCTATCTTTGAGTTGCCCGTCGTCGTCATTCCATTCATCAAACTGGGTGTTTTGCACTATGAGCTGATGAAGAAGACGCGAGCCTACGCCCTGATAGCCTGTCTTTTCGTGGCGCTTTTGCTCGCGCCCGCGCCCGACCCTGGCACCATGCTGATCATGGCGGCCCCAATGTATGCTCTCTACGAGCTGTGCATCGGCTTTGCCTACTGGCAAAAGCGCAAGGATGATGCTCGCGCTCGTGCAGCAGGTGCCATGTAAGACAGACCCTTAAAATACCTTGGGCCAAACGAGACGCTGGGTATCAAAACCACGGGCGCGCGCCATGCCAAGCAAATCTTGCTTTTCCACTTCGGTAATATGATGGCGTTTGGACAAAATCCAAAGGTGATTGGCATCACCGCCAGCAACTAAGGCAAGGTCATAGGCTTTGTTGACGTAGAGGATGTTGTAGTCACCATAGAACCAGCGGTAGGGAAGCACAAAGCTGACGCGTAAGTGCCCAGGGTTTTTCCAGTTGGGGACGTAGCCTTGCCCACAGACAAATTTCAATTCTCCCGCTTGGTTGTAGCCTGCGTTGCGGATGGCAATGCGCCTGTCGCAGCGTAAGTAGTAAGTTGCCGTGACTCGGTCTAGTCCCTTTTCGTACTTGTTGGGGATGCGTGCTATTTCATTCCATGTGCCCTCATAGCGTTTGATATTGACATCGGGCATGGGGCTTAGGTTGACGGTGATATCCATGCGATTGACGCAGGAAATAAGAATCCCCCCTAAACTGACAAGGAGAATAAGTTGAATGAGATGTTTCATGCCGATGGGACAATAATCTTTTTTAGCCTGTTCACTAATAGCTAGGCAGCCAGAGATTCGCGTTGACCTTGGGGGCAATCTGTGGCAAGATAGCTACGTGTTTAGAATCTGCAAAACCATCGAACTTGAAAGTGGGCACTTGCTCGCTAAACATCCGGGCAATTGTAAATTCCCCCATGGGCACACGCGTAGTGTGGAGCTCATCTTTGTCGCCCCTAGCTTAAATGATTGTGACATGGTGGTGGATTTTAAGGCCATCAAAATCATGATGGGCGAATTTTTGGAGAGCTTTGACCATGCCCTGTGCATGAACACGCTTGACCCCAATTACGAGCAATTTCGCCAGATTTATGGTGAGCGCATCATCCCCTTTGAAGGTCAAGACCCAACGAGTGAGCGCATGGCCGAGCGTGTCTACCTCTTTGCCAAATCCGCCTTGAGCAAGGCTGTTGCCGATGCCGACTTTTCCTACCCTGTCCGCGATTGCGTTCGCTTGGAGCGAGTTCGCGTGTGGGAAACGAGCAGCTCGTGGGCCGAGTATGAGGAGTAATCATCATGAGTATTGAGGATAGGATGGCTGAAGCTCTCGTCGAGCTGGAGCAAGGGGGTAATCTGCGCCAACTGCGGCAGATGAAGCTAGATGGGCTGCGCTTGGAACATGGCGGTAAGTCCTACCTCAACCTTTCCTCCAACGACTACTTAGGGCTTAGCTGCACCAATTACGCCCACTATCCCTTGGGTGATGGTAATCGCTTCATGCACGGCAACCCCTCCTCCCGTTTGATGACGGGCAATAGCCAAGATTATGAGGAATTGGAGGAAGAGCTGCAATTGCTATTCCCCACCAAAAAAGCCTTGGTGCTGGGCTGTGGATTCATGGCCAACTGTGGGCTACCAGCGGCCATAGCAGGCAAGGGGGATTTGATTTTAGCGGACAAGCTGATTCACGCCAGCTTGATTGATGGCTTGCGACTTGGTGAAGCGGATTGGAAACGCTTCCGCCACAATGATTTGGCCCAGCTAGAAAAGCTTTTGCAATCTGCACCTGATGGCGCCCATGTATGGGTCATCATCGAATCCATCTACAGCATGGATGGCGACGCTGCTCCCCTTGCTGAAATCATGGAACTAAAGCGTCGCTACGGTTTTCAACTGATGGTGGATGAAGCGCATGCCTTTGGCGTGCGTGGTCCCAAGGGCAAAGGGCTCTGTGCTGAACTGGGGCTTGATGAAGATGTGGATTTGCTGATGTGTACCTTCGGTAAGGCCATTGCGGGGGCAGGGGCGTGCATTCTTTGCTCGGCCACGATGCGCGCGTATTTTGTCAACCGCCTGCGCCCCCTGATTTTTTCGACCGCCTTACCACCGATTACCTTGCGTTGGAATCGATTCATCATTCACCAGATGCGCACGGAGGAGTTATCGACCAAAGACCCTGAACGCTACCCCAGCATGGCTTCTCTGCGTGCCCACTTGGCGGACTTAGTGGCAATCTTGGGCGGTTGTTCCCAAATCATCCCCCTAGCAGCGGGTAGTAATGAACGTGCCCTGCGCATGGCCGCCCAAGGAGCAGAAGCCGGCTACTGGCTAACAGCTATCCGCCCGCCAACCGTCCCGCAGGGCAGTGCCCGCATTCGACTTTCCCTGAGTGCTGCCTTTAGCACCGAACAAATCACCAACCTACTCACCCTATGCAAGAAACTTGGTTAAAGAAAGAGGATTCGCCCAATCTCGTCCTCTACATCCTCGGATGGGGGACTTCCCCCAATGCTGTTTTTCCCATTGAGCATCCCGATGGTTTTGATGTTCTATGCTGTTGTGATTATGCGGATTGGTATGAGTTGAAGCCCGAGCGATTCAGCCAGTATGAGCGCATCTACCTCTTTGCTTGGTCCTTTGGCGTTTGGGTGGCGGAACAATGCTGCGCACAGCTCCCCCTCTACAAAGCTATTGCCTTGAACGGCACCCCCTTTCCCGTCTCCAAGGATTACGGCATGCGCTTGCGCGTTGTGAAACGCACCGTTCAGGGGCTTGCGCGTGTGGGTATTGGCGCCTTCCAAGAAAAGGCTTTTGGTCCCAACGCGGACTTGCCAGAGGGACCTTATCTCGAACGGCCCATCCAAGCCCTTGTCGAGGAGTTGGATATCCTTGCCGCTGCCAGCGAGAACGATTGCAGCGAACATATCGCATGGGATGCGGCTTACATCGCTGATAAGGATGAAATTTTTCGCCCCGCTAACATGTGGGCTTATTGGGAAACACGCGGCTTAGGCACAGGCTTTGATAGCTACCACTACCCCTTCACCAATCATTCCCTCATTCTCAAGCACCTGATTGATGGAAATTGATAAAGAACTGGTCGGGCAGCGCTTCGCCAAGCACTACGAGGAGTACCAAGAGTGCGCCACCGTGCAACGAGACATCGCCACAAGGCTTGCCGCCTCCATCGCAGAATGCTGTCCCGAAACGCGCATTGCACAAGCCCTTGAGATTGGGATGGGAACAGGCTTCCTCTCCCGTCGCCTCGCGCGGCTTTACCCCGATGCCCATTGGTACTTCAATGATTTGGTTACCGAAGCCCAAGCATGGATACCCCAACACCTAGCCCATCAAGAAGCCTTGATGGGGGATGCTGAATTGCTCGACTTGCCCATGGGCTCCGATATCGTGGCATCTGCCTCCGCCTTGCAATGGTTGCGCGATTTGGATGCCTTCTTTTTGCGCGTCAAGCAATCCCTGACCCAACAAGGCATATTTGCCTTTAGCAGCTTTGGCCCCATGCACATGATGGAGCTGAGAACCCTCACAGGCTTAGGCTTGGACTACCCCAGCTTGACGGAGATGCAGACGAAGCTGGAGATAGCGGGTTTTACCATCATCCACCAAGCCGAATGGCAACAGGTTTTAAGCTTTAGCACCGCGCGTCAGGTCTTGGAGCACCTGCGCCAAACTGGGGTGAATAGCACCGCTGCCCAAACATGGACACCTCGCAAACTGCTTCATTTCTGCAAGCAATACGAGCAGCAATTTCGGGCGGAAGACGGCAGCTTACCGCTTTCCTACCACCCTATTCTCTTCATTGCCCAAAAGACGACTTGACGGGCGAGTCTTTGCTGATAGAATAAGAGTATGTTTATCTTTGTCCTCGTTGCTAACATGGTCTCCGCTTTGATGGTTTGCTGCGGTGCCATTCAAATGTATCATGTGATAGATGGCGCGCAACAGTCGCAGGGAGCCTACCTCTTTTTCTCGCAACTGGGGCAAGCCTGTTTGCCCATGCTTGGCGGTGTTATGCTCTACGGGCTTATCCAAATTGCACAATTGCTTGAGCAACTCACCCTGACCAGCCAATTTGTTGAAGAGGATAGGCCAGCGCCAGTAAGCAAAGCGAAGGCGAAGAAAAAGATATCCCCCGCCTCCGCAGAACCCTTTTTCGGTTCCGCTGTGAGCGAGGAAAATCGGGATGCCGCCCAGCCATCTAAACGCCCGCTGCCACCCATCCCGAATTTGGAAATCATACCCGACCCCGACGAAGCTCCACGCAAGGAGAAGAATGATGATGGGATGAGCTTCTTCCACATGAACTAATGTCCAATACCACCCTAGCACAGGCGCGCGCCAAACTGGCCGAGCTGATGAGTCAGCACCAAGGTAGCCCCGTTGCCGAGGCGTCTCTGTGCGCTGTGGCCAGCGGAGCATCAGGGCGTGTCATCATGCGCTGTGAATCGATGGTAGGTGTCTACTGGACAGATGAGCGCGCTGATAACAACTCCTTTTTACCCGCTGCCAAGTCGCTTTACCGTGCGGGATTGCGAGTGCCAAAAATCCTTAGCGAATGGACAGATGGGCAGGGGCTCGGTGCCTGCCTGATGACGGACTTGGGCACAAGGGACATCCTCTCCTATCGCTCATGCACATGGACGGAGCTCAAAGCTATTTATCAACGCGCTTTTGAGTCTTTGCTACCGCTCTACCAGCTAAGCCCAGACTGGGAGCTGCAACCCGCCTTTGATGCGGATTATTACAGGTGGGAGCAACACTACTTCGCGGAGCATTTGCTCGCTACGCATGCGCAGCTGGAGCCCACTCGCATTCAATCACTATTGGAAGCTACGTCCCCCATGGCCTCGTACTTGGCGGCTTTGCCTCGCGTGCCCGTGCATCGTGATTGCCAAAGCCAAAACATCATGATGATGGCCGAGCAGGCGTGGCTCATTGACTTTCAAGGTATGCGCATGGGGCGGATGGAGTACGACTTAGCCTCCCTCATCTACGACCCCTACATGGACTTGGACGCTGAACAGCGCCAGCAACTACTGCAACTCTGGCAGCACTTGAGTGGGCAGCCACTCGATATGTCGATTTTCGTTGCCTGCGGTATTCAGCGGCTCATGCAGGCTTTGGGAGCCTTTGCCAACATTGGGCACCACCAACAACGCGCTTGGTATCTGGAGCAAATTCCGGCAGGTCTACGCGCACTCCATCAACTCATTGAGCTTGCACCAGTAGCAAGCACAGCCTATCAATTTGCCCAACAACTCAGACCATGTTTGAACGACGTCAAAAGCCAGTAACCAAATGGATGTATCGCATGGGGCAATTGATTCTGCTGATTCTTCTGCTCTGTCTCGCCCTCATTTGGAGTAAGAAAAACCTCATGCACCTCAATGTGGCACTCTATGAGATGCTTTATCAACAGCGCACAGCGCAGCAGCCCTTACGACTAGGTCATGATGAGGATTGTGTTCAGCAGCTGAGCGTGCAACGAGAAATCCACCACGATACTTACCCCGAGGTGCTCTGCATGCGCCTCGACTCCGACGCCTTAAGCCGCACCGTTATGAGCGGTGGGGACTATACCCCACAAGACATTGCTGTCTACCTGATGCAATTGCAGAAAAACCACCTCAAAGCCCTCGCGCTCTCCTCCCCCCTACCATGGGATTTGCCTGCGGATGACATGGGCTTGCAGTCGCTGATGATGGGCTTGAGTAAGCAGCAGCATTACGCCCTTGGCCTGCGTGCTCAGACCGCAGCCATGGCCGATTTTACGCCCGATGTCCTCAGCGATAGCCTTATTCCCTTGGAACGCGTGAAGGGTGATATCACGGCTCTGCCAAGTGCTAACAAGGTCATGCCTAACGCCTTGCAAGATGCCAATAATCTTCGTTGGGCGGTCGATTGCATCATCGGGGAACGGCAGATGGAAAACCCTAGCCTGGGGAGCAAGAAATCCTACCCCTTGCTGGTTCGTTGGAATGGCGAAATTTATCCCACTCTTCCACTCGTCCTCGCTATGGATGTCTTAGGCCTTAGCAGCAAAGACCTCTTTATCACGCTGGGGGAACGCATTGAACTGGGCGAGCGAAGCATCGCCCTAGATGATGCCGGGCGTTGCCCCTTGCCCGCTGTATCACACCGAGAACTGCGCTTGGAGGATTTTGTCGATGGCATGGAAGATGCCCATTTATCGGGTCAAGTAATGATCATTGACCACCAACCCGAAGGGGCTCGCAGCAACTCGGGGCGTTTAAGTAGCCTTGCCGATACGCTCTCCTTGCTCCTCGCAACGCAGGAAAGTGAGTTTATCACCGAGCAGCAGCAAGAACAAGCCTTCGTCCTCCGCTCCATGAGCTTGCGTAAGCACGGGCAGGTCTACGGCATCCTAGCGGTGTTGCTGGCACTGTGCTTGCTACTCATGCCGCTCTTTTCTCGCACCATGCTCTATACCATTTATCTGATTGGCATCCCGCTGAGCTGCGGCATCCTGTTTTATTGGAGCCACACCCATGGGCTTTGGGTCAATTGGGCCTGTGTCGCTAGTGTATGCCTTGTCCTACTCATTTTTTCCCCTTTGCGTTGGAAAAAGTTAAAAAAGCAGCGTTAAATGTGACGGATTAGCCTTGATTGAATGGGGGGCTTCTGATAGTATCTTGCGCGTATGAAAGCTTTGGTTAAGTCAAAGGCAGATAAAGGCCTTGAGTTAATGGATGTTCCAATGCCAGAAGTTGGAATGAACGATGTCCTGATTAAGATTCACAAAACCGCCATTTGCGGTACGGATTTGCACATCTGGAACTGGGATGCATGGGCACAGGAAACGATTCCAATCGGGATGCATGTCGGACATGAGTACTGTGGAGAAATCGTAGAAGTTGGCTCCTTGGTCAAGCATTTTAAGGTAGGTGACATCGTTTCGGGCGAAGGTCACATCGTCTGTGGCAACTGCCACAACTGCCGCAAGGGTACCCAGCACCTTTGCCCCAACACCCAAGGTGTAGGCGTGAATCGCCCCGGTGCCTTTGCTGAATACCTCAGCATCCCCGAAAGCAACGCCATTAAAATTCATAAGGATATGAGCGAGGAAATCGCCTCCATCCTCGACCCATTGGGCAACGCTACACACACCGCCCTCTCATGGGATTTGTTGGGTGAAGACATCCTTATCACAGGTGCGGGGCTCATTGGCTCCATGGCCGCAGCCGTTTGCAAGAAGGCTGGTGCAAAGTCCGTCACCGTGACGGATGTGAGCGACTACAAACTCGAGCTCGCCAAGAAGATGGGTGCCGACATCACCGTCAACGTGCTCAAAGAAACGATTGCTGATGCTCGCAAAAAACTTGAGCTGACCGAAGGTTATAGCATCTGCTTGGAAATGAGTGGGGCACCATCCTGCCTCAAGGACATCTTGGAACACAGCTGCTGCGGTGCCAAGGTATCCCTGCTCGGCATTCAACCTGGTGGCTCCGGTATCGAATGGAACAAGTTCGTGTGGAAGGGTCTCACCATGAAGGGTATTTACGGTCGTGAAATGTACAAGACATGGCAGCAGATGGATGCGATGATTCGCTCTGGGCTCGATGTTTCCCCAGTCATCACCCACCGCATGCACTACACCGAGTTTGAAAAGGGATTCGATATCATGAACTCTGGTCAATCGGGCAAGGTTATCTTGAATTGGGTTGATTGATTCCCCGAGGACTATCACTCAAAAGCCTGCGTGGGAATTCGTTCCTAGGCAGGCTTTTTCTTGCCGATATGACACGAGACATACTAGTCAAAACGGGGGTAATAGTGTATAAAATCTGTTGTGAAAAAGTGCCAAATCTGTGGTAAAGTAGGACCTACGATGTTTATCACCCAAATCGTGCAGGGTGAGGTGTCGGAGCTCTACTTGTGCGAAGAATGCGCCAAGAAACGTGGCCTGATGGACCCCGCGTCCCTCAGCTTCAATGAAAAATTTTTTCCTGAGAACTTCAAACAACAAATTGAAAACCTCTTAAAAAAGGTGGAGCAAGACGTCAATAACATCCGCTATCAGCAAGAGCTTCAGGAGGAAGATACCCCTGCTATCAGCTGCCCCATCTGTGATTTTAGTCTTGCAGGCTACCGTAAGACAGGACGATTGGGCTGCCCAGACTGCTACACGGTTTTTGCCTCGTACCTCGGTATGCAGCTTATGGAGGATGGAGAAGTATCTCCCGAAGCCCTTGAGGCATCCCCCCAAGTTCGCATCAAACTGCTGGAGCAGCAGATGAGCCAAGCCGTTGAGCGGGAAGACTACGAACATGCAGCACAGCTGCGCGACCAAATCAAACAGCTTCGCGAAGAAGAATGAAAGTAAAGACCTTATTGAAGACCAGCCACACGTGGTTGATGCCAGAAGATGACAACAAGTTGATTCTTGTTGCCACCTTAGGGCGACTGTCGCGTTCCTTGAAGGGGCAAATCTTCCCTGGGTGGAGCACGCAGGAATCCCGACAAAAGGTCTTGGATGCGCTGCGACCCACCATCTCAAGCTTACCCCATTTTAAGACAGGGTTTTGCGCTGAGCTGTCCGATTTAAAGCACCATGAACGCAAGCTTTTGCAGGAGCGTAAGCTCATCTCCCCCAGCATGGCTGCACGCGGTGATGGGAGCGAGGTCTACATTCCCAGAAAGCAAAACATCAGCATCATGCTCAATGAAGAAGAGCATCTCGTCATCCATACATTTGCCAAGGGAAACGCCATCGACGAGCTTCGCGACAAGATGGAGACACTAGCCAGCAAGCTAGAGAAGAAGCTCGATTTTGCGAAGAGTGCCGAGGGCGACTATCTCACCAGCATCCCCGCCGAATGCGGGAATGGCATTCAAATGTATCTCGTGTTGCATTTACCGGGGCTTGTCATCTCCAACCTAATGAAGGAGGTTCGAACATCTTTGGAGCAACTGAACTTGCAATTGACCCCATTCTATGGTGATGGTAAGGAGGACACTGGCGATTTGTTCGTCATGTCGCATCTACCCGATACGGACATTCAATGTGATTTGAATTTAGACCGCCTTGTGCGAGTAGCCAAGGCACTCGTGAAGAGAGAAAGACAAGTGCGAGCCAAGCTTCTTCATTTGCGTCCCTTGGAACTGCGTGACCAAATCACAAGGGCACTCGGTCGCTTGCTCTATGCCACAACCTTAAGTTTCACGGAGATGACCAACGCCATTTCTCTCCTCATTCTGGGCACCTACTATCAAATCCTGCGCTGGGATGATGACGAGGACGAACACCCCGTTGCCATTCTTCGCGACATGGTCCTTAGCCATTCGCCTGCCCATTTGGCCGAGCGCGTAGGCTTACAATCAGGCGGCGAGGACAGCCGCCACATGATGGCGCTTCGCGCGCTCAGCGTTCAATTGATGCTAGGGGCAATGAACGTCAGCATCATCCCTATCAATAACACTTCTTCCGCTAATTAATATGAATAACTTTACGCCAAGAGCACAACAAGTACTCAATCTCGCGCACCGCGAGGCCGTTCATTCCCGACACCATTATGTTGGGGTCGAGCATATCCTTCTCGGGCTTCTTAAAATCGGGCAGGGGGTAGCGGTCAGCATCATCGAGCGCTCAGGCATCAACCTGAAGGAGCTCTGCACCCGCATTGAGCAAGTGATCAAAGCCAGCGATGAGCCCGCACCCGAAGGTTCCATCCCCTATACCCCGCGCGCCAGAAAAATCATCTCCATGGCGGGGGCAGAAGCCAAATCCTTGCGTCATTGCTACGTGGGGACAGAGCATTTTTTGCTCGCCATGCTCAATGATACCGATGGCATCGCATGGAATAGCCTCACCTCGGCTGGTCTCAGTTACGAAGTTGCCCGACGTGGTGTGATTGAAGAAATCAATGCCAAGCTCGACAACGATGAAGAGCAAGCATACCCAGAGGAAAATGCGGCACAGGAATCAGCCTTCACCAACAATGGTCCCGAGCAGGAGGAGGATGAGCGATACCTCAACACATCGCGCCAACGCAACAAAAAAAGCAAGACACCAGCCTTGCAAGCCTTTGGTCGCGATTTGACTAAACGTGCTAAAAATCAAGAGCTTGACCCCGTCATTGGTCGTCATGATGAGATTGAGCGCGTGATTCAAATTCTCTGCCGTCGGACAAAGAACAATCCCGTCCTTTTAGGGGAGGCAGGTGTTGGCAAAACAGCTATTGTCGAGGGCTTGGCACAACTCATTGTGCAAGCTGACGTGCCCGAATTTTTGCTTGGCAAGCGTATCATCTCCTTGGATTTAGCCCTGATGGTCGCAGGTACCAAGTACCGTGGTCAATTTGAGGAGCGACTCAAAGCCATCATGGATGAAATCATGACCGAGGGGAACATCATCCTCTTCATTGATGAAATGCACACCTTGGTGGGTGCTGGCTCGGCCGAAGGGACGATGGATGCCTCCAACATCCTCAAACCAGCCCTTTCACGTGGGGAGCTGCAAGCCATTGGGGCGAGCACCCTCAATGAATACCGCAAGCATATCGAGAAGGATGCCGCCTTTGAGCGTCGTTTCCAACAAGTGCAGGTTGCCGAGCCTACAGTCGAGGACACCTTACTTATCCTCAAGGGACTAGCACCAAAATTTGGCGAGCACCACCGCGTGCTTTACAGCAATGCTGCCTTAGAGGCAGCCGCCAAGCTCTCGAAACGCTACCTGACAGGTCGCTTTTTACCCGATAAAGCCATTGATATCATCGATGAGGCGGGCTCCCGCAAGCGCGTTGCGCAAATGACGCGTCCTAAACAGTTTAAGAGCATCGAGCAGAAGCAGCAGGAGCTAGCCCAACTCAAGATGGAGGCCGTGCGCCAACAAGAGTTTGAGCAAGCCGCCCAACTTCGTGATGAAGAGCAAGTGCTCAGCGACAAGCTCAAGACGAACCTTGAAAATTGGCGTGAGAAAATTGACAAGCAAATCCTTGATATCAGTGAGGAAGATGTGATGGCTGTCATCTCGAAATGGACAGGTATCCCCCTCTCTCGCATGGGTGAAAAGGATACGGAAAAATTGCTTCGCATGGAAGAGGGGCTGAAGAGCAAGGTTATTGGGCAGGATGAAGCCTGTGGTGCTATCTCCCGTGCCTTGCGTCGCAGCCGTGCAGACATCAAAGACCCGCGTCGCCCAATCGGCTCCTTCCTCTTTATGGGACCAACGGGTGTTGGCAAAACCTACCTTGCCCGCAATCTGGCTGAAATCATGTTCGGCACCGCCGATGCCCTGATTCAGGTAGACATGAGCGAGTACATGGAAAAGCACACCACCAGTCGCCTTATCGGCTCGCCCCCTGGCTATGTCGGGCACGATGATGGTGGTCAGCTGACCGAGCAGGTGCGCCGACGCCCCTACAGTGTCATCCTCTTTGATGAGGTTGAAAAAGCACACCCCGATGTGATGAACCTGCTGCTCCAAATTTTGGAGGAGGGTATCGTGACTGACTCGATGGGGCGTAAAATCAACTTCCGCAATACCATCATTATCCTGACATCCAATGTCGGTGCTAATTTGATTAAGACGCAAAGCAGCATGGGCTTCGGGGCTATCTCTAAGGGCTCAACAGACTATGATAGCATGAAGGAGCGCATCAATGAGGCGGCCAGCAAGCACTTCCGCCCAGAATTCATCAACCGCTTTGATGAACTCATCGTCTTCCGCATGTTGGAACAGTCCGATTTGGAAAAAATCGTCCAGTTGGAGGCCAATAAGCTCATTGAACGACTTGCCCTTAAGCAAATCAAGCTCAAGCTCAGTGCCGAGGTCATCAGCATGTTGGTCGAAAAGGGCTTTGACCCCAAGTTTGGGGCACGCCCCATGCGCCGCGCCATCGAGCGACTCTTAGAAGACCCCATCGCAGAAGCCATGCTTCGCGGTGAGCTGATAGCGGGTCAAAGCTCCGAAGCCAAGCGACTTAAAGACAGCAATAGCATCGTCTTCAAACATCGCAAGCCACGCGCCAAAGTTGCGAAAGCAGCTGCGAAATAATCCATTAGTACAATTGTACGGGGGAGGCGACTACACGGCTGTGGTCGCCTTCTTTTTTGGGCTCTGGGCACTGCTTGCAAAGCGCTGCACAAGCTTGCAGCTGCTCTTGCCAAGCGACATAGGGCAGGGGCTCCCGCAGGGCGATTTGCCGAGCGTAGCGCTCGATACGCGCACGCGCATCATGTAATAGATGAGCTGGCAGTTCCTCAATAGCTTTCGCAACTCCCGCAGCCTGCTGAATCACATCATGGCAGAGTAGGGGGACGTCGCAACCCGCTTTCAGCGCCAGACAAGCTGATTGAGCTGGGGCGTAAAGTTTAGCGATGGCACCCATGCACAGGTCATCGGTAAAGATGAGGCCTTCATAGCCAAGCTGTAAACGCAAGAAATCCTGAATGATGCGCGGTGAAAGGGAACTGGGCAAGTCCGCATCCATATCAGGTAAAAGGAGATGCGCCATCATGAGCGATGGTAGCTCGGGCATCAGGGTGAGGAAGGGGATGGCGGCCGAATCCAAAAAATGAGATGAATTACCCATGAGCACGGGTAAATCAAAATGAGGGTCGATGGAGGCTTCGCCCATACCGGGGAAGTGCTTGCCGCAAGTCCTGATGCCCAGCCTTGTGCTCTCGCGATTCCACATGCCAGCGAAGGAGATGATGTCCTGAATCTCTGTCCCCCAGCAGCGGTCCAAGAGGGCATTGCTGCGAGAACTTTGCGCATCCAACACAGGGGCAAAATTGGTATTGAATCCAAGACTGAGCAGAGCCTGTGCATTGAGGCGTGCAGCCTTGTTGATGAGGGTGCTATCTTGGCTCAAGGCCAAGGCTCGCGCTGAAGGGAGGCCAAGCCCTAAGGCTTGGGTGCGGATGACTCGCCCGCCCTCTTGGTCAATGGCAATGATAGGTGGGTGCGCAAAACGGCTGATGGCGCGCAGCTCATCACAGAGCTCTCGGCAGCCATCAGCCGTCTCAATATTGCGTGAAAAAAGAATGTAGCCCGCTGCTTGAATTTGCGAAAAAAGTTCGCGCTCGCGCTCGCTCAGGCTCGTGCCTTCGATGCCCAGCATCAAGGGTAAACATTCCTTCATCACCGTCAATTATTTACCGCAAAAGATGCTTTGGCGGGTGAAGAGGGGGAAGACGGGCACTTGGCGTGCTTCAATCGCTTCGCGTCCACCCTCTTCGCGGTCAACGAGGATGAGGGCTGCAACAACCTTACCGCCTTCAGCTTCAATGGCGTCAATGGCTTGCAGGGTAGAGCCCCCCGTGGTGATGACATCATCAACGACAATGACTTCTTGACCTGCAGAGAAGTTGCCTTCAATGCGCTTGCCACGACCGTGATCCTTTGCCTCCTTGCGGACAGTAAAGACATTGAGTGGCTTTTCAGCGCTGGCGGAATACATACCAATCGCCAAGGAGATGGGGTCAGCACCCATGGTCATCCCACCGATAGCCGTTGCATTGGGGAATTGCTTAAGGATTTCTTGTTGAACCAAGTCCCAACCACATTCGCCAATGAGATTGGCACCACGGGCGTCGAGGGCGGTCACGCGGCAATCGCAGTAGAGGTCGCTCTTTTTACCCGAGGCGAGGGTGAAATCTCCTGTTTTGATGGATTTAGCCAAAAGGATTTGTAGTAATTCTTCTTTTACTTGCTTCATACCATGGTATTCTACCCTTTTTAGGAGCTAATATCAATGCTAAATTGGGGAGCTCTGAATCGCTCTCGCTAAACTTTTTTTAGATAATGCGTAGGAATAAGCAAAAAAAGCTGGAAATACACCGAAGAGCTCGCTATAATACATAGCGAACTCAAACTTCATCCCCTATCAATATGATTACAAAAACGCTTACCATCGTCAACAAACTGGGCATTCACGCACGACCTGCCGCTCAATTTGTGCGCACATCTAGCCGATTTGATTCGGAAGTGTCTGTCGAAATAGACAGCGAAGCGGTGGACGGTAAAAGTATCATGGGTCTCATGATGCTGGCTGTTGGTTGGGGTGCTGAAATCAAAGTCACCGTCAGCGGTGATGATGAGGCCGAGTGCCTTGCAGCACTAGAGGCACTGGTTGCCTCCAAATTCGGTGAGGAGTAAGCGAGACTGACACCTCGTCAGTCGGCTTGATAACATCACGTCTATGGCCTTAAAAGAAAAACGTCTCAAGGGTATTGCAGTCTCACCTGGCATTGCCATGGGTGGCTTACGCGTTGAGTTACGCGGAACGATGACCCCACTTGCCCACGCCATCCCCGCTGAAGAGCGCGAGGCTGAATGGCAACGATTCGAGGACGCACTGGATAAAACACAAAGCGAGCTGGAAGGCTTAATTAAGCGCGTTGAAGAGCAGAGTGGCGCCTACGAGGCCGCCATCTTCGATGCTCATCTTCTCTTCCTGCGTGACCGCACTATCATGAAGCGGGTGCGCAAGGATTTTGATGAACGTTCAGAAAGTGTTGATTCCATCTATTTTAACGTCGTCCAAAACTTCATGGAGGTGGTGCGCCATCTCGAAAATGCCTACCTGCGCTCTCGTGTGGTGGATATGGAGGATGTGCTGCGTCGCGTGATTAAAAATCTGTCCAAATCGCCCTTGCAGTGGAATGATGAGGGTGGTCTTCAAAGCCCACGCATTCTCGCCGCGCAAGATTTGACGCCCAGTGACACGGCCGAGATGGATCGCAGTCTCATTCTCGGTTTTGTGACCGAGGCCGGCTCCGCCGTCTCCCATACTGCTATTTTAGCTCGTTCCATCGGTTTGCCCGCCATTGTGGCGGTGCCAGACCTCATGACCGAGATTCGCTCGGGTCAATATGTCATTTTAGACGGCTACAGTGGCACCATCATCTTAAACCCATCGGCGGAGACCCAAGCACACTACCTTCACCTTCAAGAGGAAAAGAAGCGCGCTTATCAAGTCTTGGTGGATATGAAGGACTTGCCAACCGAGACCAAGGATGGCCGCTACATCCGCCTTGCTGCCAATGTTGAGTTTGCCTATGAGTACAAGAGCCTGCAGGATGCAGGTGCCGAAGGTGTCGGTCTTTATCGTACGGAATTCTTCCTGCTTGGACAGGGTGAATTGCCCGACGAAGATACCCAATACAAGCACTATAAAGAGCTGGTCGAGGCCTGTGCCCCGCACGAGGTGATTTTCCGCACGCTGGATGCTGGCGGTGATAAGCTTCCCTTTGAAGACAGCTTGGATAAGGAAGATAACCCCTTCCTTGGCTGGCGTGGCATACGTGTCTCGCTGCAATGTCAGGACTTCTTCAAGCAACAGCTGCGTGCCATCATGCGTGCATCCGCCCATGGGAAGGTCGGTATCATGTTCCCCATGATATCTGGGATTTTTGAGGTTCTGACCATTCGTGAACTCTTGGATGAATGCCGATTGGAGCTCACCCGAGCAGGTCAATCCTTTGATCCAAGCATGAAGGTCGGTGTCATGATTGAGGTGCCCAGTGCCGCCATGATTGCTGATGCCTTGGCTCCCTATGTTGATTTCTTCTCCATCGGGACCAATGATTTAACTCAATACACCATTGCTGTTGACCGAGTTAATCATAAGGTTGCCTCCATGTTCCGCCCAGCGCATCCTGCCGTTATTCGCCTGATGAGCATGACGATTGAGTCAGGTGTCCCAACAGCTATCTGTGGGGAAATGGGTTCTGATTTAACCCTCATCCCGCTGCTGGTCGGCCTTGGTGCTCACGAATTATCACTCGGTACCCACATGATGCCGCTCGTCCGCTATGCCATCCGCAATCTCGATTACGAGGAATGCCGAGCCATGGCTCAAGAAGCTCTCAAACAGCCCAGCAGCTTAGATATCCGAGCCCTTTCGCAGGCACTTGCCGAAAAGTCTTATCCGCTTCTTTTTAGCTGACGGGAAAGAGGATTGAAGAAAGGCTCAACATCTTGACATTTGAGTCATTCTAGCCTATAATGGGCGGGAACCATGAAACGATTGACGACATTGAGCATCATCCTCGCCGCGATGATGAGTATGAGCTCCTGTTCCTTCTTTGGACAGCAAGATAATAGCAAGACAGAACCTTACGCATTCGGTAAGGAAAATCAACAGGAAACGGCAAACAATAAAAAGCCAACGCCGCGCCCAGTCGTTAAACAGCCCGATGTTTCAGGCTTTCCAACCTACCAAGGCGCAGGCAAGAAAATTAGCAGCGTCTCCGTCAGCGGTAAATATGTGGCCTTGACCTTTGATGATGGGCCTCACCCCACTTATACGCCTAAAATCCTTGATATCCTCAAGAAGTACAATGCTAAAGCAACATTCTTTATCTTAGGCAGTCGCGCGAAGTCGCATCCTTCTATCATCGCCCGTACGGTTGCCAAGGGCAATGAAGTAGGTGTCCATACATGGAACCACCCTAGCTTGACCAAGTGCTCCTATGCCACCGTCCGCAAGGAGATGGAAGACACCATCCATGCCGTCCAAGCGGCTAGCAATTACACACCACGCACCATGCGTCCACCCTATGGTGCCATCAATGCCAATTTGGTGAATTTCTTTGCTCAAGAATATGGTATGTCCACCATCATGTGGAGTATTGATACCAATGACTGGCGTAAGCCTGGTGTTCAAGCCGTCATCAATGAGGCCGTCAATAAGGCTCGCCCTGGGTCTATTATTTTGCTTCATGACATCCATGGCAGTTCCTATCAAGCGGTTGAAGGCATTGTTTCCGGTCTGATCAATCGCGGATTTAAGCTGGTTACAGTTTCTCAATTGATGGCGATGCAGACAAAGGCACCAGCAGCACCAGCAAGCACACCAGCCACACCTACTGTTGCACCTACACCAGAGGAAGCCCCGAAATCGAGTATCGTTCCGACATTGCCCGCGTCGGATGTCCCCTTTGTCAACCCCTTTGGTGTTCAATCACCAACAAACTAATCAACACTTTTTATGACTTCGCCACTGGCTCAAGTTTACCTTGTCGGCGCGGGTCCTGGTGACCCAGATTTACTGACCGTGAAAGGTCTTCGACTGCTTTCACAGGCTGATTGTATCGTCTATGATGCACTTGCATCACCTGCACACCTCGCGCAAGCAAAGGAGGGCTGTGAGCTGATTAACGTCGGCAAGCGAGCTGGTCAGCACGCCATGCCACAGGCTGACATTAATGATTTACTCGTTTCCTGTGCCTCCCAATACAAGCTTACCGTCCGATTAAAGGGGGGCGATCCCTACATCTTTGGTCGTGGGGGGGAAGAAGCCTTGTACTTAGCGGCAGCGGCTGTGCGTTTTGAAGTCGTTCCCGGCATCAGCTCGGCAATCGCGGGTCCTGCGTACGCTGGGATTCCTGTCACGCAGCGTGGCATGTGCACCCAATTTACCGTCTTTACTGGGCATGAGATGCCTGGCAAAAGTGAAACCATGCTTGATATCGCAGGTATCGCGGCAGCACAAGGCACCAAAATCATGCTCATGGGCATGTCTCAACTGGATGAGACCTTGAAATCCCTCATCGCTGCTGGTCAAGCAGCCGATTGCCCCGCAGCGGCGGTGCAGTGGGCCGCGACAAGCCGCCAAAAGAAAGTCGTTGCTACGGTAGCGACCCTTGCCAAGGCCGTCCAACAAGCCCAATTGGGAGCACCAGCCATTGTCATTATTGGTGAGGTCGTAACCCTGAATCAGCAGCTCAACTGGTATGAGCAACTCCCACTCATCGGCAAGCGAATCGTCGTCACACGTACGCGCGAGCAAGCGAGCAAACTCAGCCAAGCCCTGCATGGTTTTGGTGCCGATGTCTTGGAGCTACCTACCATCCGCATTGTCGCGCCAAGCAATCGCATGGAATTTGCAGAATCCGTCGTGGACTCCCCACGCTATGACTGGTTGATATTCTCCAGCCCCAATGGGGTGAAGCGATTCATGCAGGCCTTCTTTGCCGTCTATGATGATATTCGAGAAATCGGTGGCGCGCGCATTGCTGCCGTCGGGCCAGCAACGGCCAAGGAGCTTAAGAAACATGGGCTCATGGTCGATGTCATGCCCCAAAAGGCAGTTGCAGAAGAATTGATTGCAGAATTTGACCGCAAGGGAGACGAATTTAGTGGCATTGAGCACTCCAGCATGCTGTGGATTCACAGCGAACAGGGGCGCGACATCATCATGCGGGAGCTCATGAAGCGCAAGGCCATCGTCGATGAATGCATTGCCTATAATACCATTGCCGCTGACGAGCAAAATTCACCTGCTGCAGCAGCACTCAAGAATGAAGGGGCAGAACTCATCACCTTTACCAGCTCTAGCACGGTGAAAAATTTCATGGCCATGAAAATGCCATTACCCCCCAACTGCCTCATCGCGAGCATAGGCCCCATCACCACGCAGACTCTTGCAGAATATGGTCTTCACCCGCACATTGAAGCAGCTGAACATCACATCGATTCCCTCGTGGATGCGATTCTTGAGTATTTCAAGAAAAAGTAAGTCCTGCAAGATATGGATTCCTCGAATCACCCCATCCTGTTGACCTTGGGCGTCAACTACCGTACCTGCCCGGTGTCTATCCGCGAGCAGTTTTCGGTAGCCAAGTCGCAGTTGCTCCGCCTGAATCAACGCTTGTTATCCCTGTCGGGTATTGAAGAATGCGTCCTTCTTTCCACCTGCAACAGGACAGAGGTGTACGCGTGGAGCTATGATGTCAAGGTGGCTCAGCACGCCCTGATGGAGCATTTTCTCGGTGTTCAGGCAGAGGAATGCGCGCATTACTTCTACCTTCACGCTGGCGAGGATGCCCTGTTTCATCTCGGAGCCGTTGCTGCGGGGCTCGACTCCATGGTGGTTGGAGAGACTGAAATCTTCGGTCAACTCAAGGAAGCCTATCGCAACGCCCAAGAGGCGGGAACAACAGGTCATTTTGCCAACCGCTGCTTCCAACGCAGCTTCAGCATTGGCAAAAAGATTCGCAGCAACAGCAAAATCACCTCGGGCCCGACATCAGTTGGAGCAGCGGGCGTTCAGATGGTCAGCCAAATCAATGGCGGGCTTGCTGGGCAACGCGTTCTCATCGTCGGTGCAGGGGACGTCGCACGAACAACAGCGCAAAGCCTCATGTCGCGTGGGGCGGAAGCCATCTTCGTTGCTAACCGCTCCTATGACCGCGCTGTGGAACTGGCGCAACAGGTCGGGGGGGAAGTAATTCGCTTTGTCGATTGGATTCCCTATCTGGAGCAAATTGACATCATCCTCGTCTCCACCGCCTCACCAGCCTATGTCATTTCCAAGCATGTTTTGGCAGATTTGATGCCACGGCGTCAAGGTAAGCCCCTGTTCATCATGGATATGTCCGTTCCTCGCAATGTGGACCCCGCTTGTGCTGAAATTGAGGGTGTCTACTTGCGAGATGTCGATGCTTTAGAATCGCAGGCGCAGGAGACCCGCATCAGCCGCCAGTCGGAGATTGAAGCATGCGAACACATGCTCCGCGCATGGGTTGCAGAGAACGCTAGTGATTTACTAGAATCGCGCCATCACGCACCAGAGCTAGCCAAAAAGGTTTTAAAGTACACCTAAGAGTCGCAGCAGCCACACCAGCATGGAGAGCAGGGCAGCCAAGAGCCAACAATAGACGAAGCGGGAACTCACGTGCATGCGCAGTTGATTGCCAGCACCACCTTGTGCCGTTTCTTCTACACGCTGATGCTGTCGGCTAAAGACGACATCCTCGTTTCGATCAAGTTCCATTCGCATTGTGCATGCTAATCTATCAGAAAACAGCGTGCTAATCAAGCTCAAAGGGGAGAGCTTGAGCAATTCTTGAGCAATTCTAGCTTGACTCATCTTGACTTAGCTTCTATCATTAGCTCATGTACCAATTCAATCGTCCTTCTAGCTATATTCTAGGTGCTGCCTTTTTGGGTGCCACAGCTCTTGCGGCTGGGCTTGCCGTGTCAGGGCAAGATAACGAGCAAGCCTATGAGCAGTTGGTCAAACTTTTGAAAGAAGAAATCCATTTGCTAGAGGGTGTGAAGGACGCAGGAAGTGCTGCCGAAGCAGTCGAACCAGTACGTAATACAATCAAGCAGCTGAGTCAACTCACCGAGATTGTACCCGATAATCAAGCCTTTAGTATTTACGTTCTTCGCGATGAATCGCGCAAGACGGAGATGAACCACACTCTCTTAGCCCTAACGGTTCAAAAACAACGCTTGATCAAGCAAGATTGCTTTGGGCAAAGCGAACTTCAGGCCTTGCTCAAGAATCAGCATTGATGTGATTTTTCTCCGCCACGCAGCAGGGTGATGTGGGCACCTTTCTCGCGCAGCAGTTCTTGCACATGGGCGAGCTCTTCATCCATGTAGGCTTCCAAGTCGGCATTGTGCTCCAACATGCCAGCGACGATGCGGTCTCGGTAGTCGATGGCCTCCTGAAAGGATGCTTCTTCCGAACCGTAGTGCAAGTCGGAAAAATAGCGCGTGATGATGCGGCCGCAGCGTTGAATGCTCACACGCCAGCCCTGAAAATCGGTGTTCTCGTAAGTGTATCGGGTAATGTTTTTATTCTTCATGAAATCAATCCTTTAATGCAGCTGTGACGCGAGAGCTGCATCCATGGTTCAATAACTTGCAGATTGAGCCATCTTCGCTGCTTTTCCGCTTGCTAAAAAGGGCTCAATGCGATAGCATTTCTGCATGCCCAAAGAACTGTTCACTGCGGTATTTGAAATTCTCGTCCTCTGGTTTGTCTTTTACCAGTTGTATCGCGCCTTTAAAGATTCGCGTGGGGCCGCCATTTTGGTGGGTCTCATCGGTATTGTCATCGGTGGTGGGATTTTGTTGGAACTCTTTCAAGCTAGCGTCTTAAAGTTCATCGTTGGCTCCTTTGCCGCCTTGGGAACCATCTTGGCCATCCTCTTCCAACCCGAACTGCGAACAGCTTTGGCCAAGCTGGGGTCACGCAGTGTCATTGGCTCGCTCTGGAATAAAGCCGACTCCTCAGAATTTGTTGATGAAGTGGTGGAATCCGTCAGCTACCTCGTCAGCAAGCGCTACGGTGCCCTCTTGGTCATCAGCCGCCAAAACAAGCTCAACCAGCAAGATATCTTGGGTGTAACTTTGGATGCCCAGTACTCCCGAGAGTTAATCGGCACCATCTTCATGCCTAAAACGCTGCTGCATGATGGTGCTGTCATCGTTGAAAACGAGCGCATTACCTATGCCGCAGCCATCCTGCCTATCTCCAACAAGGAATTTAAAGATAAATCCATGGGCATGCGTCACCGCGCTGGCATTGGCTTGGCGGAGATTTGCGATGCCGTCGTCATCATCGTTTCAGAGGAAACGGGGGCGGTCTCCATTGCCGTGGGTACATCTGTCCAACGCAATGTCGATATCACTTATTTGAAGCATTCCCTTAATCAACTTCTTCACGTAAACACTGATTATGAACAAAATTAAGCAATTTTTCTCCCGAAATTGGAAGCCCAAGTTCATCTGCTTGGGCATTGCCATCATCATCTGGTTAACTGTTCATTACGGCTTCCTGAAGCAGGAGGATAGCGCGCCACAACAATATGGCGACATCATCCTTTCGGCACCCTAATTTTTTAAACAATAAGTATGAATAACTTCTTTATTACTGGGACGGACACGGACGTTGGCAAAAGTCACGTCTGTTGTGCCTTGCTGCGTGACCTTTGCCAGCGCGGCATCAATGCGATGGGCTATAAACCCATGGCCTGCGGCGATCGGGCTGATGCGCGTGGTATGCGAGATGCCTGTGCTTCCAAGCTGAGTCTGGAGCAAATCAACCCCGTTTACTTGCGCGCTGCTACGGCTCCCTATATCGCAGCCCAGCTGGAAAACAAAAGCATAGGCTTAGACCAACTCATCCCCCCTTATGAGCAGCTTGCGTCTGATTATGATTGTGTGCTGGTTGAAGGTGCTGGCGGTTGGGAAGTGCCCATCTCGAAGGACTTTTCCATCTCCGACCTCGCGCAGGAGTTGAATCTACCCATCCTTCTGGTCGTCAACAACAAGCTGGGAGCAGTCAATCACACCATCTTGACGCTAGCCGCCATCAAAGCGCGTGGTTTACGCTGTGTGGGCATCATCCTCAACCATATATCCGAGGAGTGGGATACGGCCTCCATCACCAATCGTAAGCTCATCGAAGACTTTTGCGATGTCCCCATTTTAGCAGAACTCATCAGCGGTCAAGAGGAGCTGGATAGCAGCTTCCTAGACGCTCTTTAAATACAAAAAACCTCGCTTCTTCAAGCGAGGCTCTTTTTGTTTCGATTTTAGCGGAACCAAGCGAGGAATTCCTTGTTGCCTTCCATCCCCTTGATGGGGGAGTCAGCTAAGCCCATCCAAGTCATGCCTAGCTCCTCGGTGACGAAGAGCTTGATTTTTTGAATGGCTCGCTCATGCAACTCGGGGTCGCGGACGATGCCACCTTGACCGATGTCTTCGGGCTGTAATTCAAATTGTGGCTTAATGAGCACGATGATATCCCCACCTTCGGCTAAGCATGCTTGCGCAGCTGGTAGAATTTTGGTCAGGGAGATAAAGGAAACATCACTGACGATGAGTTGCGCCGGCTCACCCAAGTCAGCTAAAGTCATGTAGCGGGCGTTGAACTGCTCCTTTAAAATGACGCGCGGGTCACTGCGAAGCTTCCAAACCATTTGGTTGGTACCAACGTCAATCGCATGGACGCGCAAGGCGCCGTTTTGCAGCAAGCAATCGGTAAAACCGCCAGTGGAAGAGCCGATATCAAGGCAAACCTTACCCTCGGCAGCGACGTGGAAGCTTTCGAGAGCTCCCTCCATCTTCAAGCCTCCACGGCTGACGTATTTGGGTTTATTTTTGACCGTGATGGGCAGGGAGTCATCAACCTTTGTCCCAGACTTGGTGATGACCTGATCTTTCACACTGACCTCTCCCGCTAGGATGAGTCGCTGCGCCTGTTCTCGCGAGTCACAAAGACCCCGCTCGACCACGAGGACGTCTAAACGTTGTTTAGGCATAGGCTTAATAGGAATTGGAACCACGACCGCCACGACCACGGCTGGGCATGATAGGAACGTCCTGATTCTTGTATGGCACAGGAGCTATGTTGGTGTAGTGCCTCATGGGTTGCGCCTGCTTTACAGGTGCAGGAGTAATGACTGGAGCAGGGGCCTTTTGCACTGGGCTGGGCTTGGGGGCTTGTTGAGCGACCGTTGCTTTGGGTGCGGGGGCTGGTACAGGCGTGGTCACAGCAGGCTTAACAGGGGCTACAGGGGCTACACTAGGGCTAGCTGCGGGCGCAGGTGTTGCCACTGCAGCGGGAGCTGGTTCACCGAGTCGACGGACTTGGAGTTGATATTGAGGATAGGGGTTGTAGCTGCTCTTGCTGGCACAAGAAGGCAAAAGCGTCACAGCAAGGAGAGCGGACACAGCGAAGATAAATGTATTTTTGTTCATGATAGATTTTATTGTTGATGGGATAAGAATAGAGCGTAACTGGAAGAAGCCCAACCCGCAACACTGTACAAAAGGACGAGCACCAAGAGGATAGAGCCAGAATAATCGCGACCATCCAGCAGTTTTTTCTCTGGCAGAGTCGGGCGAATGGACACGATGAGCACCAGTGCGGCTATGGCCCACGCGACGAGGTTAAAGAACTCCGAATAATAGGCAAGCATGGGCTTACCCACACTCATCAAATAGATGAAAATGGCAGAAGGTAAAATCGTTAAGATTGATAATTCCGCTCGCAGTTGCGCTGTTTCAAAGAGCCGCATCCACACGCATCCCCATGCAACGATGATGAGTAAAGCATTGATAATGAGCCATGGTACTTCACCCAGAGCATCTTTCGAGCCCATGGCGATGTTGAGGAAGGTGCCGACGATAATCAGGGCGTAAAAGTATGTTTTTCGGGACATGAATGGCTCTTATCCCTTCCAAATCCAAGTGATGGGAACAACGACGTCTGGGTGAAGACTCATCATAACGGGGCTACCTAAGGCACAGTCCTTCAAGGCTTCACAGTGAGGGCTGTCAGCAGGGAGGGGGACGCAAGCGGTCGTTTCAATCTTCGCAACGCGACGTGGATTGGCGCTCATGTGCTTGACGACTTCCACCATCATACCCGACAAATCTAAATCATGCTGCTGCGCATAAATCCCCATGATGGTGCTCATGCAAGCGGCCATGGAGGAGCAAAGTAAATCGGTGGGAGAGAAGGATTCACCACGTCCGTGGTTATCTTTGGGCGCATCTGTACTGACAAGAGCTGCTGAATCCTCGTGCTTGAGTTCACAGTGCAGCCCACCTTCATAACGAATTGTGCATTTTACCATACACGTGCATCTTACTAAAGAGATATGCTTACGTCAATCCTACAGTTGAATTAGGAAGGGAAACGCAGAAGAAAATCCATTTATTTACAACTTCGCATAATACACGTAATGATAAATAAATTAAATCTTGCTTCACGTAGCCCAGATGCGGCTTTGTGCTGGAACTTTGAACTTGAAATCTGGCAACTATATGATATCATCTTTCAGGTATGAGCATCGTTAGCGCACAGCATTTGTATAAAGCATTTGGACGGTTTGAAGCAGTCAAAGACGCTAGCTTTGAAATTGAAAAAGGCGAAGTAGTTGGCTTTCTAGGACCTAATGGCGCTGGTAAAACAACGACGATGAAAATGCTCACAGGATTTTTGCCGCCAAATGCAGGTACGGCCAAGATTGCAGGTTTCGATATTATTGACCGACCCACGGATGTACGCCGCCACATTGGCTACATGCCTGAAAACGTACCACTTTACGATGATATGCGCGTGTACGAGTTTCTTGACTACCGCGCTCGACTCAAAGGCTTATTTGGCTCTGATGTGCGCCAGCAAATCGGCTTGGCCATTGACCGCTGCGGCTTAGAGCCCAAGAAACGCAAGCTCATCAACACACTCTCCAAGGGCTACCGTCAACGAGTTGGCTTAGCAGATGCCTTGCTGGGACAACCCGACTTGCTCATCCTCGATGAACCGACCAACGGCCTCGACCCCAACCAGATTCGCCAGATTCGCGAACTGATTGGCGAGCTCTCCGAACATCACACCGTCATCCTGTCAACACACATCCTTAGCGAGGTTGAAATGATTTGTAACAAGGTGATTATCATTGACCAAGGAATCATTAAAGCATCGGATACACCGCACAATTTAACCACGGGACTTCGCGCAGCTGGTCGCATTTCCTTAGAGTTTAAGGGTGATTTGCCCACCATTGAGCAGGCCTTAAAACAATTTTCTCCCATCAAGGAAATCATCAACAACGGCATGGATGAAGAATGGCACAAATTGACCATCTTAGCTGAACCTAAGACAGATACGCGTGAGAAAATCGCTGATATCGTCATTGGTCACGGCTATTCCTTACGCCATATCTACCGCCATATCCCCACCTTGGAAGATGTCTTTGTCGAGATGACTCGTCAGGACTAAGCCCCCCTGCTCTTTTACCCTTCACTACCATCATTCCTAGTTTTTCATGTCTAGCGTACCTCAAGACAACACATCAGAGACCCGCCTCAAGCGGTCTAAGAACTATTTTCGTACCATACGCATCACTTATGCGCGTGAGCTGCGCAGCTTCCTTTGCACCCCCTTTGGCTGGGTTGTTCTGGCCTGCACGATGGGACTGCAAGGCTTTTCCCTTCAAACGGTCCTCAAGGTCATGAGTGTTGCCACGGGGGAAGGCATCATGTACTACATGCTCAATGACATCACCTTTTGGTTCTACTTCATCTTCCTCTTCCCCCTCATCACCATGCGAAGCTTTGCAGAAGAGGAGCGCATGGGCACCTTGGAAGGTTTGCTGACAGCACCCGTGAGCACAACTCAAATTGTGCTGGGTAAATACTTTGCAGCCTATACATTCTATCTTTGTATTTGGATCCCCCTGCTCCTCTACCCTTGGATGAGCGATTTAGGCAACTTCTACACCCTGCAACGCTATGGTATTGTGGCGCAAGATGCGCTCCATTACCGACTGGCAGACTGGCTCGGTGCCTTCTCCATCTTGGCCCTGATGGGTACCTTCTTCATTGCCTTGGGTGTGCTGTGCTCCTCCTTGACGCGCAGTCAAATCATTGCGGGCATCATCTGTACCTGCATGATGATTAGCTACTACTTCCTGAGCCGTGTGACCGAGCTTTGGGGGGAATTCCAAGCTGCACCCCTCTTCCACTACCTCTCGATGACGGAGCAAATTTCAGCCTTCTCCCGCGGGCTGATTGATACGCGCCCCGTCATGTTGTATATCACCATGAGCATCCTCACGCTCGCCTTGACGCGACGCATTGTCGATTACCGCCGTTGGAGACGATAATTAAACCTACTTAAAACTCTTAACTTAAACTATTTATCATGAGTAGTAACCCCAATGCTCGCAAGGCGAAGAGCAACCCCATCGCGTGGATTAACCTCTTTCTCTTGGCCATTATCGTCATCACCCTCAACTTCATTGCAGGGCGCGAATACATGCGTCGCGACCTGACGGAAGATCACCGCTTCACCATTTCGGAACGCACCATCAACGTGCTGAGCAGTGAGCGCATCCAAAAGCACGAGACACCCATCCGCGTCATCTTCGCCTTCCAACGCTCAACCCAAAACTACGCGCGCATGTACTCCTTGCTTGAAGAGTATAAACGCTATGGTAAAGAGAAAATTGAAGTGGAATGCATCGACCCCTTACGCCAGCCCAACCGCGCCCGCGAAATCTCGCAAATCTACGGGATTGACTTCAACCAAAATCTTTGTGTTGTCGATGCCCGCAGCAACCCCAATGTGGCCTTAAAGACATTTGAAGAGGAGCGCAGCGAACGCCAGCACGTGCGTGTTCGCCCCGGTGCATCCTTCATCAAATACCAAACATTGCCCGATGAGAGCAAGCGTGCCGTGGCCCTGATGATGGACGATGTCCTCTGCTCGGCCATCACCGAAGCGGTCGAAGGTGAATTGCGACGCATGTACGTGGTCGAAGGCAAAGGTGGCGTATCCCGCGACAACAGCGAGCTGCTGGATTTGCTGGGCGAAATCACATCCTCGCTCAATATTGAACTGGCGTGGTTGAACACGGCTGATATTGACAGCATTCCCGCGGATGCTAAGGGCTTATTTATCGTTTCACCCCAGACCGATTTTACGGAAAGTGAAATGTACGTCATCAATGAGTTCTGGCAGCGAGAAGGACGGCATTCCGTCCTCGTCGCCCTCGATTCGCAACAGACCAATCTGCCACGCCTCTACCGCTTCCTGCGAGAAAATGGCATTCGCCCCAACATGGACCGCGTACTGCTTCGTGACCGCACGCGCGCCTATTACGATATTTCTGCCGTATTCCCCAAGGGGCTGAACTGTACACGTAGCTTCTGGAACAACACGACCAATATCGAAGGTCAAAGCATGTCGCTCAGCTTGGAATTTGGCGATGAAAATGCGGCTTCTCTGCGCAAATTGCACGCATACCCCCTGCTGATGAGCACCGATAAATATTATGGAGAAACCCGCACAGGGCTTACCCCCAGCTTCACCGCTGAAGAGGACTTTGCTGGCCCCCTTACGCTTGGAGCCGCCATCACGCAAGGCGATACCAAGGACCCCAACAACATCTCCACCATGCTTGTCCTTGGCAGCACCCACATGCTCACCACGAAGAATGCACGTACAGAGCAGCGCGATTACCTGCGCACCCTCTTTGCTTGGATGAGCAACCGCCCCGAATATGCAGGCAAGAGCGCCAATGAGGACTTGACCATGAAGATTGACCTCAACCGCCACTCCCAAAATATGCTGGAGTATTTGACGCTGATTTTCATGCCATTCTCGGCACTTCTCATGGCATTCATCATCTGGAACACCCGACGCCACTAACCGCAGCTAACCGCCATGCGCTATATCCCAACCATTCTTCTAAGCCTTATCACCCTATTACTTGCGGTGGCGGCAACCTTCCTTGTGCTGGATGGTAATTTGGCACGCTTGACGGGCTGGTACCGCTTCCAAAAAGGCGGCAAGCTCTTCGAGGGACAAACGGCGGAAGCCATGCAAGAGGTCGATTGGATGCGCATTCAAGACTTGCACAGCACCATCGAATGCGAAAAGCACCCCGATGGCACGTGGTGGATCACCTCTCCTTATCAAGACCGCATGTCCCCAGTTGCGGCTCAAGCCATTTTAAACTTCACCGAGAAGACGCGCATTGTCGATACCTTACCCCTCAATTCGACGGTCAAGCGCAGCCTCCGAGAATTTGGGGTGGAGACACGACCCTTCACCATTGTCATCAAAAAGCCTAAGGGCGACCGCAAGACATCGGTAGCCCGCTACACCATCGGTTCCCAAGCTCCTTGGTATGCTGATGCGCAGGATGGCAAACAGGTCTTACCCACATGCTATTTGCGCAGTGACTTCTATGGCCGTGATAAGCGCATTCACGTGGTGACGGGCAGCCTACTGCCCATTTTCAAGAACGGATTGCGCGACTTGCGTGACTTGCAGGTCTTGCAAGTACAGCCCGATGCCATCACGGGGATTGACATCTTATCAACGGATGAAAACACCGAGCCCATCAGCATGCAGCGCATCAGCGCAGAAGCGAGTTGGAACCTGAAATCCCCCATCGTGACCGAGGCCAATCAGGAGGAAGTCAAAAAATTCATCAACAAGCTCTGCGGCCTCACGGCCATCCGCGTCAACGATGTGCAGGATGTGGAACTTCCCGAAACTGGGCAAGCATCCCTCATCACCATCAAAGACATACAAGGCAACAACATCAGCATCACCCTTTATCCAGAGACCTACAACAAGGACTTAGATGCCATGGTGCAATTGGCCTGCGTCTCCGACCGCAATGTCGTCTTCACGCTGCAAGTATCCCCCCGCATTCGTCGTAAGGGCGAATATGCTTCCATCATCAACGCCGTGTACAAGCTACCCATCTTGCCAGAAAGCTACATGGCCAAGATTCGCACAGGTAACACCCCTGTCTACAGCCAAGACCTGAAGGTGGATGCCGATCACTTACGATCCAGAAAGTTCACGCAAATCAAGGCTGACGAAATTGTACGCCTCTCGCTGCGATCGACTTTCTCAACGGAAGGCTTACGCCTCGTCCTCATCCCCGGTGATGAAGAGAGCCAAGTGAAAGACCTTTGGATGTACAGCATCGGCTATGATACCTTTGCCAATGCCGAGACAAGCGTCGTCAACAGCCTCGTCAATGCCGTGGGCAGCGTGCCTGTCGAAGAGTACCTCGCCGACGCCAAACCGGGAGAAACCCTTGATGCGGAATTGAAGCATTATGGGCTGAATGAACCCGATTATACTTTGACCTTGTTGCCTCGCCCCTGCCCACTGCGTTCCTACGTCTTTGGCTGCGATATGCCACTCATCAAGGACAGAACCCCGCAAACTTACATCTTTAAGCGTTATCAGGACGTCGAACGCCAAGAGATTTACTGGGTGGGTTGCGAGCTTGGAGGCAGTTCCATCTGCCGCATCAGCCCTAAATTGACGCGCAACTTCTCCCTGCTGCGCAACAAGTGGAAGGAACGCCAGCTCCTGCGCTTTACTCAATCGTCCCTCCGTGAAATGCGCATGGACTACCAACAGGCTCCGCTTGAACTTCAATACGACTACATCGGGGAGAGCTGGACAGGAACGCTCGATGGCAAAGACATCTCCGCCAACATCAACCCTTACCGCGCCCAGCACTACTTGCGTGCCCTGCAAGCTCTGCGCGTCTTCCAGTGGTTGGATTATGATGATGCAGATGCTCTTAGAGCCTTAGAAAAACCTGTCTTTAAAATCAGCCTTGGGCTCGAAATTAACCAAATCAGTGAGCAATCAGCTGCCATTATCGGTCAAGCTGGGGATGAAACGGACCCCACCGCTGGCAGCCGCACGGCACAAGCCGAATCCCTATTGCAAGAGGAGGGCAGCGACGATGACCAAAAGATGCGCGATTTAGCCCTCGCTGATTACGAGACTGAGAAAAAGACAATCACCCTCGAAATCGCCCCAGTCCAAGCACGAGAGGACACCATGTTCTACGGTCGAATTTTGGAAACTGGCGAAATCTTTATGCTCACCCAGCAGGATGCCCTCAGCCTCGCATCCACCATTCTGGAAGGTATTTAACACAGCTCAAACTTATGTGGCACTGGCACCTCAACGACTCCGCAACTCAAGAAGAACTCTGGCAAGAGCGATGCGAGAACATCGCTAACTCCGTCATCTCCCAAGGCTTTGCCTCTCACCGAATCGATATTGATATCTACTGGGATACGCATGAAGAAGCCCTCATCTTTGCCGCCTGCCACGGGGGCGAGGTTCAAGCCATGGACGACACGGACTGGGTGGCAGCCACGGCACCCGAAAAGCAGCCACCACTGCTCATCCGTCAACAGATTGTCATCTCCCAAAGCGAGGATGCGCAACTGCTGGAGCAATTGCAAAGTAAATACCCCAAGCGACTCATCCTCAGTTTCCCTGCGGAACGAGCCTTTGGCACAGGCGATCATGCCACCACTTCCACCTGCCTTCGCTTGCTCTGTGATTTTGCCAAGCAACAAAAAGGTAAGGATTGGGTCTTGACCGACATCGGTTGTGGTACAGGTGTTTTAGCCCTTGCGGGCGTGCGTCTGGGCGCCAAACATGCCTTGAGCTTTGACTTTGACCCCAACGCCGTGGAAATTGCCGCCCGCAACATCGCGCGCAACGGCGGTGCAGATGCCATCGAGCTCTTCCAAGCCGACGTCTTTGAATGGTCACCGCAAGAGCATCAACGTGCTGATTTAGTGCTCGCCAACCTCTTCTCAACCGTTCTGCAAGCCGCTTTTCCGCGCATCAAAAATGCTATGAAGCCGGGGGGATCCCTCATCATCTCGGGTATCCTGCGCGAGCAAGCGGATGAAACCATTGCCGCAGCTGAAGCCCAAGGGCTTGTCCTCAACAAAAAAATCACGCGTGGCAAATGGTCCACTGCACTTCTTCATCGACCCTTATGAACATCCTAGCCATCGAGTGTTCGCAAGCACAAGCCTCGCTCTGTCTCATGAAGCAGGGTGAAATCCAAACGCCTATCAAGTGGGAAACAGCGCGCAATCATGACTCCTACCTCTTCCCAGGATTGGAATCAGCCCTCAACGATTTGGGGGAAGATTCCCTTGATGTCATCCTTGTCGGGGCGGGCCCCGGAAGCTACGGTGGTGTTCGTGTTGCGATTGCAGCGGCTTCTGGCATCAGCATGGTCAAGGGCTGTAAGCTGGCGGCTATCGACTCTTGGGCAGCCTTGGCAAGGGGGAGCAAACTCATTATCTCGGATGCCAAGCGCGGTGGCTGGACGCTGCGTCAGCTCAATGGCAGCATCGAGGTTAAATCCTTGGAGGAGATGCTTCAACTCCAATCAGAGGGGAGCCCCTTCTCCACCATCGAATCGCAAGCGACCCTTCAGGCCCACGGTCTCAAGGCACAAGAATACAACTTATTACCCACGGCTCAAGATTTGATTGAAACGTGGATGAGCATGAGCCCCGAGCAGCAAGAGGAATGCTGCCAACAGCCCGCTAGCCCCATCTACGTGCGCCCACCCCACATCACCAAGGCCAAGCGCAAACCTTGGGAATGTAAACAATAAACACCATGACCAGTCCTATCAAGCACCATTGCCAACGTTGCGGCGCCTGCTGCCGCTGGGAGGGGGACGTCTGCCTGACCGATGCAGACATCACAGCCATCGCTGCTTTTTTGGACATGTCAGAGCCCGATTTCATTGAACGCTATTGCCGATTGCGCGGCAACAGACAAGGACTCTCCATCATTGATGATGAACAGGGTGCCTGCATCATGCTGACGCCAACTGGGTGCCGCATCCAAGAGGTCAAACCGCAGCAGTGTACGGATTTCCCCTACCGCTGGAACTTCCCCGGTTGGGAGGAACGCTGCCCCGGTGCTGGAAAGGAGGCACCACCATGCTAGGGCGCTGTGCTGAATTTGTACGCCGACAGTGTTTGGCTGCGCAGCGCGTCGTCCTTCAATCGCGAAGCCTCTTTGCCAATTTCTTCTACTCGGTGCCACAGCGCATGATGCCCCGCAGCGAGGCACGGCGCGCCTATCCCGGTCTGATTGTTGACCTCTTCGCCACCATTTTACGGCATGTCAAGGGGATGGCTCCAGACGATATGGACTCCACGCTCGACATTCTTCGCTACAACTTCCCCAATGTCGAACACAGCTGGATCATCCGACGCTTTGAAAATGCCTACAAAGCCTGTTATCCCCTAGAAGCGGCCTTAACCCTTGCCGCAGCTAAGCGAAGCGAGCCTGAAAAACTCTCCCTCGCGCTCGAAATTTATTCCATCTTGCACCGAGTCGGTGGCAAGTTAAGTGACTCCAAGCTCTTTGATAAAGTTTGCCAAGGGCTCAAAATCCCCACCGAGGCACAGACCATTGAAGAGTTTTTTGCCAAGCCCGATGCCCCTGTACCCAAGCTGGTAGAAAGTATTACTTTTGGAGCAAGTGCGGAGAAGGATGATGAATTCACCCTGTCGCCCAGTGATTCAGGAAAGCGATTTCGCGCCTTGCGTTGCGTGAACCTCTTGCTCATCATCAATGATGGAGAGATTCCCCTGCGACTTCGTGGTCGTGACCTGAGTCAAGGTAGCATCATGCCGCTGATGCAAGGTCAAGATATTGAACTACAGGCGACCTTGTTGACCTATGACAAGATTCTCTACCTTTTACAAGCCAAGTACACAGGAATCAAGACCATGGGCTACCTTGTCTTGGAGGACGATGAGCTGAGCATCGAGCGGCAGCGCAGCCGTGCTAGCTTGGCGCGTGTCTATCTGGGTCTACGCGTTGAAATTGAGATTTTAAAAAAGAATGCCGAGTTTAAGTTGGAAGGCGAGTTGCTGGATGTCGGCATGAAGTTGAACGCTACCTACTTCAACACATTCACCATCAAAGGGCATGGGCCTTACCAATTCAATGCGCTGCGCGAACATGCCTCGCGCGAACGAAGCCTGCAACTCGCGCCTGGTAACCGTACCATCCTCGTTACCAACCTAGCCTCCACCAACCGCGTGGGTGCGCTCATGCTCACGACAGGGCTTGCCCCCTCTAGCGTTTTCGAGGTAAGCTACTCCAAGGATTCCAACAAGGGAACGCTGCGCCTGCTGGAAGGTGGCTCATCCCTCATGGTCAACGACAGCCCCGTTCGTGATGAAATCACGGAACTCAACGATGGGGATCGCATCCGACTCAGCAGCATCCAAAGCTTGCGCTGCCGCTTTGCCGTCGGGGTGTTGGAGGAAGAATCAAGTACCATCAGCCAATTGAGCGTCGAGGGCTTAACCAAGGACTACAGCCGCGCTGGACGCGTCGTCGATAACATCGACTTTTCCCTCATCTCCGGAGAAATGGCCTGCATTATCGGCCCCAGTGGGTCGGGAAAAAGTACCCTCTTAAGCCTACTTGCGGGTCATCTGCGCCCATCCTTTGGTCGCATCCACTACAATGGTGAGCGCATGTTCACCCACTCGCTCAATTTGCGCTCGCACATCGCCTACATTCCACGCGAAGACATCCTTGACGAGGCGATGACCGTCAGTGAGCATATTTACCAAGCCTCTATCATACGCCGCCCCAAGCTCAATAATCGCGATAGGCGCACGCGCACCATGGCCGTGCTAAGCTTCTTAGGGCTTGGCCACCTCGCCAGTCGCAATGTCGGTCGTGCTGGGGAGCGCAGCATTTCCGATGGCGAGCGCACCCGCGTCAATCTCGGGCTTGATTTAACAGGTACAGCCGAAGTCTTTTTAATAGATGAGCCCATCAGCGGCCTCTCATCAGCAGATTCGGAACGCGTGATACAGACACTAATCAACATGTCCGAGGGGCGAATCCTGCTCTGCACCCTGCACCGCCCAACCGTCAACCTGCTCCAAAAGTTCAAGAAAATCATGGTGCTTGATGCCCATGGGCAAATGGCCTTTTGGGGAAGCCCTACCGAGATGGTCAATTACTTCAAGGAAGCGGCGAAGGAGATGAAGCTTCATATCAGCCCCGAAGCCGAACTGGCAGGTGGCGCCGATTACGTCTTAGAAGTGCTGGAAGCCCCCTCCAATCGCATTTTGGGGCAGCACTACAAGAATGCCCACCTGTGGCAGGAACGCTACGAAAGTTACGACTACCGACGCACCCAATCACCACAGCGCAGCCCCATTAGTGAAGCTCAAGAGAGCAAGCTCTCAACCCCCATCCAACGCAACATTATTGAGCAATGGCGCATCTTTTACCTGTGGCTGACTCGCACCTTCTTGGGGCGTGTGCGCAGCCGCATGGGGCTTTACGCCTTACTTTTGGAAGGGCCCGTTCTCGCCCTCCTCATCAGCGGGACGCTGCGCTGCGCCTCCGATGTTGATTACACCTATTACAAGGCTCTTCACATCAATGAGTTTTTATTTTTATCACTCGTGCTAGCCATGTTCTTTGGCTTGACGGATGCGGCTTGTGAAATCCTGCGTGACCGCCCCTTGCTGCGACGCGAAAGCAATTACAAACTATTTACCACGGGCTACCTACTCTCCAAAGTTCTCGTTCTGACGGGTATTGCCGCAGTGCAATGCGCCCTCTACCTCTGGGTGAGCAACTTGATTTTAAAGATTGAGTACATGTTCTGGTTACAGATGAGTGTCATGGTGCTCACGGCCTTTATTGGCATTTCGCTCTCGCTCTTTGTCTCTGCCTTTGTGCGCAGCGAACGGACGGCACTCAACATCATCCCGCTCTTACTCGTGCCGCAAATCCTCTTAGCTGGCGCCCTTGTCAAATTTGAGTACATGAATGAGTTCACGCCCGATATTCCCGATGGAATTTTGCCTGCTGTCGTGGATAAAAAACTCTCTCTCATGCGTCATCGTGTCGCGTATCAAGATACCGAAACGCATGATATCATGACCAAGCCCGTGCCCCTGATTGCTGAGTTTTGTCCCTTGCGCTACTCCTTTGAAATGCTCTTCCTCGTCCAGACAACACAAAACCGCTGGAACTTAGAGATGGATCGCATCAACAAACGACGCGAGGAATTGAAGGAGACAGGAAGCAAGGAAGACCTGCGTTTCATTCAACGTGCCGTCCTCACGCTCAACGCCCCCTGTAATGAAGCGGAGGAGGCTAATGATTTGCTGAGACGCAGCCGCAAGGCCGCATTGGGAAATAATGAAGAATTTCTCGAAATCGTTATCGGTGAACAGAAGGATATTAAACTGCGCCCCGATGCGCAGCCCTTGGAGTTCTTTTTCACCAACCGCAAGATGGTGGAGGTGAGTGAAGGCGTCAACACCGCGCGTAAAGATGCCCGCCTGCAAGAGGGTCGCGGCTTCTACCTCGCCCCGCGCCAAGCGCGACCATTCTCTGAAATTGAGCAGAGTACGGATGAAAACTCCGTCGATACAATTTGGCGCAATGGTATCTACCTCTTCCTGATGGGATTGGTACCCATCCTACTGACCGCATGGAAACTCAAGCGAATGATGCGCGGTAGCTCCAGTAATTAAGGGAGCTTTACGCTTGGATTCGGAAGCGGCTTAAGCCTCGCTGCTCGACCTCATCCCAAAGGGATTGCTCGTACATGGCGCGTTGCTGCTGCTCGGCAGGGCTGGTCGAGTGGGGGCCAAAGACCTCATCAGCTAGGCGCGTGACAAACTCCACCCAAAAAATGCTATCTTGGGATTTGTTGATGACGTGCGCATAAAAGGAATGCTGCACGTAGTTTGGGGTGAAAAACCAGTAGCCGCTGCTGGCATTAAAAATCATTTCGGGCGCAATCTGCGGGATTTGCTTCGCGGCCTCTAAAATGGAAACACAGAGCTGCTGCCACTCGTGATAGCGCTCATCATGCTGGAGCTCTAGCCGCAGCGGTTCAATCGTGCTGAGTGTCATCGCACAAATCTCGGCAAGATGGCGCATCTCTTGCACCGTCATGTCCATGTGAACCAACTCACTCATGGGCAAAAAATCAAATGTAGCCCAATTGCATGCGAGCTTCTTCGCTCATCATGCCTTGGTTCCAAGGTGGGTCCCAAACAAACTCAACATCGACGGCACAGACACCTTCGATTGCAGCGACATTGGACTCGGCCTCACCCATGATGAAGGGGCCCATTCCGCAACCTGGTGCCGTTAAGGTCATCTTGATGTTGACATGTGTCCCCTGCTCGGGAATCTCGATGAGCTCCAAATCATAAATCAAGCCCAAATTGACGATATCAACGGGGATTTCTGGATCATAAACCTCGCGCAATGCGCCCCAAATTTGCTCTTCGAGGGGCAAGTCGGAATCAACTTCTTTCTTATCCTCCTCTGGGGGAATGATAGCAGCACGACTCGCCTCTGCCTTGGTGATGCGAACCAAGCCTACATCGGTAGCGGCCGTAATGGTGTTGCCGAGCATCTGCGTGATGTAAATACGGGACCCTTCGGGAAGGATGAGACCATTGCCACCGGGGACTTGGATTGCAGCGACATCGCTTTCGATAATAATTTCCTGATTGAGCATAGCGCGCGAAGATTATGCCACAAACACAGGCAGAATCAAGACTAATCTTTTGAGGATTTGTGATGACACCTGCCCCCCTTTATGCTACAATTCATGGCAGCTATGGCATTTACCCACCTCCACGTTCACACCGAGTATTCCCTCCTTGATGGCATGATTCATACCAAAGATATGATTGCACGCTGTGCGGAGCTGGGGATGACTTCTGCCGCTATCACGGATCACGGTAATGTGTTTGCCTCCATTGAGTTTATGGTCAATGCCAAGAAGCACAACAAGGGAATTCAAGCGTGGAATAAAGAGCACCCTGATGAGCCCAAGCCCCTCTTTAAACCCATCTTGGGTTGCGAGGTCTATCTTGCCCCGACCGAGCTGAGCATCAAAAAACTCTTCCCCGGTCGCAACCGTGCCTGTCACTTGGTGCTGCTCTGTGAAAATAACATCGGTTGGCAAAATCTTATACGCATTGTCTCACGCGCCCATCTGGACGGTTTTTACTACAAGCCCCGCATCGACTTGGCAACCCTGCGCGAGTTTTCCGAAGGCATCATCTGCCTCACCGCCTGCCTTGCGGGCCCCCTTCAGGAGTGGATTTTACAAGACCAGCCAGAAAAGGCCGAAGCGGCACTCTTGGAGCTCATCGACATCTATGGCAAAGATAATCTCTTTGTCGAATTGCAAGACCACGGCATTGAGGAGGAGAAACGCTGCCTACCCGAGCTGGTACGACTTGCCCGCAAGCACGATGTGGGCTTGGTGGCAACCAACGATGCGCACTTCCTGAAGGAGGAGGACCATGACGCGCACGACATTCTCATCTGCGTGGGCACGGGTAACAAGCGACAAGACCCCAAGCGCATGCACTACCCCACGAGCTCCTACTTCAAATCGGAGGCGGAGATGCGCGAGCTCTTTGCAGCCTACCCCGAGGCCTGCGACAACACCGCCGTGATTGCCGAGCGATGCAACACATCCATTCTCCTTGACTCTACCTCAACCGCACGCTACCCCGAGTTCGAGCCAGAAGACGGCACCTCTCGCGAGGACTACATGCGCAAACTCTGTTTCGAAGGGCTGGTCGAGCGTTACGGACAAGAGCGCGTCGATACCGATCCGGAGCTCACCGTGCGTCTGGACTACGAGTTAGGCATCATCAATCAGCTACGATTCCCCAGCTACTTCCTCATTACGGCTGACTTCATCAACTGGGCGAAGGAGCGTGACATCCCCGTAGGGCCAGGACGTGGTTCTGCTGCGGGTTCTCTCGTCGCCTACTGCATGAAGATTACCGATATTGACCCGATTGAGTTCAATCTCATTTTCGAACGTTTCCTCAACCCTGAGCGTGTCAGCCCGCCTGATATCGATATCGACTTCTGCCAAAGCCGCCGCAACGAAGTGATTGAATACGTGCGACACAAGTACGGTGAACGCGCTGTTACCCACATCATCACCTATGGCACCATGGGTGCCAAATCCGTCATCAAGGACGTTGCCCGCGTGCTGGATATGAGCTATGGGGACAGCGACAAAATTGCCAAACTCATTCCGACTGGGCCTAAGGTCAACCTGAAGAAGAGCTTGGCAGAAAGCGAAGACTTGCGCAATGTGCTCGCCTCCGACCTCTCCTACCAAGAGGTTTGGAGCTATGCTGAAAAGTTGGAGGGCACCATCCGCAACGTCGGCATGCACGCCGCAGGTGTTGTTATTGGCGACCGCGATTTGGATGAATACGTTGCGCTCACGCGCGATGACCTCAGCAACCCACAGGGTGAAGTTGTCGCCCAATGCGACATGGGTGCCATTTACAACGCGGGCTTGCTCAAGATGGACTTCTTGGGGCTTAAAACCTTAACGGTGATGGATGATGCCCAAAAGTACGTGCGCAATCGCGTACCGAACTTCCACTTTGACCGCGTGCCCATTGATGACCAATTGACCTTCGACTTGCTCAACCGCGGTGAGACCATGGGGGTCTTCCAGCTAGAATCAGGCGGCATGGTCAACACATGTAAGCGTTACGGCATTGATAATATTGAAGATATCATCGCGCTACTCGCCCTCTATCGCCCCGGTGCCATGCAGTTTATCGACCAGATGATTGAGGTGAAAAAGGGCATCAAAGAAGCCGTTTACGAACACCCCCTGCTCGAACAAATTTCGGGCATCACCTTTGGGGTCATGATTTATCAAGAGCAGGTTCAGGCTGCTGCCAAGTTGTTGGCAGGCTACACCCTCGGTGGTGCTGACTTGTTACGCCGCGCCATGGGTCACAAAGACGTGGATGAAATGGCAGAACAACGCCGCCGATTCGTCAAGGGCTGTGCCGAGGTCAACGACATTGGGGAAAAGGTTGCCAATGCCATTTTCGATAAGATTCAGATGTTTGCGGGTTACGGCTTCAATAAGTCACACTCCGCCTGTTACGGTCATATTTCCTACTGGACAGCTTACCTTAAGGCGCACTTCCCTGTCGAGTTTCTCTGCGGCTTGATGTCCAATGAAAACACGAATGAGAAAATTGGCATCTTCATTCAAGAAGCCAATAACATGGGCATTGAAGTGCTTGGCCCCTGCGTTAACCACTCGGGTATCAAATTTCAACCAGAACAGATGCCCAATGGCAAGCTAGCCGTGCGATTTGGTCTCGCCTCCGTTAAGAGTATGAGTGAAGAAACGGTGCGAGTCATCGTCGAAGAGCGCGAAAAGAATGGAGCCTACACCAGCCTGAATGATTTCTGCTTCCGAATCCCACCTCAAAACGTACGTCGTAATCAGATTGAAGTCTTGGTGGAAGTTGGCGCCTTTGACTGGACCCACCAGTGCCGCAATCACGTCTTCAACAACATCGAACGTTGCATCGCCGAGGCATCAGGCGTCCATAAAGACAACGAAAGCGGTCAAATGTCGCTCTTCGACATGACCACCGAAGTCAGTGCCCCCCAAGAGCATGTCATCAAGCAAGAATGGCCAAAAGAACGACGATTGGAGCGCGAGAAGGAGCTCACAGGAGCCTATTTCACAGGGCACCCCCTCGATAGCATGCGTGGTGTCATCGACAAAAAGCACTTCACCCCCATCGGTATCTTACCCGACCTGACAGATGACGACATCCGTACCCAGCACCGCATGGCGGGTATGCTGCGCCTCGTCTCCATCAAGATGAGCAAGAGTGGTCAAAAATTTGCCGTTATCACCGTGGAAGACTTTACCGGTACGACAGAAGCCCTGCTGTGGGGCGACTCCTACTCCAAAGCGGCCGAGATTCCAGACCTGCTGCAAGCGGGTACCTTTGTTGAATTCCGAGCGCGCATCTCCAACGATGAGCGTACTGGCGGCAAGCGTGTTTCGGCCAATGGCTTGAGCCCGCTCACCCCCAAGATAAGCCTTGGAGCGCGCGGTAAGTCCAAGAGCAAGCAAAACTTCTATGAAATCGTGCTCAACGTCGCGCGACACAACGAGGCGGATCTCGACCTCGTTAAGGAAATCATCTCTCGATACCCCGGTAAAACACCAACGCGTATCACCTTCCGCAACTCCCTTAACTCTCGACTCAGCATCGAATTGGGTGAACGCTACCGCGTCGCCCCATGTGATGCGATGACGGAAGAATTATCACTCTACAGCTAACCCCCCATCCCTCTGGCATGATTAAAAAATTGCGCTTCATCATCTTCATGGTTCTCCTTGGTCTCGCCTTAGGAATAGCGGGACGAAGTGTGAATTCCGATTTCGTCAAAAGCTGGTTTGACTGGGAGACGAAGCCCCCAATCATCGAAATCCCCGAGGGTGGTGTCAAAAGTGATGAGTGGAGCTTATTAAGCTTTAAGTTGATGGCGGAGCTTCAACCCGATGGCTTTGTCTTTTCCCCCTTAGGGCTCAATATCACCCTGCGTGACCTACAATCCATTGCGGATGAACCAACGAGCAAGCTGATTGATAGCATGCACCTGCCTTCAATTGAAGGGGCGGAGGATAGGACATCTCCCGCCGTGGGCTTCTCGCGTCTCATTGTGGATAATCAGATTGATTGTCAGCAAGAGGCAAGCGTGCTCAAACTGCCTTTGAGCAGCGACCGCGCGAAGGCCTTCAAATCGCTGCATATGCAGATGGTACAGTCCATCGAGACATCGTTCGATTACCCCATCTCCAATGCAATGATTTCGCGCGATGCCAAGCTGGTAGGCTTCACCTTGATTGAGCAAGACTTGGATTGGTTCTACCCAGCTGCTCATGAATCAGGTAGTTACATAGAATTTCAGACAGCGAAGGGAAGCACCCAGATGCTTGATGCCTTAACGCTTCAAGCCCGTTGCATGCACGCTGACCTGTATGATGCCTACGCCATCACCCTGAAGGGGGAGGTGGAATCAAGCAAGGTCTCCTGCCTCCTCCTCATCATGCCTAAATTTGATCCCCTGCCCGACTTCATCAAGCGATTGGACAGCAAAGAGCTCAACCGCATCAAGGAGAGCTTGATTCAATGTGAGCCATCGAGTGAAATTAACTTAAAACTGCCCATCTTCCAATCCATTGGGCAAACAACAAGCATGCGCCCACTACTCACAAAAATGGGACTGGCGCACCTGTTTGAGTCCGATGTCATCTTCCCCCAACTCTGCGAGCAGCCTTTAAATTTAGAAGAATTGTGGCACTCGGCCAACTTTAAAGTTCAGGCAAGCGACAAGTCGCTGCTACCCTTTAAATCGAAGGCAGAAGCAAGAGCGGTCAAGGAGATTGACCGCCCCTTCATCTGGATGGTTGGGGACTTAAACAGCAGCGAATGCCCCAGCCTAATGGGTAGCGTACCCATTCTTTAAGCCATCAGCTTAACCACCCAATAGCCGCCAAAGAACAACCAGGCGAAGAGAATGAGGGCGAGTAAGAAGGGTTTCCACCCTGCCTTCTTCATTTGTGCAATGGTCGTGTTGAGCCCCAGTGCCGTCATCGCCATGGTGAGCAGCGCGGTGGAGGTGAAGTTCAGCCAGCCGACAACTGTTTGAGGCAGTAAATTTAAGGAATTGAAGCCGATGACGACAACAAACATCACGGCAAAGAAGGGTACGGAGACACGTGGGCGACTGCCCGTGGCTGACGCATCGCTTGGGGATGCTTTACGGCTCAGGATATAGCTAAGCACCAGCAATACTGGGGCGAGCATGATCACGCGAATCATCTTAACGATGACCGCATTCGTTTGGATATCAACAGTTGCACTATTCATCGCATCACCAGCACCGACAACGTGGGCCACTTCATGAAGGGTCGCACCTGTGTAGATGCTAAGCTGCTGTGCCGTCAAATCGAAGAGTCCTGCGCGATAGCAGGCTGGGTAAACAAACATTGCCAGCGTTCCAAAGAGGACGACCGTTGATACAGCTACAGCCGTTTTATAAGGCTCCCCCTTGACGACAGGCTCTGCTCCCAAAACAGCAGCGGCACCGCAGATGGAACTACCGACCGATGTCAGCAGCGCGGTTTGGGAATCCATACGCAGCAAGCGACCGATGATTACACCAAAGATGAGCGTCAAACTTACGACCAAGGCATCAATCAGCAGGGCGGACACACCAACCGACATCACATCTTGCAAGGAAATGCGAAAGCCAAAGAGCGCAATGCCGATGCGCAGCAAGCGCTTGGAGCAAAAGCCAACACCGATGGCACAGCGATCTGGAATCATGAAGCCTACAGTGTTAGTCAACAGCATGCCCAATAAAATACCAATAATCAGCGGGCTCAATTGGAGGGATTGGATGAAGGGAATCCCAGCAACGAAGTTAGCGAGTGTTGACAAAATCAACACCAACACGATGCCTGCAATCAGTTTTCGGTTAGACGTATCACTCATGGGGAGCCATTATACGCCTTCCCTCACGATATGCAAGCCTAATAAGCGCCCCTATCCTCAGCGCAGCATGTTTAGCGCGCGCTTGGTCGCAGCCACGGCAGCTTCCATTTCTGCCATGCTGTTGTAGGTAGCAACAGAGAAACGTGTCGTCCCTGTAACTCCCAAATGATGCATCAGCGGTTGACAACAATGGTGTCCCGAGCGTACGGCCACGCCCATTTGGTCGAGAAGCATCGCAAGGTCGTAATGGTGCACCCCCTCAACAAGGACGGAGACAAGGGCACCACGATTATTGTCGTTCCCTAGCAGTTTGATGCCATCAAGCTCGCTCAATCCTGCGCAGAGAGCTTGCATGAGGGCATGCTCATGCGCGGCAATTTTGTCTACACCGATGGATTCCACAAAGCGTATCGCCTCGGCAAGAACAATGTTACCACAGATATTTGGGGTGCCAGCCTCATACTTAAAGGGGAGTTCGTTGTAGCTGGTGCCTTCAAATCGAACTTCCTTAATCATCTCTCCGCCACCCTTCCATGGAGGGAGCTGTTCGAGCAACGCCCGACGCCCCCACAGGGCACCTGTGCCCGTTGGTGCGTAGACCTTGTGCCCCGAAAAGGCGTAAAAGTCACAGCCGAGCTCACTGACGTCAATCTCGGCATGCCCTGTGCTTTGGGCTCCATCAAGCAGGCAGATGCAATCGGGATTAGCTGCCTTGGCGGCAGCAATCATCATCTTGATGGGGTGCTGCATGCCCGTTGAGTTGGAGCTGGCGGGGAAAGCTAAGACGACCGTTTTATCGGAAAGCATGGACTGAAAGATATCCCAGTCCAATTGCAAATCATCAAGTAAGGGGATGGGGCGAACGCTTGCGCCACGCCTCTGGGCGAGCATTTGCCATGGCACAATGTTGGAGTGGTGCGCATCGGTCGTCACCAAGATTTCATCGCCCTCTTGAATGCGAGCATCCAAAATTTGTGCTACCAAGTTGATGCCCTCCGTGCAGCCCGAGGTAAAAATGAGTTCATCCGCACTAGTCGCGCCTAAGAAGCGAGCAACGGTTTGGCGGGCTTGCTCATGGGCTTCGGTCGCAAGGCGGCTAAGGTAATGTGCCCCGCGGTGAATGTTGGCATTGCTTTGTTCGTAATAACGCGTGATCGCATCTAAAACACAGCGCGGCTTTTGGCTGGTAGCTGCATTATCCAAATAGATGAGAGGACGCTTGCCGACCATGAGGTCAGCAACGGGAAATTGAGCACGTATGGATTCCATATAGTCTTTTAGTGGGAGCCCTGCTTGATGTGTTCTACCATGCGGTAAGATGCTTCAGGGACATATTCCTTCCACTGCTCATCATCATCTAAAATCATGCTGATGATGTTTCGGGGTGTTTTGAAGAGCAGTTTTTGATTGAAGTAGGGCACTTCGACAATCTTGTCATTAGCCATCAGGTGGCGATAAAGGTACTTGTAGTGCTCGAAGGGGCGATAGGTGCCCGCCGTCACAAACTCACCCGTCGTGTGGTTGATCCATGGGGTGACGTAGAACTTAGTCTTGTTGATAAAGGTACTACCGATGTTGGAGAGGATGCCACCCATTTGTTCTTCCGCCCACTTGTCATTAAAGATTTCATGCAACAAGCCGATGGAGAGAGCAATGGCAATAGGCTCTGCCGTGAATTGATTGAGCAATTCGGATATGCGGTGGAAGTAGCGGATATTGGTCACCATGACCATTTTCCCCATGCTTGCCAGTGCATCCATGCGGTCGAGGAATTCCAACAAATCAACCGTGCGTCCACGCAGAAGGTTGCTGAGCGAAATTTCGCAGACTTCCACCGTGCGCTCATTCTGTTGTTCTGTCAAGGTGGTGTTGAACTTGCGGCGCACGCTATCCATCATCTCAAGGTGGATGTTGCAAAGGGGGTTAAAGCTGCCACGAAGCAAGACGATGGGGCGTTTGTAGAGGAAGTCTGTTGGCTGCACCACCGTACCATCGGGGCAGAAGAGTATGCTCTTGGCCAGTCCTGACTGGACGAGTTGAAGTGCCAAGATGCGGTTATCAAACATGCCAAAACCATTGCCCGAGAAACGAACCATGTTGATTTCACAATCATCACAGTCAATGTTTTCTGCCAAGGCGGGGATGAACTCTTCCAAGTGGTCGCGCTTGTAGATGAGGGCGTGCATGATGTTGACCCCCAGCATCCCTAAAATCTTGACTTGCTTATCGTGGTCGGGCACCAGTAAACGTGCGTGGAGAATGAAGTCGCTAGGTGGTGCCCCCGGCTTAAGTTGAAAGCGGACACCAATCCAAGCATTCCATGGACCATTATCCATGTAGCCTTTGCTCTTAACGGTGTTACAGAAGGCGAAGAAGCAGGTATCCTTACCCTTCTTTTCCTTCAGACGGTCCAAGAGCTGCGCGTACTCATATTCCATCATCTGCTTGAGGCGCTCCTCTGACACATAACGTCGGACAGGGCCATAGAGCGCATCACTGACGGTCATATCATAGGCGGAAATCGTCTTGGCGACGGTACCTGCTGCGCCTGATGCGCGGAAGAACCAATTAGCGGTTTCCTGCCCTGCGCCAATTTCAGCAAAGGATCCATAGACGCGTTTGTCCATGTTGATTTGAAATGTTTTTTCGAGCGTCGCGGCGTCGATATGAGATGAAGAATTCATGTGTCGTGTGAGGTGTTTGTGTTAAAGGGGCAGTGGGAAGGCGGGGATTTTGATGG
>JAWXTZ010000003.1:0-60250 GCA_044433085.1 Akkermansia sp.
GCGCGTGATGGGGTCTTGCAGGAAGGCGGCACTGAGCGGAACGCAGACGGCGAGTAAGAGGAGGAAGCCAAGTGCGCGGGGGAAGAGGTTTTCCTTCACCATGCTGCTCAGCACAAACCACACGATGGGGCAGGCTATGAGTAGAATCTGGCGCACGCCTTCAAATTCATAAAGTTCAACCGCCAAGGGGTTCCAATCTTGCTTGAGGAGTAGCAGCATGACCCATGCAAAGGCAATACCTAATGTTGCTTGCCCGAGGGTGGTGGAATCATGGGCTTTCATCAACCAGCTACGCGTTGCAGCGGGGCGAAAAAGGGCAATGGAGTGGATGATGATGAGCATGATGCCCATGACCAAGCCAACTTGGCTGAGGGAGAGTTGCTCGTAGGCGTGAAGGTGTTGTTCGTACATGGTGGAATCTGGGAGCTATCATACAGCTTTATCAAGCGAATGACAATAAAAAATGGAAGGTACGAGCTGTACCTTCCATTTGAAAATAGGATAATAGGATGCGGGGTGATTAACCCTTTGTCTTAAGAGCAGAGGATGCCTTGAAGCTAACGTAGGTGCTAGCTGGAATTTGCATAGGCTGCTTGGTGAGTGGGTTCATGCCTGAACGAGCAGGACGAGTTTTTGTTTCGAATGTGCCAAATCCGATGAGTTGTACTTTTTCCGTTGCTACTGCCTTGGTGATGGCTGCAAGAGTTGCGTTGAGAGCATCTGTGGCGCACTTCTTAGTTGCGTCGGGACCAAGCTCAGCTTGGATGGCATCAATGAGGTCTTTTTTGTTCATAGTAATGAGGGCAAATCGGTGTTGCGTGTACAATATAGCAGCTAGAATTGTTCAAGGCAAGCGACAAATCGCGATGAGGTGGATATTTTTCAGGCTCTTAGGTGATTGTTTATGAATGAGATGTGATTTAATTGTGTGCAACTCGCTTAAGATAAGCTAATTCTGGCTTTGTTTCTTTTTCTTAGAAGCCCAACTTCTGGAAGCTAAGCTTTTTAAGATATTTTAGCATATCGAACGATTTGTCCATCAATTAAGTCGACGAAGGCAGGCTCGGCGTGCTTAAACCATGCGCCTGTGGTGAATAGTTGGCGCTTTCCCTTTTTCCATTTTCCTAAGCGATGGCAGTGACCAAAGACGATGATGTCGCAGTCGGGGCAAAAGGTCTTGGCGAATCGCTCGGCGCGAGGTGCTGCTGTTGCCCATGCCATCAGGATGTTGATGGGGCGTTGGGGCGGCCAAAAACAATGCAGCGCATGGTCAATGAGTTTGATGCCGAACTTCTTCTTGCGATGAAGTTTAGGGCGAACGCGCTCGCTGAGCTGCTGGGCAAGTTGGAGGCGTTGGCTTAGTTTAAAGCTCCGCTCGGGGAACTGAGCGATAAAATCTTTACATCCCTGTTTGTCATCTAAGTACTCCCAGCCCCACGGAGCAATCTCATCAAAGAGTTGATGTCCATGAATGACAATGACCTGCCCACCCCAGAGGCTGAGCATTTGGTCTGGGATGTCTGGGTCGTGATTGCCTGCGATTTCGATGAGCTTAATGCCTGCATCGCGGCAACATTGGCGCATCTCTTCGCGCAGGGCGGTGCCGCGCGCCTGCCATGCGCTGATGCGCGTTTCAGCCAAATCACCAGCTACGATTAAAACATCGACACCCTGCATCATCCCAAGGAGTTGGCGTGGGGCAGGGGCTTGGCATTTTTCATGCCCATAGTGCAGGTCGGAGATGATGCGCACCTTGGCCCCCGCAGCTGGTGTGTAGTGGCGAATCATCACTTTTTCGCTTAAAACATGCGCTGGCGCACCGCTTCGTACAGGCAAACGCCTGTAGCGACGGAGACATTGAGGCAAGGCACGCTACCATGCATGGGGATTTTGATGAGGAAATCGCAATTTTCTTCGGTCAACCGGCGCATGCCATCACCTTCTGCCCCCATGACAAGGGCGTTGCCACCCTTAAAGTCCATGTCGTAGAGCATGCGGTCACCGTGGTCGGATGTGCCAGTAATCCAGATGCCTGCTTCCTTGAGCTGCTTCATGGTGCGAGCCAAGTTGGTGACTTGAATGAAGGGAACTTTTTCCGCTGCACCGACCGAGACGCGCAGAACCGTTTCGGTGATGCCGACCGATTTATCCTTGGGTGCGATGACCGCACAAACGCCCGCACCATCGGCACTGCGCAAGATGGCTCCCAAATTGTGGGGGTCTTGAATGCAGTCTAAAACGAGATAAAGCCCTTGGGGGTGCTCTTCTAAAATGTCGTAGAGGTCATTTTCTGGACGAGGCTTGACCGCAATGGAGGATGAGGAACGCTCATGTTGCTCATCACGTTGTCCGACGTGTTTGTTCGCGCGTGCGTTGATATCACGACCGCCACGACTATCGCGTGCTGACTGTTCGCGTCCACCGCGACCTGATTGTTCTCTACCCCTTGGTTTCATGCGAAAGATGATAGGGAAAAGAAAGCCGTTTGTCAATCTTATTGCTCGTCGGTAACAGTGGCTAATTCCCCTAGCAGGACATCTGCTAAGTGCCGAAGCACAATAGCTTGCTTTTGCTGCGGGCTGTAATCCATCGCGGACAAATATTCTGTTCGGTAGGATTGCGCCTTGTCACCCAAATCAAATTTGTTCATGAGGGCACGAAGCAGGACGTGCCAATCTTGAAAGAGAGCCGAGGCTTGCGGGTATTGAGCAGCAAGGGCGCCCAGCTGTTGCGAACGGGTGTTGACGATTGCTTGGATGAGCTGTGGGTCTTCACTGTCAAGCTGGGAAAATTGACTCATGGCCTCTTTCTCAATGATTAGCAGTTCCTTGAAGTAGTCTTGATGCTCCTTCGGTAAGCTGGCTAGGATATCGGGCGTTAAGAGCGTGCGCAAGACCTGACCATAGGTGACAGCCTGCATCAAGGGGTCTTGGAGGAGGGCTTCGGACGCTAAGTCCGCGGCAACATTCAGACCCGTTGCGGCCAGCGTGAGGATAAAGCGGTAGCTCGCACGGTCTAAGTGGTCGAAATCGAGTGGCGTATGATTTCCCTGCCGAAGCTGCGAAAAGGCTTCGTCAGGGTCAATGGCGGTGCTGGCATCAGCCCCTTCGCGAAGAATGAAATCGTTGAGGTAGGACGCACTTTGGTGCAAGAGAAGTACAGCGATTTCATCGGGCGCCAAATAGATTGTCTCAATCGCCTGCTTGCGGTAGTCATGGCCGAGCTCAACAAGGTGGTACTGCTCTTCAACCGCGGCCATCAAGCGATTTAAATCATTAAAAAGAGCTGCCGTTTGGGGGTGTTGAGGGATGAGTAATGCTTTATCCGCAGCGAGCTTCTGCGTGATGAGGCTGATATCTTCAGCTGTTGCATCTTGCTCTTTGGTGATTTGCTCGGCAAGTTTCATTTCTAGCGCTAGCAGCGCGCGGAAGTACTCTTGCTCATCAGGTGTAAGCTTGGACAGGGTTTCATCTGTCATGACTGATTGAAGAACATGACCATAGGTAACCGCCATGACGACAGGGTCCCCCAAGAGTCCTAGCTCGGACAAATGGGCTGATTGTTCCAGCGTCGTAGCCGTAATGGTCAGCACGAGCAGGCGCAGTGGCTCGCTAAGATTCTTCAGTTCAGGGGGTGCTTCTTGTTCGGGGGGCTGACATGTCTCCACCGCAGCGACTGGCACTTCGTTTGATTCGGCAAAGCTAGGCGCACTCGTTGCGCCTAGGATGGCTAGCAGCAGGTAGGTTTTGTAGGTGGATTTCATGACGGTGAGAGTAATGGGCAATCTTACAGGAAGCTCGATAAATTATAATCTAGACTGTTCTTAGTACAAGAATTATTTTGATGAAATTGTTGTTACCACTCTCTTTTTTTCTCCTTGCACTCATGCCTTGGCGTGCTATAATTCAAGAATGAGTGATACTAGCATTGAGCAATTGATTCAAGATAGCGATCGTTATCTCGCTAAACTGCGCCTCGTCGAGCATTGCTCGCCTGCGTTTTCCGCCTGCACAGCGCGTAGCATGCGCAGTATCAAACGCAGCATTAGGCGATTTGATTCTCAATTGCTGCTCATGGCCACCATCGGTTCTGTCAAGAGTGGTAAATCGACCCTGACCAACTGCTTGGCACGGCGCGAGCTCTGCGCCACGACCTTGGGGATTGAGACAACGACGATGCCCCTCATCATCATCGCCAGTCAGGATGGGACAGAGCGCATGGAGCTCTACTCGTCCAAAGCGACGGGTCAGTTGAGTGAAGAAGAGCTCTTTGAACAGGTTATCGACCAAATCCGTGGTATCCCTGCTGATGATTTTAGCGAGAAGGTGGCGGTGGACCGCTTGCCCCTCAATCAAGAGAGCTTGACCTCGTGGGCGACGGGCGAAACGCGCGCAAGCTGCGCGGCTATCTTCCTTGTAGAGCCTGATGCCAGCATTCTTCAAGCCAATTGTGGTATTATTGATATGCCGGGGATGGATGGTCTTAAATCCAATTGGCAGGAGGAAAAATTGCACACGTGGATGAATCGCCATGCGGACTACTTCCTGCTGGTGCAGAGCAGTTTTGCCGCCTTGACCCCAGATACGAGCACCTACTTGAAGCGGGCGATGGACTTATCACCCCGCCCCATACGCGTGGTGCAAAATCGTATCAAGGCTCAATATTGGCTCAACCAAGACAAGCAGGATGCGGCTCAGAATGCCCAGCAACAGCACACCCAAAAGCAATTGCGCCAAATCGTGCAGCAGCTCGTGCCCAGCTCTTGGGTCAACGCAGGGCTGGCGTGGTGGCAAATCCATGAGCCCGATGCCAATCAAGACTTGGATTCCCACCTTAAGCATTTGGAGCAAGCCATCCTTGATGATATCAGCAATCCCGAATCGACCTTGAGAAGCAATGGTTTGGATGTCCTTCATAAGTGCTTGGAACAGTGCGATGCGGACTTGCAAGCCTCCCAGCTTGCGGCAGAAACTCATATTACCGAGATGAATAAGAAGGAGAATGATGTGCGTCTGCTGATGGACACATCCCAACTTCGTCAGATGCTGGAGTGTGGCAATATGTTAGAGGGGCGCCATCGTTGCCACATGTTGGCCAAGCAGGCTAAGGAGCGATTGCACCATCAATTAGACCTCATCTTGGATTTGAAGATTGATACCTACTTCCCCACCGATTGGGAGCGCGAAAAGATGGCGGGCGAAAAGCTCAACCCCGTCATCCTGAAAGTCAATAAGGATTTGACCGAGATGCTGAAGAATCAGGAGGTGGGTATCCTATCCCCTGAAAAGGTGTGCGAGCTCATTGATGCGGAAATAATCAAAATCAAGGCTTGTGCCGACATCTTGAAGCGACGCTCCGCCAGTGATATTGAGAAGGATACCATTAAATCCATCCTCGATGCGTGGGAGCCACCCAGCCTGCAGGAAGAGCAGGTGCTCATTTCGCCACTGAAGGAGACGAGCTTTCTTGGTGCCATCACGAAGAATTATCATTACCGCGAAACGGCATCCGAGCTTCGCGATCAGGGGCGATTCATCATTTCCAGCATCTTGGAACGCTGGGAGAAGCATGCGCTTGAGCAGTTGGACAAGTTTATCACCAAGCGCATGGGCATTCTTGCAGAGCGCTTGAATGCCGAGCTTGAGCAGTATCAGGAGTCTGCCCAGACAGGGCGTACCCGCGAGTTAGCGCAAGCCGATATCAAGGCTGCGGCTAAGCTGCGCGAGGACTTGGCGCCCGTGCTGCTCATCGCCCGCAAGTTGAAGGCGATGAAGTAAAGGGACCTCATGAGCGAAGTCGTTCCGCTTCTTGTCAGCTCTTCCCTAAGTACACCTTTCTCGCCAATCTCCTTGATGTACTCGATGATTTCCTTGGCAGGTTTAGACGCAGGGTGTAAGGTGTATAGCTTTCTAGCCTTTCCTTTTAAATCGTTTTTTGGGGCGGTTTGACAGCCATGCAACACGCAGCAGGTAGTAAGCGAGTAGACACGTTATCCCAAGCATTCAATGAGTAGAATAGGATAGCTACCCCCCCCAATTGCTTAAGGCGATTATCATCCATGGTAAACCCTTTAACCAGATATTCTTTAATGCGATCGGTCGCCCAAATACGAAACTGGGTTCCCTGTTTCGATTTAACCCGATAACCGACAGAAATAACGACATCTAAGTTGTAAAAGTTTGTTGGCTTTGTTGAAAAATCTTTTTGAAGCTCACCCTCCTTAAATATATTGAGAATATGCTCATTGATTGTCGCCCTAGATTTTTGAAACAACTCGGCCATTTGATCAATGCTTAACCACACTGTTTCCTGTTCAAAACGAACATCTACTTTTGTTAAGCCGTCTTCTGTTTGATAGATGATGACCTCATCATTTGAACTTGCATCGTGCATCATAAGCCAAATTCATCCTAGCATAATCAGTGAATCTACTCAAGTGGTAATTTAGTCTCTCAACTTTCTCTCAACTTTGCACCACCTTTGCTCTTTTTCGCCAATCTTTAAATTGCATGCGACCGTAGTTCCAAAACTCATCACGCCTAATGTCGCGTTTAGAGAAAAGTCCCCGCTGCTCATTTTTGCGAGCAGTGGGGACTTTTTAGATGACCTAAAGCTTGTGTTAGCTGCGCTTGGCTGCGGTGCGTACATTACCTTAGTGAATTTCGAACGGTCACATGTATCCTAATCAGTTCTGTTTTCTTCTTTTTTTGAGTATAAAATAAATAGCTAGGAAACAGCTGATTAAAAGCAAAATACCCCACAGTGGAAGATTGAGAATCCATGTGAGTACAACTACTATCACACAGATTAAAAGCCCTAAAATGGCTCCCACGATGGATGCGGCCACCTTTCCTATTCCAAGAAACGGAGCCAAGAAAGGAATTCGCTCTAATAACCCAATTGGGAACATGAGCAACATAGCGCACCCTATCATGATACCGCAAAAGTATAAGAAATTTCTTTGAAAAATATTTGAAGTGCTAATGGAATTCTCGCCCACTAATTCCTCTTTGTTTTTATCGCCTAGAAATATCGTAGAAAATTCATGTTGAGCGTTATATTCTATGAATCCAATCAGAGAATCCAAGATGCCTTTACCTTTGGTATATTCTGATTCATCGCGCAGATTACTATCTAATACTCCGTCCTTATATAAGGCTATGGCTGTCGCTGTAAGATTAGGTTTCGAAATCGCCCAGCTTATCATCACATCGCCTTCTTGCGGCTCTTGCACATCTTCTTTACTAAGCGGCTTACCTGCTGCTTTTACATCATGCTTTAGTCTCAAATAAAGGACATTCCCAGTTACGAAAGCTCTGTTTTCCCATTTCTCTGGTATGATGCTTGTGGGTAGAGTGGGTGCGATGAGCTGTTTTTTCAATTCCTTTGATAATTTGAATCGCAATTCATCACTGATTGGAAATTCACCAATATAGATCTTTTCTGAGATTCTACAATAGTTGTAAAGATAATAAGGGTCAAGCCGAGCTTTAGGCGATTCACTTCCTACCGATATCAGGTGCTCCAAATCAATATTGTCTTCCTTAGTTCGCTTCGACTTTACCCATTCATAACTAGGAACTCTTTTACTAACTCTCCGCTTGTTGCCTTGATCATCTAAGATTACTTCCTCCACATCCTTCTCGATTTTTTCATACTGTTGAACCTCTCGACTCAACACCATACCTTTAAAAACCAATGGTAGGGCACCATCCTCAATAGGACTACAATTCAGAGCCCCCTTGATGTAGACAGGTTTACCTTCGCAATCTTTTCTTGGAGCATTATCAATATCTGTAATCGTGATAAGATTTTGCATCAAATTTCCCTGCTCAGTCAGACTTTCATCGTAGCTGTTTTCTGAGATGAAAATCCCCATGATACAGGCGATAAGGAGGAGCGGGGGAAATATAGCCCTCCCGATTCCGCCTCCAATCATTTCCGCCCGCCTTTCATAATATTTATCCTGATTCATAATTGAGCTAATTTTTTAAGGATTTATCGGCTTCGCAGATTCCAAGTTCCCCCCTTATTGGAGGAGTATTCGATTTTACGTGCATCTTTTGCGGAGATGCGCAGGAGTTCTTTTCCGTATTGAATCATTTTTTTGTATTTCTATTGCTTGATTTTGCTTGCATTGTACAAGGTAGATTTCTATAATGCTGAAAACATATGCCAAAATCAAGCATAAAAAGTAATATTTTAACATGTGTGCTGCATTCTCTAGTAAAATAAAGTAAAAACATGAGCTATATTCAAGCATACGGCAAGAGTGTAACTTCTTCTCCTTTAAGGCATAAGAAGCAGAAGGAGCACGCCTTTTTTCTTTTAAACACCCATCAACTATGCTACGCTAGCTTTCGATTTAAGCTACATTTAAGCATGGCAACACCTGACAGCAAGGAGAGAGAGCAAGGATTTCATCTTTTGCATCGTTACATTTGGCTCATTGAGACGATTTTACGTTTTGATGGCGCAAGCTTTAAGCAAATACGGGAGAGTTGGGCGAAAGCTGCTCTCAACACAAAAAACGAGCCCTTGCCCCTTAAAAGCTTTCACAACCACAAAACTGCCATTGCTCAGCTTTTTGGCATCAACATCAGCTGCAAACGCAAGGGCGGCTACCGCTACCACATCGAAAACGAGCAAAAGCACGACAACGCTCAACTCAAGGAATGGTTGGTACAAGCCCTGACACTCAACCAAATGGTGGAGGATACGCACCAACTCAGCGAACATATTTTATTGGAGCCCCTCTCGGGCAATATCAGCTACCTGCCCTTAATCATGACGAGCATACGCGCAGGTACCATGCTAGACATGACATACCAATCGCATTGGAAGGACCACCCTAGCAGTTTTTCTATCGCCCCCTATTGCCTCAAGCTCTTCCGCCAGCGTTGGTACGTGCTCGCCAAAAGCGATTTAGGCGACCAGCTTAGCATCTACTCACTCGATAGAATCCAAAGCCTCAGCCCTACAGAGCGCCCCTACAGCATCCCAGATGATTTCAAGGCGGCAAGCTTTTTTGAAGACTGCTTCGGCATTTCCATGGAAGCCGAATCGGAGGAAGTACGCCTCAAGGTCTACCACGACCATAAAAAGCAACTCTACCTCCAAGCCTTGCCATTACACGCCTCTCAAGAGGTGGAGGAAGAGACAACCGATTATACCATTTTACGTTACCACCTACGCCCCAGCTACGATTTTCGGCAAGAATTGCTTTCTCATGGCAGTGACCTAGAAGTTCTCTCCCCCCAATGGTTGCGCGACAACATAGCAGAAATCTACCGCAAGCAATACCTCTTCTACGCCCACGGCGTAAGGGTGAAGGAAGATGTTGATAATAAACACTAAGCCTAAATTTCCTCCGTTACAGCTCTCTTCGCAGAATTCATGTAAAGTTCATTACATAACATATTCCCTCACCATCAATATTATGCAAAACACAACTCCCAATCTATTTTCTTTTGCAACATCGGAACTCTCTCAAGATGCCTTTTTCTTATGGCTTTTATCGTGGGCTAGCCCCAGTTGTATGGCTCTAGACGAATCTCTACATCATTGCGCTAAATCATTCTTATCTTTGCTCTTTGATAAATGTGGAAAATTATGTCCGCCCATACAATCACTCAATCTCCTTAAGCAACACCATAACATAGATATTTTGTGTGTTATCAATGAACAGTTTTATATCATCATCGAAGATAAAACAACGACAAAGGACCATAGCGACCAGCTTGAACGTTACGCTGCTACGGTTAGTGATAAACATGGTATAAAAGATGAAAATATCCTTAAATTCTATTTAAAGACGCATGACCAAAGCAATTATCATCAAATTCGAGAGAAAGGCTATACACCTGTCACACGAAAAGACATTTTACCCTTATTATTAAAATGCGATACAAGCAATCAAATACTCCGAGATTATCGCGACCATTTATCTAATATTGAAGCATCTTGCCAACAATACTTGATGATAGGGCAGGACTCTCCCTTATGGCAAAAAGATAATCATAATACGTGGATAGGCTTCTATCAAGATATTCAAGCAAGAATGTTAAATGACGGTCTTATAGATGCATCTTCCTATGATGCTACTGACAGCTTTAAGAGTCATTGGGATAAAGTTAATTCGCCAGCTAAAGCGTTTATGGCGTTCTTTTGGGGCACCTTAGAATTATACGATGAAGAAGGTCCGAATGGCTGCATCTTTTTGCAACTTGAACATGATAAATTTGCTTTTAAAACAGGTTGGGCTTCTCGCAACACTCGTGATCAGCATCTTAAAATCCACCGTGCATTATGCGCGCATAGTCCAGTTGCCTTCGGAGATGAAGAACACTTCCATATTGTTAAACCAGCAAAAATGCGCTTATCTGGAGCTAGTGCCACCGTCGCTATTATCGAAGGAGGATATATGAAATTTAACGAACATGATAGACTAGATATGGATAAAACTTATGAATGCATTAAAGCTGCTACGCAGTACCTTAATCGTATAAATCTAAAATTACTTAGAACTACCGCTAAAGCAAAAAGGCATATTAATTAAACGAGAAGATGCAGACGCGATAGCAAGCTGGAAGAATAACTATCCACGTAAGCTGTTTTCGGGTCAATGTTCATCATCATTAAGTGGACGTTTTACCTTTCATTCGAAAACAGCTTAACCGCAAAAGAAAGAAATCATTCAGCTGTCGCATTTAATGTTGCAATTCACAACTTTTTAGATGATGTAAAGGTGGGGTTAGCTGCGCTTGCTTGAAGCGCGACGTAGGCGGTCCATCATGGCGCAGCCGATGCCTGTTTCGGGCAGTTCTTCGACGATGATGACGTCAATGTCTTCGTTTTCGTCCATCTGGCGCATGAGGGCAAAGAGGCGAAGGGCGGCTTCGGACAGGCGTCCGTTGCCGGGGGAGAGGGTCAGTACTTCTTCCCAGCAATCTTGGTCAGAGAGCTTGCTGTCACCCTGATAGCTAATGAGGCCGTAGCGGATGTCCTCTTGGGCTTCGAACTTTTCACGAGGGGCACAGAGGTATAGCGGCTTGGTTGGGGCGTAGTGGCTTTCCAGCTGACCGGGTGCCTCGGGGTTGGGCACGACTGATGCACTTGGGTTGGCTGCGGCTTCTTTTGCGGCTTCCTCCGCAAGGGCTTGGGCTCGTTTGGAGAGCTTTTTGGGGCGGATAACGCGGCAGATGGGGCGCAGCATTTCTCGGGTCACAGGACCTTCGCGCAAGAGGCGGACGGCAGGATTACCCTTTTCGTCGATGCAAGGGGCAAGGATGGTGCTTTCAATCCCTTCACTGCAGGCACCCGCATCGAGGATGAGGGGGATGCGACCATCGAGCTCCTTAAGGACAGCACCGGCACTGGTGGGGGAGATGTGGCCAAATCGGTTGGCGCTTGGGGCGGCAATGGGGCGATCAAGGGCTTTGGCAACACCGCGCATGACATCATGGGCGGGGACGCGGCAGGCGACCGTTGGCAGACCGCTGGTGACGATGTCGGGGATGATGTCCTTTTTAGGCAGGACGAGGGTCATGGGACCGGGCCAAAATTCTTTAGCCAATGTCTTGACCAAATCCTTGAGTTCTTCGGGTACGTCGGCAATGTCGTGCACGGAGCGACCATTGGGCAAGTGGCAGATGAGGGGGTCGTAGCTAGGGCGTTCCTTAGCTTCAAAAACGCGGGCAACAGCATCGGCATTGAGGGCATCGGCACCCAAACCATAGACGGTTTCTGTTGGCAGAGCCACAATATCGCCTTCAAGCATTTGTGCAGCAACATCACGGTAAAGGCCTCTTAAATCATCTAACAGGTCAAGCTGTATCACACGTGTTTCCATGCGCGCATCATACCGATAGTGGGTGATTCTGTCAACGTTAAAGGAATTATTTTCTATATTCATGAGTAGTTTATAGTATATTACTTGACATCAGGGCTTCAAGTAGCTAATATGAAGGTGTACAAGTTCCGGTCAATGCGATTGGAGTGGGTTGTTAGCAAACCCGCTCCTTTTTTATTGGCAGAAGTAAACTCACCACAATACTACAAAACTATGGCCAGCACAGACATCACCGCCCTTATTGATTATTACGTAAGAGAAAAAGAAATCACACGTGAACGCGTGTTGACAGCTCTTGAAGCAGCTTTCCTTTCCGCCTACTACAAGATGATTCCAGGTTCGGAGCAAATCGGTGAAATTAAGGCTGATATCAACCCCCAAAAGGGCACCGTCAAGATTAAGGCGATGATGTTGGTTGTTGCGGATGATGATTTTCATGATCCCTACAATGAAATCAAGCTTAGCACGGCTGAAGCCATTGCAGCGAGAACACATAAGGAAACCGGTCTTGGCTCCTACATGGTTGTCAATATTACACCACCTGACTTTGGTCGTATCGCGGTGCAGACAGCTCGCCAAACGATGCAGCAACGCATCCGCAAGGCCGAGCAAGAGATGCTGGCCGATGCCTTCAAGGATCGCATTGGTGAGCTGGTGACCGGTACGGTGCGTCGCTATGATAAGGGTGATGTCATTGTTGATGTCGAGCGATTCGAGGCAGTAATGCCCCTGCGCCAACGCATCCCTAATGAAGATTATAGCTCTGGCGACCAACTGCGATTCTACGTCTTGGAGGTGCGTGACGGTGTGCGCGGCTGCGAGTTGATTCTCTCTCGCTCCCATCCTAATCTCGTCCGTCGTCTCTTTGAGAACGAAGTGCAAGAGATTGCGGAAAATACCGTCGAAATCGTCAATATTGTTCGTGATGCGGGCTACCGCAGCAAAATCATCGTTCGTAGCCTTGATGCTAATGTGGACCCCATCGGTGCCTGCGTGGGTATGCGTGGCATGCGCGTGAAAAATATCGTCAACGAAATCAACCGTGAAAAGGTTGATATCATGGAATTCACGGAAGATAAGGGAGCTCTTGCTCAAGAGGCACTCGCACCAATCGAGCCCGTTGAAGTGAAGGTTGATGAAGAAAATCGCGTCGTTACCGTCATCGTTGAAGATGATCGTGCCGCAGCCAAGGCGAAGGGTCGCAAGGGACTTAACGTCCGCTTGACGGCACGCCTCATCTCCACCGCTGAAGAAAAGTGGGATGTGCGTGTTGAGCCTGTGAACAATAACTCCCGCACCGAGGCGATTGCCTTGGAAGGTGCCGAGGCCTTGGTCGCACAGCTCTCCGTTAGCCCCGAACTCGCTTCCTCCATGATTGCCTGTGGCTTTACCACCGTTCAAGGCATTGCGGCTTACGTTCAAGCAGAAGACTTGATTGAAGCCCTTTCCATCAGTCAAGAAGAGGCTGATGCTATTATCGAAAAAGCGAAGGCTCAGGCCTAAGCATAGGAGGCGAAAGCCTAAGTCCCCAGTATTTAAAGAATTTCATCCACATGGTTAATAAAGAAAACAACGCTGAAAAGAAAGAGGTCCTCGACCTTCTTGCCAGCCCTAAAAAAACGAAGAGTGCCGCTGCGAAAGCCGCGCCAGAAGCAAAGAAAACAGCCGCAGCCAAGCCTGCTACTGCACCTAAGAAAGCAGCCTTGGACCTGCTGGCTCCCAAAAAGCCAGTGCGTGCTAGCAAGGTAGAAGCCCCTAAGCCCGTTGTTGAAAAGAAGCCCGAGCCAGCTCCTGCGCCAGCTCCTGCACCTGTGGTGGATAAATCCGTTCAAATCAAAGCACCTATCAGTGTCGCTGATTTGTCGGTCATTATGGGAATTAAGCCCTTCAAGATTATTGCCGATCTTCTGCCCATGGGTGTGTTTGCCAACCCCGCTTCTGTTTTGGATGCGGAGCAATTGGCCGCCATCTGTGAAAAACATGGCTTCGCCTACGAACGCGTGAAGCGCGAAAAGGGCGCAGGTGTCAAGGCACCTGTCGAAGAAGTTAAGGAACCAGAACCCGTCGCGATTGAAGAGGAACCTGAAGAGCAACTCAAGTTGCGCACCCCCATCATCACCGTGATGGGTCACGTTGACCATGGTAAGACTTCCCTGCTGGACTACATTCGCCGTAGCCGTGTTGTTGCTGGCGAGGCTGGCGGTATCACCCAGCACATTGGTGCCTATACCGTCGATCATAATGGGCAGCAGTTGACCTTCCTCGATACCCCAGGGCATGCTATCTTCACCCAAATGCGTGCACGCGGTGCAGACGTGACCGACATTGTCGTTCTTGTAGTCGCTGCCAATGATGGCATCATGCCACAGACGCGCGAAGCGATTCTTCATTCCAAGAATGCTGGTAAGACTGTTATCGTTGCTGTTAACAAATGTGACTTGCCCGCTGCTGACCCTGTCCGTTGCCGTACACAGTTGATGGAAGAAGGTCTTGTGCCTACCGATTTTGGTGGTGATATCGAATGTGTTGACGTTTCGGCTCACACAGGTGAAGGTATTCCCGACTTGCTCGACTTGCTCTGCCTGCAAGCCGAAGTTCTTGAACTGAAGGCTAACCCCAAAGCTAATTGCCGCGCTTCCATCATTGAAGCTCGCATGGAATTGGGTAAGGGTAGCTCTGCTACCGTCATCGTGGAAAGCGGTACCCTGAAGATTGGCATGCCCTTCATCTGTGGTCCATACGCTGGCAAGGTTCGTACCTTGTTCAATGACCGTGGTGAAGCAGTTAAGAAGGTTCTCCCCGGTATGCCTGCGGAAATTTCTGGCTTCCTTCAAACCCCTAATGTGGGCGATGAACTCGTTGCTATGGAGTCCGAGCGTGCTGCACGTAAGCTCTCCGAAGAGCGCGTGGAAGAACAGCGCAATGAACGCCTGTCCGCACCTAAGCGCTCCCGCATGGAAGATATTCTGGCCATGATGGGTGATGGTACTCAAAAGGCCGTCCTTAAACTTTACCTCAAGGGTGACGTGCAAGGTTCTGTCGAGGCGATTAAGAAGGCTATTTTGGACATCGAAAGCGATAAGGTAGAATGCCAATTCGTCGGTGCTGCGGCCGGTCCTATTTCTGAAAACGACATTCTGCTCGCCTCCTCCTCCGACGCGATTATCCTCGGCTTCAATGTCAAGGTTGAAACCAATGCCGTCCGAGCCGTGAAGCGCGAAGGAACACAGGTGAAGATTTACTCCATCGTTTACGAACTCATCGATCAGGTCAGGGATGCCATGCTCGGCATGCTGGAACCAGAGACTCGTGAAACGAAAGTCGGTGAAGCTGAAATTAAGCAAGTCTTCAAGCTCAACAAGGGCAAGGCTGCTGGTTCCTACGTTGCCCAAGGCAAGATGCTCCGCAAGGCTGAAGCTCGCGTCCTGCGTCAAGGTCAAGTTGTCTTTGATGGTAAGATGTCCACCCTTCAACGCTATCAAGATGAAGTGGAAGAAGTCAAGAGTGGTCTTGAATGTGGTATCCGCCTCGCTAGTTATGACGACTATGAAGTGGGTGACATCATTGAGTGCTACACCCTTGAAAAAATCAAGCAAAGTCTCTAATTTAAGCCGATGCCAGCACGCCGCCTAGATAAGGTCAATGAGTTGATGAAGCGCGAAATTAGCGCTTACGTTCAAAAGGAATTTGAATGGTCCAACACGATTATCTCCATCCTCGATGTCGAAATTACTGAAGACTTGAGGGAGGGCCGTGTTTGGGTTGGTGTCGTGGGACGCATGGCACCTGCTCAAGTTCTTGAAAAATTGACGAAACATAAGTCACAGATTCAATCCGCAGTGAGCAAACGTGTCGTGTTGCGCTGCACACCCAAACTCACCTTCAAATACGATTCATCTGCGCGTAAAGGCGTGGATCTCGTCAACCTCTTAGACGATATTGAAGACAATCTGCCCAAAGCAGAGCCCCTCCCCGAGGGCGAGTTCGATCCAGAAATCTAATCGACAAGCTGTCCCGATTTCCAGATGGAGCAAATTCACCAGACGTGTTAGGATTATTATTCCTAGCATCGGTCTGGTGCTTTTGCTTGCTTGCTTGGCGCTTGTTATTTATTTAGCCTCGGTGGGCATTCCCCGATTTGTCCTTGATCAGGTGGAGGCAGAGGCTCGCAAGCAGGGCATTGAGTTGAACATTCAATCAGCCCGACTTGGCTACGGCAGTGGACTGAGTTTCATCTTGCGCGAGGTGAGCTTAGAGCTATCAGATGATACCAAGCGCGTCCCTCGCTTGGAGCTAGGTCGCTTACGTGTCGGTTTGCGCGTTAGCCCCCTCTTGCAGGGGAAAATTAAACCCTACCTCATCCGCATCAAGCGTAGCCGCTTCAATTTAGAGAGTGAGCATGGCGATGCTGATGGACTGAGTATCAAGGATATCAACTTGACCTGCACCATCAACCATCGCAATGTGCTGCAAGTCGTATCGACAACGCCCCTGAATGTGGAGGGGATGCTCATTACGCTGAAAGCCGACTTACCCTATGCTTCGGAACAGCCATCTTCCCATCAACAAGCAATTGTCAATCAGCCCGACATCATAGGAGATTTAGTCTCGGCTTGGATTGATGCGAACCAAGATAGCATTGATGCTATCTGCCAGTTTGTCGCCCAGCAGGATTGGTCGGATAAGGAGCAACCTCGCATCAACATTTCCTATAATGCCATCAATACGCCACGCTGCTCCTTTGATGTTGCTATCCCCAGTCTCTATTATGAGAAACTCTGCTTCAATCATGTTGTTCTCAACGGTGATTTTAGCAATGATATCTTGCAAATCCATCAGCTGGTGCTGCATTCGCCCAAGGCGGAGCCATCTTCCTACCTCGGACGAGATGAAGCGCTGAAGTGTGTTTTTCAGGGGGGGTATAATACAGTAACACGCCAGTTGTCCTTTACCTTGGACAGTAGCATGCCCCTGCTGAGCATCATGAGCAACTTGGTATCATCCGAGGACTTTAAGCTTTTTGATCGTATCGCTTTTAGCAGCAAAGAACATTCCGAAATGCAGCTGCAAGGCGATGTTCTCTTTGGGGAGGATGTTAGCATTTCGGAGGCATCCATCTTGGGTTACCTGATGCAGCGGGACATTCAGGTTGACCGCTATACCATTGATGAGATGGTGCTTTCCTTCTACTTAAAAGATGGGAATATTGCCATCGACCAAGCCCAAATCAAAATGGGGGATGGTTTTGTCTCTGCCCAATCGCACTTGAATAATGGGAATGGAGCGATTGAAATTGATGCCAGCTTGACCTTGGAACAGGTGATGTTGCTGGCAGAAACCTTTGTCAGTGAGGGGGTGCAAATCGATTTGCCCGAGCAGTTGAAAATGGATGAGCCTGTCAAGCTTCATGCCATGGCTAAGATGATTAGTCCTGATTTTCAAAGGGGGCAGCTGGCCATGGATGAGTTTTTGCCAGAGATTGATAGCCTTGAGCTCCGCCTCTCTGTACCAGAGATGAGCAATGATGGCTTTCGTTTCTCCCGCAGTGAGTTGCAGGCGAGTACCCAGAAGCTCCATGCCTTTGATTTGAGCCAGCACCAATTGGCCAAGCAAGTCAAGGTGAAGCTGAGCATTGAAGAAGCCCAGTTTGACCAACACGTCGGTGCTGCGGGCACCCAAGAGAATTCGCTCAATGGACAAATGTCGGAGGGCTTGGAGGCGGCTCAGATGAACAAGCACCAAGAGTGGGAGCATTTGGAGTTGGAGACCAGCTTGGGTGAAATTCGTTTCCAAGAGATTTTGCCAGAGGGGGGGCGCAGCGGTCTCTGTTTCCAAGATATCGATTTGAGAGCTAGTGCCCAAGGTCTTCGTGGTAAGTACGTGAGTGTTGATAAACTCGATTTGGCCATCAAGGATTTAAAGCGTTTGGAGCTCAGTAAGCCCAAGGATGCTGATTTGAGTGCCTGTCATCTTGATTTGGATGCACGGCAGCTCGCGTTCAAGGGGGAAGATATTGAGCAGCTGTCGCTTACGACGCATTTTGAACGTCTGGAGCAGTTTGCTACCGATATCTGCTGTACCATCAATCAAGCGGAAGGGCAGGCTATCCAGTTGCGCCTTGACAAAAATAGCGACGGACAAGTCCGCATTCGTGATTTGAAGGCGATGATTCCCAGCGCCTTGCTCAACACCATCATTCCTCAAGATGTGTTGAAAGCGCGCGGCTACGCTTTCCCTGAACAGACCGTGAGCCTAGATGGTCGTAGCGACTTGAATTGGCTTGATGGTGAGCTGCGCTTTGACAAGGGGAGCTTCAATCTGCACATCCCCCGACTTTCTCATCACAGCGTGCATGTCAAGCCCCATGCCGAGGTGTTTAATGAGCTTGATGTTCAGGTGGAGCTCAATGTCTATCGGGGTAATGATGACGCCATCCTGTTCGATTCGCCCCATTTTTCGCTGAGTAAGGGGAATCGTAGCTTGTCGGGATCGTTGATTTGTAAGGAGTCTGGTCTGCTTGAGTTTAAGGTGAATAGCAATCTCTTGCTCGATACGCTCGACGAGTTGATTGACGACCACCTCACCCACCTCATTATGCGTGACTTCAGCATGAATGAGGATAGCGATGTACTTGTCAAGAATCTCAATTTGACTGTTGATGTTCGCCATGGTGTGGATGTTCAGGCGACGGGGCAGGTGGAGTTGCACCACATCAATGCTCTGCTAGGAACTTATGACCGCGTTGCAGACCCAGAGGGAATCTTAAATCAGGAAGATGTACGAAGCAAGGAACCCTGCAAGCAGCTACCCACAAAAATTATCCGTGGCTTGGCTGATGTGGTCGTTGACGTGCATCTTGACCCTGCGCCAGAGGGAGAGACAGCGCGGGTCTTGACCAAATCGCTCATTTCCATCAATCAGGTTAGCTTGCAATTTGATAACAAACCATGGTTGCGTAAGAAAAAAATCAAGGGCGGAGCCACTGAATCGACCTTGAGGGCGCGGAGTGTCGTTTTGGACACGAAGAACAACTTTGTCAGCATTCACGAAGCGAAGGGTGCCATTTATCCCGACTACGCCATTGGTACCTTTTTTGCGCCCTTGCGCGATTTTCTTGAAGTCTTGGACTTGAGCCAACCTGTGGATGTTGAGACGTATTACTGCATCTTCCCCATCGCCTTGAACAGTGAAGTGGCGATGGATGGCAGCATCGCGATGGCTAGCCATCCCAGCTTTGACCTCAACTTGCTGGGAGCAAGCTTCCCGCTGCAACGCTTTTCAGGCTACATCGATTTTCGCAAAGGTGGGGTTTATCTCGACAAACTCAACGCCATTTTTTGTGAGGGGGTTGCCAATGGGTGCATCCTCCTAACAATAACAGGCAAGTCAATGGGGTATGATGGCTACCTGAACTTGGCGTCTTGCAACTTTGAAGAGATTGCCAAACTATTTGATACCGAGCAGAGTCGCGCGCTGGTCAATGCGCAGGCGCGTTTTCGCGCCAAGGATATGGAGCTTGATTCCTTACAGGCCTATGGCGATTTTGAAATTCATGATGGCGATTTGCTTCGGATGCGCATCTTTGCCCCTATTGCCGACATGATCACCAATCTTCCGAACCTGATTGATAAGCAGGAAGAGTTGATTAACAGCGGAAAGATTATTCCACGCAAACTGACCTTGTATGAAAAAGTTTCCACCAATATCAAGTCGGGAACAGCTGCGGTCGTTGGTGTCTTTACGAAGGGGATTGGGATGGTCGGCTCGGCCTTTGGTCAAACGACATCCAATATCCCTGGGGCGAATTACCTGCTGAACTATGATTTAAGAAATGCTTCAGCCAATTTTATGATTGGCGACGGTGTTTTAAGTACCAACAACCTGCGTGCGACGGGTAGTAACCTTGCCGTGAGCTCTAGCTTGCGTCTCGACTTGGCCCGCATGTACATTCAAGCGGATTTATGGCCAGAGATGTCGAGCCTCATCAGCCTGATGCTCTCGCCCATCACGGTCATTTCTGATGGCATTATTGATATCAATCTGTATGGAACGCTGGATGATTTACGGTGGAGGGTTATCTTCAACCGTTGGAATGAAACTGGTCAGGACGCGGACTTGGAGTTCAAACTGAACGCTGACCGCCACTTTGAAGAGGTGGAGCGCAAGAAGACGGTGAAGGAGTAAGCCCATGTTTGAATGGATCAATTCAACACCTGTCGAAGTCAGCTGGATGACCTTGACGCTGATGGCCTACATTAGCGGTTTTATCATGGCGGTTTATGCAATCTATTATGAGTATTCCCCCCAGACGGCTCTCGCGTGGGCCATTGCCCTCATCTTCATCCCCATCCCTAGCATCGCTTTTTATTTAGCGCTGGGCTCTGGGCGCATCCGTCGACAAAATAAGGGGGTGCTGCCTAGCTCCTCCCAGCAAGGATTGCGCCAATTGTGGTTCAATCAGACTGATGACCAACATCCTTGTTTGAATGCCATCGCGCGATTGACGGGGATGCCCCCTTGCCAAGGCAACCGCTTGGAGCTCTTGCAGAACGGAACTTCTACCTATAACAGCATTGCCGAGGCCATTGCGGAGGCGAAGGAATCCATCCTCATTGAATTTTACATCATCAAGGATGATTATGTGGGGCGACGGATGCGTGAAATGCTTGTTCAGAAGGCGCGAATGGGTGTTGCTGTCCACTTGATTTATGATGAGATTGGCTCGCACAAGTTACCATTGGGCTTTATCTTGCGCTTGAAGTATGCAGGTGTTCGCATCACCCCCTTCCATGGTAAGCGCTTTTGGTTGAGCTCTATCTTGCGTATCAACTACCGCAACCACCGTAAGTTGGTCATCGTCGATGGTAAGCAAGCATGGATGGGTGGACTCAATGTCGGCAATGAGTACTACGGCAAGCGCAACGCGCTCTCATGGCGGGATACTTTTGTGCGTGTTCAGGGGCCCGTTGTGGCGCAGGCCTTCTATTGCTTTGTCCATGACTGGTACCGTGCCACAGGGATTGATTTGGTGCCTAGCTTATCCTGTCATGCTGCCCCATGTGGGAAGCAACGCGCCATGATGGTTCATTCGGCGCCTGAAAATCAGCGCAACACATGGCTCATGACCTTGTTGTCGCTCTGTAGTGCGGCCCAGCAGCGCATTTGGCTGGCGGCTCCTTATCTGGTACCCAATCATGCCTTGAGCAGCGCTCTGCAGGCAGCGGCTCTGCGTGGGGTGGATGTCCGCATCATCGTGCCGCATCAGGGGGATCACGGCTTTGTTCATCTGGCCATGTTAACCTTTTTGCAGGACTTGGAGACGAGTGGAATTAAGGTACTAGCTTACACCAAGTGTTTCATGCACCAAAAGGTACTCTTGGTTGATGATGTCATTTCGTGGGTGGGTTCTGCCAACCTCGACATGCGATCGCTGCACCTTAATTATGAGCTAGGCTGCTTGAGTGTCGATGCGGACATGGCTAAGCATGTTAAGGATATGCTGCTGTCCGACATGAAGGATACCATTCACTTAAGCAGTGATTTCTTGGAGTCCTTGCCCTTGTACGATAAGTTTGCTGCGCGTTTTTGCCGCCTCTTGGCACCCATTTTGTAAGGATGCACGTGTAAGATGCTTATACCATGCTGTTGGTCATGCGGGCGATGAGCTCGCAGAGGGCAGGGTCTTTTTCCATTTTGCTTTCAACAGCACGTGCAGCGTGAATGACGGTGCCGTGGTCGCGGCCACCAAAGGCCTCTCCAATGTCCTGCAGGGACATGTCGGTCAGCTGGCGGGACAGGTACATCGCCACTTGACGCGAGTGCGCCACATGGGCGGTGCGTCGGCGTCCGTTGAGTTCCGCGATGCGGACATCAAAGGCTTCGGCTACCTGTTTTTGGATGTCTTGAATGCTCAGGCGGTTGGTGTTCTCGTTGCGGATGAGGTCATCGAGTTGCTTGCGCGCATCTTCAATGGTGGGCTGTTTGCCGCTGAAGGAAGCGTAGGTGGCCATGCGTGTCAGCGCGCCTTCGAGCAGGCGTACGGAGCTGGTGATGTTTTGTGCCAAGAACTCCAAGAGCTGGTCGCTGACGAGCTCGGTCTTCCAGAGGGAGCGCTTGTCGCGCAAAATGGCGATGCGGGTCTCTAAGCTGGGTTTCGAGATGCTTACCACCATGCCTTGGTCAAAGCGCGAGGTGAGGCGTTTGTCCATGGTTGTGATTTCCGAGGCAGGGCAGTCGGAGCTGAGGATAATTTGCTTGTTGGAGGCAAAGAGTGCGTTGAATGTATGGAAGAATTCTTCCTGCGTCTTTTCTTTGCGTGCCATGAATTGGATGTCATCAATGAGCAGAACATCAACATTGCGGTACTTCTTACGGAAGTTTGCCAAGCTATCACCCTTTTGCGCCATGGCGTCAATATAGGAGTTGGTGAAATCTTCGCTCGTGACATAGAGCACGCGCTTGTTTTCGTTCTTTTCCGTAATGGCATTGCCGATGGCATGCAGCAAGTGGGTCTTGCCAAGCCCTGGTCCACCATGGATGAAGAGTGGGTTGTAGACGCGCGTCCTGCTGGTAGCAACGGTCTGTGCTGCCACGTGGGCAAAATCACTGTTGGAACCGACGATGAAGTTCTCGAAGCGGAAGTCGCTGTTGAGACCACTGATATGTCCTGCCGTCTTGGAGCGACGAGGTGCACGTGCCTTTTTAGGGGCTTTAATCGGTTCTACGGGCTCGGGGATTTGAGCCGTTGGGGTATCGACCTCGTAGGCGATGAATTGAATCTCGCGTTCCGCCTTGAGGACCTTGAGAACAGCTTGATGAAGGTTTTCAATGTAGTTGACTTCAACCCATGCGATGAGGAAATCGGTTGGGTATTCGATGATCAGCTTGGTACCTGTATCTTCGCGCAGCGTGAGCTGTGAAAAGTTGGAGTTGATGCCGTAGTCACCGATGGCTGAGTCTTGTCTCAGTTCTTCGATGATCAGCTTCCACAGGTTCATGGCTTGTTCGTTCGTTGTCATTTGGGGGGAAAGGGGGATGGCTACCTTGCCGCTTTTGTTACTTGCCATCCATGATTTTTGGTGGGGTTCTCAAGCAGAAAATCGTTTTCTTTTTGGGGTGCCGTGCGGGGGACAATATGCCACAAAATCAGATAAAAAAAAAGGTTTTTTTTTACTGCTTCAAGGGCGCATCAACGTAACTGACGCTTCTATAAGGGTTCCACGACGGAAAATTTTTTTTGCCCCTTTGATTTGGGTGTTCAATTTGTTACGGAAAAATTTAGCATTTTGCAATAAGTTGATAGTGTGTGTTTTGCGACTATTGAAAACTGTCAAGATTAAAAGCTTATTCGCGAAAGAAAGTCATGGAACACCTGTGGAAAAGACGTTCCATGAGTTCTTCAAAAGTGGGTCCAGCCACCCGAAAGCTGCCCTTGTTCCCCCTGCTGGCTATCGAGGTCGAGCATGTGGCCAATGGCTGTGATGGGGGTGGGCAAATGTAGTGTTTGCACGCGCTGCCACTGCTCGGGCGAAAAGCACATCAGCAGTTCATAATCCTCCCCATCGCAGAGGGCTTGTTGAGCGAGGCATCCCTGATGACAGGGCAAGGCGTCCGCATCGAGATGATAGTCAAGATGAGATGCTGCCGCGAGGCGTGGTAAATCGGTCGCCAGACCATCAGATAAATCCATCATCGCCCGAGGTGCAAGCTTTTCTTGCATCAGAAAGCGTGATAAATCGAGGCGTGGCTCAAAGCTTAAATGCCGCCCACTTTCAAAGGAGCCACCCAAGTACCCCGAAACGCAGAGGATGTCGCCAGCCTTCGCGCCCGAACGTAGAACAGCGCGCCCGCGTTCCACCTGACCCGTCAGGGCGACATTGATGATGAGTCCATCTTGCGGCAGCATCGACGTTTCGCCCCCAGCTAGGGAGATGGCATACTGGCGTGCGAGGGGGGCGATGCCTTCTTGATAGATAGCTTGCACGCTCTCTAAACTGCGGGATGGGTGGACGAGCAGCGTGATGAGGGCGTGTCGGGGAATCCCCCCCATGGCAGCGATGTCGGAAATCGCACGTGCTAATGCCTTGCGGCCGATGAGGGCAGGTGGGGTATCCTTGACAAAGTGGACACCCTCCACCACCACATCGGTTTTGAGCAGCGCATCCCATTGCGCATCACCCACGCAGATGGCGCAGTCATCCCCAGGGCCCAGCAGCACTTGCTCATTGCTGGGCACTTGGTGGAGTAGGGATTGGATGATAGCGTTTTCCCCCACTTGATGCAAGGGCGTATTCATAGGTTCTGCGCAGTCTGTTCAAGGCTTTTGAGGTAGGCTTCGATATCCTTAAAGTGGATGGCAAGGATGACATTGACACTGTTGAAGACCGCGTGGATGAAGATGGGAATCCAAAGTCGTCGGCTTCTTTCGTAGATGAAGCAGAGTAGAGCCCCCAAGACAGAAAGAGCGACGAATTGGGGCAGTGCCATGTGAATAGCCCCAAAGAGGATACCACAGAGGATGGCAGCCATGCAGGGGGTCACAAACTTTTTGAGGCAGGGGTAAAGCATACCGCGGAAGAGGCATTCTTCCACGATGGGTGCCACGAGGCAGGCAAGCACGATATGGGGCAGCAAATCCCCCCAGTGGACATTGGAAAAGACATCCAGCGACTCTTGCATCTCGGGCGACCCACAAGCATCGGTGAACCAGCTCAGCAGGGGCGTCATATGAACCAGCGCATTGCTCAGGAAGGTTGCTCCATAGGCTAAGATGAGGTAGCCGAGGATAGCCATGATGGGCGTATGGGGCTTATCAAAGGCCTTTCTCGTCTGGAAGAGTCGGATGAAGATGGGGATGTGCAGCGCAAAAAAGATGATGGGGTCAGCCCAAGAGCTGGCGGCACCGTCGGTGTCAGCCGTATCGGTGATGAAGACGCTGGAAATATTGAGCAGGGTGATCAACGAAATGATGACGACGGTGTATAAGTAATCAATGGGCAGGGGGAATACAAGGGTCTCACTCGCGGTAAAGTCAGCTAGGGATAAACGTCGTTTCTTGGCACCAAGTAAACAGGCAATCAAGACAACGAGCCCGCTGACAGCCACGAGGGCAAGATTAATTTGCTGATAGAGTGGTAGGGCGGCTAGGGGAGATGTGTCCATGCTTGTATCATGCTAACACATGAGGAAAGTGAGACACAAGCTTAAAATATGTTCAAGGTTCGTCAGGAGTCATCGGTCGCGGTATTGAGCAATTGTTTGCTCTAGCTCTGACTGGAAGCGCAACACGCGCTTGGGGTCAAGGGGCATGGGGTAGCTCAGTAAGCGAAGACGTAAGGGTGCATCCCCCTGATGGTAGAGTGGTTGCCAGTGTTCATCGCGAAGGAGACAAAAGCCAAGACGCTTGTAAAAACGCCAGCGGGCTTTGGTGGCGTCATCCTCCATGGGCTCAATCTCCAAGATGATGGGCATGCTCGCCTCATCCAAAAATTGCTTGAGGATGAGGCTCCCCAAGCCATCGCCCCGGCGGGATGACGGGATGGCGAAATGCTCTGCATAAATCAGTTTGCCAAAGAGCCAGTAGCTAAAGAGGCCAGCAAATCCCTGTTCATCCTCGAAACGATAACAGTAAAATCGCTCATCTTGAAGGGCGGCTAGATGGTCGCCCAGTGGACGGCGCTCGGCTTCGGGAAAACTGGATTCATAGCATCCCCACCATTCTTCAAAGCCTGCATTGCTTGGTAGTTGGATTCGTTCTTTTGTCAGCATGATGCAAGCGTAACAGCATTTCTAGGAAGAAACAAGAAACAAAAGTCAAAAAAAATCCAGAACTCCCAGAAAAAAGAGTTAGACAAAGACGCCCAAAAAGGGTAGACTATAGGCTATGAGTTCCCCTTGGAGTCTAGTTCACGTCAAGCAATGTGAGTCTACTTTTATGCCTGCGCGCAAGTTGGCACCGTGGACTGCTGTTTACTGTACCGAGCAAAGCCACGGCCGCGGCCGCTTTAATCGCGCTTGGTTTGGCGCCCAAGGTGGTTTATGGGTTTGTTACAACATTCCCCTTGATGATGCGAGCAATCTGCACTGGGGTATTTTGCCGTTCATTGCAGGCGCGGCACTCATCGACTCCCTGCAAGATTATAAGATTGACGGCTTGCGCCTGCGCTGGCCCAATGATTTGATGGTCGGTCGCATGAAGTTGGGTGGCATCCTCGTTGAACGCCCCTCCAAATCCATGGCGAGCATCGGCATTGGCCTCAATATGTTCAACAGCATGGAGCAACTTGAAGGAAAGACGACTGATCGACCCACCCGCCTGTATGACCACGTGAAGAAATGCCCCAGCGTGGAAGTCATGTGCATGAAATTAGCCGATACGATTACCGAGCATTACGAGGCTTTTTTAGCAAAAGGACCCAAGCCTGTCATCTCTAATTTGGAGAAAGCGTGGAATGGGCATCGCCCCGTTGTTGCCATCACAGACAAGGAGCGATTCTGCGGGATTTTTGAAGGAATCGCCCACGATGGCTCCCCCATTCTTCGCCATGCCGACAATCGCACAACGACCGTCCCAGGCATTGAAATCAACCGACTTCAAGAACTAGACTAGCAAAAGCGCACCTTGCAAAATTAGCACTGATTCAAAGAGCAATCCAGAATGATAGCCAATCGTGCGATTTTTGTCGCAAATTGGCACCAATTTGTAGCTTTCGTGTCCCAAATATTTAATATTTGGGTCTCTCAAGCCGCAAATTTGCGCTCAATTCGCTTCCAAAACTCATCACGCCTAATTTTGCAAGGTCCCCAAAAGCCAAAAAAAACACACATAAGAGTTAAATTCTCGTTGACCTAACTACAGAATCATGCTAAAAAAAGCTGAGAGGAACGAACCCCCCTCTACCCTAAAAATTAACATGGATAACGACATCATCGAAACAAAAAAAATTACCACAGACCGCAAAACCTTCTTCATTGATTTGAAGAGCAATGCAAGAGGTCGCGTTATCCGCATCACTGAAAAGGTAGGCTCTAACCGAGATATCATCATGGTACCAGGGGAAATCCTTGACGAGTTCATCGCAGCTCTGCAAGAAATCAAGGATGCCAACGAGCAAAATTAAGCATCCACACCATAAACTCTCACACAACACCAACTCACACACTACAACAAACCAATAGAGCCCTTGAGCATCCCCTAGGATGCAGGCTTGTTGTGCCGATTTTCACAAACACATCACGAAATCAAACGACAAACTCAACGAAACATCATGAGCAGAATCAAAGTATTAGAATTAGGCTGGGAATTTCCTCCTCTCATCAACGGTGGTCTAGGCGTTGCCTGCCTCGGCATCTCCAAAGCACTTGCAAAGAAAGTTGACCTTCACGTCATCGTCCCCAAGGCAGCCCCAGAGGCACGCTTTGATGGCTTCGATTTAACTGGTCTTAACTGCGTTGCTTACGAATCCATTGAAAATACCGAGATTCCCACCTACGAAAGCTTTGCTGTCGTTCAACGTGCCCCCGTTTGCCTTGACCCCTATGCCAGTTATGAGGGCGATGGTCAATCCGTTCAATTCACCAAGGAGGGCAAGATTCTCTTCTCCAAGGTTCACAAGGAAGACCTCTCCATCTTTGCCGGTGACGAAGACCTCTACGCTGGTGACTTGGCACGCAAGGTGATTGAATTCTCCAAGATTTGTGCCGCCATGGCCGTCAATGCAGACTTTGATGTCATTCACGCCCATGACTGGATGACCTACCTCGCTGGTGTCGAAGTAAAGAAAGCCACTGGCAAGCCCTTGGTCGTTCACCTTCACGCCTCCCAATTTGACCGTGCTGGCGCTGATGCGCGCGGCTGGATTTACGATTTGGAAAAATACGGCATGGAAAACGCCGATGCCGTCATCCCCGTCTCCAAGTACACCGGTACGGTCGCTTCGGGTCACTACGGCATTGACCCCAGCAAGATTTTCCCCGTTCATAATGGTGCTGACCCAGTGGAAGCCTACCACAGCAAGAAGAAGTTCCCCGAAAAACTCGTCCTCTTCCTCGGTCGTCTCACCGCTCAAAAGGGACCAGAATTCTTCCTCCAAATTGCCGCCAAGGTTCTTGAACAAACCGACAATGTGCGTTTCGTCATGGCTGGCACAGGTGAAAAACTTCGCCAGCTTATTGAGACGGGCGCCTTCCACAACGTGGGGGATAAGTTCCACTTCACAGGCTTCCTGAACAAGCAAAAGGTCAATGAATTGCTCTCTATGACAGACATCTACTGCATGCCTTCCGTCTCCGAGCCATTTGGTCTTTCCGCCTTGGAAGCTGCTCAATTCGGCATCCCTGCCGTCATGTCTAAGCAAAGCGGTGTGGCCGAGGTCATGCACGGTGCGCTTAAGGCTGACTTCTGGGACGTGGATATGATGGCCAAGCACATCGTTGACCTCTGCGATGACGAAGAGCTTTACAAGCGAGTCGTCGAGCAAAGCAACGAAGACACCCTCAACTCCACATGGGACGCTGCCGCTGATAAGATGATCAAGGTCTACGAACATGTCTTGAACCGCTAATCGCGAAGAATATTCAACTACGATAACAACCGACATGAGCACGATTACTCTTACCTTCTGCGCCCACCAGCCCAACCGCCTCACCCCATACGATTTCTTCAAAATTGGGGAGCATGCCTTCTATGAGGATGACGAGCTGAATGGCAAAATCCTCAGCGAAGTAGCAGAGCGCTGCTACCTGCCAGCTAACCGCATGATGAAGCAACTCATCGCCCTGACGGACGGTAAGTTCCGCTTCGCCCTCGCGGTCTCTGGCGTCTTGCTTGAGCAAGCCCACTACCACCGTCCCGACCTCATCGACTCCTTCCGCGAATTAGCGGAATCAGGATGTGTGGAATTCTTGGCGATGCCCTATTACTCCTCCTTAGCCGCCCTCTATTCCCCCGAGGAATTTAAGGAACAAGTTACCGAGCACTCCGAACTCATCGAAAAACTTTTTGGTCAGACACCCACCGTGCTGTGCAACACCGCGCTGCTCTACTCCAATGCCATTGCCGCACAGGCTCAAGAGCTTGGATTTAAGGGTATTCTGGCCGATGGTAACTGCTGCCCCGGCAACGAACGCTACACCAACGAGTTGCACTGCGCCCCCCTCATCGCCCACACCAAGATCTTGGCATGCAATCACCGCCTCGCTAACGACTTGGCTTACAACCGCGTGGACCCCAACTGGTCAGAGTATCCACTCAACGCCTTCACCTTCGAAGACTGGCTTCGTCAACAGACGGGTCAACTGACCAACCTCTGCTTGGACTACGAAATCTTGGGTGAAACACAAAATGACACCACAGGCGTCTTTGAATTCTGGCGTTCCATGATTCAAGCAGCCGTCTTCAATGGCAACACCTTCCTGACCCCATCCGAAGCGGTCGATACCTTCCCTTCTACCGGTACGATGGATTGCCCCCAAACAGTCAGCCGCACCGCCTATGGCACCATGGCTCAATGGACAGGCAACGTCATGCAACAAGAAGCGATTAAGAAGATTTACGCCTTGGAGGATGTCGTCAAATCCAGCGGTGATGCCGATATGATTCACGTCTGGCGCAAGTTGCAAAGTGCAGACCACTTCCAATACATGGAAAAGGATAACACCTGCATCCCCTACAGCTCCCCTTACGATGCTTACATCTACTTCATGAACGCCTTGGCTGACCTTCAAGTTCGCATCAAGACGACCGTGAACTTAGAAAAGTACGACAAGTGTAAGAACTTAGCTTAAAACAGATTACTAATTAAGAGTTACTTAGGATTTCTTTAAAACCCAGGCCGCTTATCAGCAGCTTGGGTTTTCTTGTTAGCGGTCATTTTTACACTTGATTTAACGGCTAGATGCCCTATAATAATGAAGCATCTTATGATTGAAAAATTACGCTTACTCTTACTCGATCGTGCGCATCCTGTGCGCATTCACCTCATTGGCGTGGCAGGCTCTGGTATGAGCGGGCTTGCACGTATGCTCATGGAAATGGGGCATCGCGTAAGCGGCTGTGACCGCGTCACCAGCCAAGAGACAGAAAACCTTCAGGCGGCAGGACTTAAATTCTCCAGCCCACATAATGCCAAAGCCGTATCCGATGCGGATATTGTCATTTATTCCAGCGCGATTCGCGAAGATAACATCGCCTTGAGCACAGCGCGTGCCAAAGGTAGCTTGTGCATGCGACGTGCCGAGTGCTTAGCGGCCATCCTCAACAACAAAAAGGGCATTGTCGTTGCGGGCACCCACGGCAAAACAACCACATCTTCCCTGACGACCCACCTTCTGCGCAGCAGCCGCCAGCGCCCTTGCCACTATGTTGGTGCAGAAATCCCCGTGTTGGGCAGCAATGCACACTGGAATGAAGAGAGTGAATACCTCATTGCCGAGGGTGATGAAAGCGATGGCACCCTCGTCAATTACTTGCCCGAGCACAGCATCGTCCTGAATATCGAAGCCGAGCATCTGGACTTCTACCGCGATATCGACCATATTAAGGAGGTGTTCCACACACTCTGCAAGCAGACGCGCGGCAAAATCTTTTACTGCAAGAGCGATGCAGGTGCTAGCAGCGTCTGCTCCACCTACCCCAACAGCGTATCCTACGGCTGGGCCGATGCTGACTACACCGCCAGCGACATCACCGTCCGCAATGGACGCACGCTATTCACCATCAAACATCAAGGTGAATTGCTGGGTCGCGTCACCTTGGGTATCCCTGGTCATCACAACATCCTCAACGCCCTAGCTGCTGTCGCAACAGCCTTGGAGCTGGGAGCTGACTTTGATGACATCAGCAAAGCCCTTGCCACCTTTGCGGGGGCACGTCGTCGATTTGAATCTATCTACCTTTCCCGCAACTATCGCATCGTCGATGACTACGGTCACCACCCAACAGAGGTAGCAGCCACGCTTCAAACGGCACAAAGCCTCAAGCCCAATCGCCTCGTCGTCCTCTTCCAACCCCATCGCTACAGCCGCACGCAGCTGCTGCAAAATGACTTTGGCAAAGCCCTTCAAAATCTTGATAAGCTGATTGTCGCAGACGTTTACCCTGCCAGCGAGTTGCCCATCCCTGGTATCACGGGTCAGACCATCGTTGATGCCGTGCTGCGCGAAGGCCCCAAAGATGCGCGATTCCAGCCCACCGTCCGCGATGCCCAGCTTGCCGTTGGCAATCAGCTGCAATCGGGCGATATGGTTCTCACCCTCGGTGCGGGTAACATTCATGAAGCGGGTAAGAAGCTCGCTCGTGACCTACGCATCATTGCCGAGCTTCAACACGAGCTCCCCCAAGCTGTCAGCTACAAACTCTATGAACCCATGAGCCGCCACACGACCATGGGCGTGGGCGGTGCCGCCCAGTACTGGATTGAGCCAGATAATGTTGAAAGCCTTCAACTGAGCATCAACTACTTCAAGGATCGCAGTATCCCTGTCTACATCGTTGGACGCGGCTCCAACCTCATCGTGCGCGATGGGGGTATTCGCGGTGCGGTCATTCACCCATCGGGTGGTGTCTTTGACCAAATTGAACTCAAGGGTAACCGCATCATTGCAGGTGCAGGCGTTCGCCTGAAAAAATTGGCCTCCTTCGCCGCACAAAACAACATTGAAGGTTTTGAATGGATGGAGGGCATCCCCGGCTTTGTCGGTGGTAGCTTGCGCCAAAATGCAGGAGCTCTCGGGCAAGACATGTGGAGTGTCTTCAGTGCCGCCACCTGTCTGGATGAAGATGGTGAAGTGGTCGAGTTTGAAAAGGAAAGCATGCAGGGTGCGCAATATCGCATCATCCCAGAATTTGACTGCAACATCGTCTTGCAAGCCAGCTTTGTCGCCAAGAAGGGCGATAGCACCCAAATTGAAGCGAAGTTGGAAGAAAGTCGTGAAAAGCGCAAGCTTAGTCAGCCCAGCCAACCCAGCGCGGGTTGCACCTTTGTCAACCCAGCCGAATGCCCAGCGGGCAAGCTGATTGATGAGCTGGGACTCAAAGGCAAGAGCATCGGTGGTGCCATGATTTCGCCCGTCCATGCCAACTTTATTGTCAACACAGGTTCGGCCACCGCGACCGATATCACCGAACTCATTGACCTGATTACCCAAACAGCAAAAGCAGAACGAGGAATCACCCTCAAACGAGAAGTTCAAGTCATTGGTGACCGTGAGCCTCAATTTTAATGTTCTTCCATGAAACAATTGACCAAAGACACCCGAATCACCCTCCTCATGGGTGGTCCGGGCTCCGAACACGAAGTCTCCCTCAACTCGGGTAAAGGAGTTGCCGAAGCCTTATCCTCCGCTGGGTTTACCCAAGTTAGCACCCTCATCGTCCACGATGAGGTTCCCACTATCCCCGAGGGAACCGAATTATGCTACAACATGATTCACGGAACCTATGGGGAAGACGGAGGGCTGCAATCCTACCTTGAAGCCATGAATATGCCCTACACTGGGGCTGGTAGCAAGGTGAGCCATGAATGCTTTGACAAGGTACTCACCAAGAAGCAATTTTTCGCTAAGGGCGTCAGCACCCCAGCTGACCAAATCATGACACGCGCTGAGATTGCTGCTGGCATCAAGCCCAGCATTTCCCTACCTCTCGTGGTCAAGCCACCGAAGGAGGGTTCCTCCTTTGGCGTCCATATCGTGACTGAGCAAGCTCAGCTTGATGCGGCCTTAAACGACGTTGCTAGCTATGGGGAAGAAATCCTCGTTGAAGAATTTATCGCAGGTAAGGAGCTCACCGTTCCCATTCTTGATGGCATCGCTCTGCCCATTGTCCACATCTGCCCCCGCTCGGGATTTTATGATGTCAACAACAAGTACCCATCTATCTACGGCAAGGGCGGCACCGACTACATTTGCCCAGCTAATCTCAGTGAAGAGCAAACCAAGGCCGTTCAACAGGCAGCCGTCGATGCCTACCAAGCATTGGGCGTCCAAGTCTATGGTCGAGTCGATGTGCTGTTGACAGAAGAAGGTAAGCCCTATGTGTTGGAAATCAATACCATCCCAGGTATGACAGGCTCCTCCCTCTTCCCCAAATCAGCGGCAGCGGCAGGCATCTCCTATGCCGAGCTCTGCACCCGCATTGCTGAAATCTCTCTGCATCTCGATCGCAGCTGCTGAGAACACACGAACATTCATCGCGTAGCGTCCCCATTCGTCCCATGAAGCGGCACAATCAACACCGCGGTGAAAACCACGATAAGGTAAGGCATCTAGAGAGTCGTTTTAGCTACTGGCAGCGACTCAAGGATGTCTGCACCTCGCGTCGGGGGCTGCATCGCCTGCGCCTCTATGCCCTCTATCTCGCGGGGGTGGTCATCCTTTGCTGCGCTGTGAACGAAGTCTACACACGTCTTGTTCAAAAGACCTACTCGGCACATATCGAGCATATCAAATACCAATCGAAGGGCATTGTTGAACAATCTCATGCCATCCACATTCTTGGTTTGACGACAGAGAGCACCTTCGCTTCCCTCGACTGCGAGGCCATGAAGCAAGAGCTGGAGGCTTCGCCCCTCATCGCCTCGGCCAAGGTGCTCAAGGAGCGCCCTAATACCCTTGTGATTCATGTGACCGAACGACTGCCCCTCGCCTACGTCAAAATGGAGCGGGATGTCGGGCAAGTCAACCCGCCAGCAGCGCTCTTTATGGATGATACGGGCACCCTATTTCCCGTCGTTAAGGAGCAGCACACACCCTTCCTCAACAGCCCCACTTGGTACCTTAAAACCGCTGACCTCACCACCTTCAAGGTGGGCGCACGCATCAAAGAAAGCAGCTATAAGCCCATCGTCGAGTTACTTAGCGAAGTCAATCGCTATAGCTTGACAGAGATTCCCCTCATCAAAAGCATCCAGTGCCCGAAGGCTTGGAAGATTACCCTCAGCCTCGAAACAGGGACAGAAGTCCTGATGAAGAACAGCAATCTTGCAGCGCAGGTCAAGCGATTGAGCCAAATTTTAGAGCACGCGCGTAGTACCGATAGGCAGGTGCGCAGCGCCAACGTCATCCCTGATAAAAACCCAGCGGTTCGCTTCTTTTAAGCTTCCCTTAAGCCCTCATTCGGACAAAGAGTGACATTAGGTAAAAGAGCCCCAAGACGGGCAATTGCAGCCACAAGTAGTAATAGGGTGCTGCCCCCAAGTAGTCAAGCAGACAACCTTCAACGGGGCTGAAGCGCGTGTAGCCGTAATTGGTATCCAAGTAGATGTTGATAGGGTGAATGCCAATCAGGTACAAATCCATCAAGAGAAGGCTGCGCAATGGTGCCCAGCGTGACGAACGCCACTTGAGCAAGATGGGTACCGCCAAGCCAACAATCAACAGCAGCCCATGCGCGATAAAGAACACGTAAAAGGCAATGCTCGGGTAGCCATTGGCCATGGCTGGTGTGATGAGCCCTTGGATGCTGGCACTCAAGATGCCAAAATAGCATAGACCACAGGCCCAATCCTTGCGCCACCACATCGCAATGATGGCGATGATGAGCATGAAGGAACAGAAGTGAAGCGGTAAATTGTGTACCCATGGGCCATAATCATCTGAAAAGAAGCGCCATGAGAACTCTCCAACAAACTCAATCCCCAGCAGGATGGCGAGGAAGCGGCAAATCAAGCGGCTACCCTTTTCCCCTGTCAATCGCCCCATCAGTAGCAAGAGCAAAGCGACGGCAATCGTAATCGCCAAGGCCGAGAGATGGGGCACATCCCAGCGAATGAAGGGGTAGTAATGGGGGATATCCTTATACATCGGCGGTCTTTACTTGTTCGTGTGCTTGTTCTTGCTGCCGCTTCCACATGCGGGAGAGGTGAGAGCAGGTCAGTAACTGAATTTGGTGAAAAATCATCAGGGGCAAAAGGTAGTTATTATCCACATAGCCAAAGAGCGCCAGCATCATGGGCGCCCCGCCAGTCAAACTCTTCTTCGAGCCGCAGAAGACGATGGCGTAGCGATCGGCTGGCACAAAGCCCAGCCACTTGCTGCTAAAATAAATCGTCGCATGAATCAGGCAGAGCAAGAGGAAACAGGCAAGAGCCAACCACAGCAAGTCGCCCACATCATTCTGCTGCCAATAACCAGCCATGGTCGCAGCCGAAAAACTGGTATAAACCAGCATCCAAACCGTGCTCTGGTCGATGAGCGAAACGATGGTCTTGTGCTTCAAGGCCCAAGCTTGCAGCCAATGCTGTGAGCATTGTCCCACCACAAAGGGCAGTAAGATAAATTGCGCGATATTCAACACCGACTCAATGCCAACAACATGGCCTAGCGATTCCGTCGGGAAGAGCAAATTCACCAAAAAGGGAGTCACAAATACCCCCGCGAGGCTGGAGATCGAAGCGGAACAAACAGCCGCTGGCACATTCCCCCCCGCGATGGAGGTGAACACCACGCTGCTCTGCACCGTCGAGGGGATGCAGGAGATGTAGAGCAAGCCAAAGAAGAGGGAGGAACCCACCATCCATTCCAAGGCGGGGCGCAGCCCCAACATCAAGAGAGGGAAGAAGACGAAGGTGCAAAAGAGCACCATCCCCTGCAAGCGCCAATGCTTAAACCCATCCAAAATGGCCTGGCGCGAAATGCGCAAGCCATAAAAGAAGAAGAGCAGCAGAATCATCGTCTGCGACAGCCCTGAGAAGAAAACCTGACCAGAGCCGTAACAGGGCAGCACCAGCCCGAGGATCAGTGCTGTTAGAATACCGACCGTAAAACGGTCAGCACGCGCCATGAGGGAACGTAACATAGTCATGGAGACGAAGACATCTTACTCTGCCTCGGGCAGGGTGATGGATACCTTACCCGTGCGCGGTGCAAAGGTGATGTAGAAGCCTTTTTTATGCTTCTTGCCACCCATGAGCAGCGGTGTCTTGCTCTCTGTCAGCAGAGTTGTGACCAAGGCGAGGTCGAGCGTGACGCCATTGATTTCATGGGCGATGCTCAATGGCTTGGGGGTGGTCTTGCCGTAGAGTAGACCGGGGACATGCCAAGCCTTTTCACTTTCCAGCAGCTCTTGAATCTTCGCTTTGCCCTTCACCTTGATTTTGCCGTGCGAGCTAGCCTTGCTCAAATCAGCAGCAGCAGCTGCCTCCTTGGTGAATCGGATTTCCGCTTGCTTCTTGTTGCGCGGCTCGCGCGGTGGGAACTCAAAGCCAACCTTGCCTTTATCCGCATCAACAACGAGGAAGGCATCAAATCCCTTCTTCGTGCGCTGCGAGACAAATCCCTTAATGAGCTCGGTCTTACCAGTGGCGAGGAGTTGCTGCAAGTTGACTTGCTCCAAGGGTTTACTTAAAATGGTGCGAGAGAGCGTCAGCCCCTTGCGGCCCGATTTGCCATGGGCAAATTCAGGAACCGTCCATTGGCGCTCACTTTCAAGAACCTCCAATTCCCCTTGATTGAGGACAGGCATGGTACCGAGGGATGTTTGATTGGCATCCGCAGCGGAGTCTTCTTTCTTTTCCTCAAAGATAAATTCCACACGCCACGCGCGGGGACCCTCGAAGAGGCGCAGACCTGCACGGAAGGGTTTGCCGAAACGAGAGCGGAAGCCATCCATAATGGGAAGTTCCTTCTTGGTGATGAGCTCGATGAGCAACTCGTCACTCAAGCCAAAACCAGCTTGCGCACGGCGAAGGCGGAACTTGCAGGTGCCATTTTTGCAGGAGACCGCATCGATGCGGCTACCCAATCCCATCGCCCCGCAGCTGGGGCAGGCCACCTCCAAATCGGGGTAGTGACCACTATTCATATAATGGCGCACACAGTCAACGATTTCTGTTGTGTACTTGCGGATGTCAACCATGAAGGATGAGCGTCCGAGTTTACCCTGTTCCATCTGCTTGAGACGATACTCCCAATCCCCCGTCATTTCGGGTGATGAAAGTGTGCTGAGACCAATCTTGCCCAGCAGGTCAATCAAGTCCATGCCACGGCGCGTGGCGACGAGCTCGCGCGAATCGCGGGCCACGTACTCTTGGGTAATTAAGCCTTCAATGATGGAGGCGCGGGTGGCAGGCGTTCCTAAGCCGCGCTCCTTCATGGCGGATGCAAGCTCATCATCCTCAACCAATTTGCCAGCACCTTCCATTGCGGAAAGCAAAGTTGCTTCGGTGTAGGACGCTGGGGGCTTGGTCATCAATTCGCAATCCTCCAACTCCTTGGCAAGCACCTTTTCGCCCGATGTGATGGGGCAAAGCTCCTCCTTGCGAGCACGGTTGGGATTGGCCGTTGTGTTGAGCAAGACGCGCCAACCAGCACTCTTGAGCACACGGCCAGTGGAGTAAAAGTAATCGGTAGCAGTAGCCGTTTTTACAAGGGTTGTTCGCTCGGTATCTTCAAATTGAGCAGGTGGCAAGAAGATGCCGAGGAATCGCTGCACCACCAAGGTGTAAATTTTAGCCACATCACCCGTCAAGGCTACGGTGCGACCAGTGGGGATGATGGCAAAGTGATCACTGACCTTGCTGCTATCAAACACGCGCTTGCTGGGTTTGATGAGTTTGTTGTCGAGGATGTTTGTCGCGACCTCCGTGTAGTCAGCCAAGCTATCGCGCAATTGCCCGACGGTGCGGTAAGCAATCTTGATGTAGTCTTCTGGCAGGTACTTAGAATCGGTACGAGGATAGGTTAAGACCTTATGCTTTTCATAGCATTCTTGCGCCAGTTGCAGGGTACGACGTGCGGAGAAACCATGGCGGTTGCTCGCTTCCTTTTGCAGGGATGTCAGGTCAAAGAGGAGTGGTGGTGGGACAGAGACAGGCTTGCGCTTCTCGCTCACCTCTGCGGGCTGTCCTGCACAACGCTCGACGATGGCGGCTGCATAGGCGGGGTTCCAAAGGCGCTCCTTCGTGCGCAGCGGTGCAGTTTCATCCTTCTTCCACTTGGGGTCAAACCACTTGGCGGCATAAGTACCAGCGGAGGCGGCAAAGGTCGCGCGAACTTCATGATAGGGCTCGGGTGTGAAGGCGAGCACTTCCTTCTGACGCTTGGCCAAAATAGCCAAGGTTGGCGTTTGGACGCGACCCGTTGGCGTGATGTTAAAGCCACCCGCAGCCGATTGCAAGACCGTCAGGGCACGCGTGCTGTTCAAGCCGACCAACCAGTCGGATTCCGAGCGACAGACGGCGGCGTCTGCAAGGTTTTGCATGCTTTGGTCGCTCAGCAAGTTCCCCCATGCCTCCATGATGGAATCATCGGTCATGCTCTGCATCCAAAGGCGCATGATGGGCTTATTAACCTTGCCATAACGGACGATGTTGCGGAAAATAAGCTCCCCCTCGCGGCCAGCATCGCATGCATTAACAAGGCTTGTCACCGTCTTTTTACGCGCTAAGCTCAGCACCTTTCTCAGGCGGTCAGCTGACTTAGTGATGGGTGCCAAGGTCATCTTTTCGGGCAGGGCTGGCAGGTAGTCCATCTTCCATGGCAAACTCTTACCATCTTCCGTCGTGGGTTTCTGCTGCTCGACAAGGTGACCGACAGCCGATGTGATGATGTAAGAATCGTTTTCAAAACAAAAGGAACTGTCATTCTTCTTGAATTTGCCGAGGTGTTTGCCTAGAACACGAGCGAGGTCAGCAGCCACACTTGGTTTCTCAGCAATAATTAATGTTTGCGACATAAAAGTTACAGGGGGAAAATATTCGTTCTAACAAAGCAAGAGCGGCTTCCCGATGGGACTTGCCGCGGATTGCTCCTTGCAGGTATATTAGTAGACGATAATATCAAAAAAAGTCAAGAGTAAACTACGACATCGCAAAAACAAGCTTTGGAAGCAGATTGCTGACTTGCCCTAGTCATCAAAGTTTGCTATAGTGGAAAAAAATGAAAACTTACTTCCAGCCCCACAAAAAGACATTCCCCCCATGCGTCATTGGAACAGTGACCGACTGGGACACTTGGCTGGAGAGCACCAACGCCACCAGCATCGTCCCATGCTTTGCTCTTGAACTGCGCGTGGATGCCCTGCCTGCCAAGATTTCCGCCACGGACATTCAAAGCCGCCAATGCCGCAAGCCCGTGCTTGTCACGATTCGTCACCACGATGAAGGGGGGCTGCGTCAGATTGATGAGAAGGAGCGCATCGCCCTGATGTCCGAGCTCATGAGTATGAGCACCGCCATCGACTGGGAAATCCGCCATATCAAGGGAGCCGAAGCCCTCTTGCAGCAAGCCCGCAACGCGAGTGTTAAGATTATTGCCTCGTGGCATGACTTTGAAAAGACACCTAGCTTGGCCGAGCTGCAAGAATTGGAGACCTACGCCCGCTCACAGGGTGCTGACCTCGTCAAATTCGCCTTCCGCCTCAACACCTTGGAGGACATGATGATTGGTGCCCAGCTCATCCGCGAAGCCAAGGGACCCATCGCCGTCATGGGAATGGGCCCACTGGGTCCAACGAGTCGCATGCTCTACTCCCAATTGGGTTCCGCCCTCATTTACGGCTACTTGGGCGACACGCCTGCTGCACCGGGGCAATGGCCCACCAAGCTGTGCAGTGAAGTGCTCGATAATCTCAAGCCGCTAAATTAAGTCGCTAAATTAAGCATCTTTTTTAGAGCGCGTGCTTCTCTTCTTCGGTGCAGCTTCTTTCTTGGGGGCTGCACTCTTTTTGCGCGATTTAGTCGTCTTAGCTTGCCGTGGCTGCTTGGGGGCAAGGTGCACAGGCTGCGCATCGGAGCGAGGTGCAGGGGGGACAAAGCTTCGTCGCATGGGTCGAGCTTTAGCGCGCCTGAAGAGCGCCAGCGAGAAGTAGGACATCACGAGTCCTAAGGCGATTCGAATCAACGAGCCCCCCCACAGGAAAAAGCCATGACTCTCCTGCGCGATGAGGTGATTATCATCTAAGGTGCGAATCTCAAGCATGGCACCACGCTCATAATCACTCGTGCTAGGGGCGGGCAACTCCACGCGCAGCGGCACCATGAAGTTGGGGGAGGTATACGCCACAATGGGGTAGTAGAGCATATCACCCTGAAAAGATAGGGCTCCGGAAGGCAAGAGCTGGTACCAGTCTTCGGTCTCGCGGCGTCGAACATCGACAAGCTGAGCGTGATTGGGGCTTGAGTTCAAGAAGAAATTCAGCGATTGCCACAAGCTAAGCCCACCCATATAAAGCTCACCAATGGCCAAGTAGGCAATCAACAAGGACAACAGACCAAGCTTGGAAAAGAGGCGTCTCAACAGGGTGGATATCATGAACAACAATGCTAACGAGTATCGATTGCCTTGTCAAGCTCCAATAGATTAAGGGCACCTTGCGCATCATTTTCGCTCACCGCGCTTCGTCCTTGGGCTGCCTTTATCCTTGACTTAGGTGGGGCTTAGGGGTAATGTTGGGGTATGGCACGTATTGCTGTATATGCTGGTAGTTTTGACCCCCCAACGAAGGGGCATGTTTGGATGATGGAGCAGGGGGCTGCCCTCTTTGACGAGCTGGTGGTGACGCTAGCTGTCAATCCTGAAAAAAAGAGCTTCATGAGCGCGGAGTTGCGGCAATCACTGCTTGAATCGCTGATTGCGGAGCTAGGCCCTAAGGTGCGCTTGGCGGTGGTGAGTGATGGCTTTTTGATTGATTTTGCCCACAAGTGCAATGCCAGTTTTTTGCTGCGTGGTATTCGCAATACGATTGATTTTGAGTATGAACGCTCCATGGCACGCATGAACGCGCATATGGAAGATGATATTCAGTCGGTTTTCCTGATGGCACCCAGCGAGTTTGAGCAGATTTCCTCCACCACGGTGCGTGGTTTTATCGGGGTGCAGGGCTGGGAACGCTGGGCTGCGGAGTGCGTGCCCCCCGTCGTTTTTGGATGCATGAAAAACCTCAACCAACAACAAACAAGCTGATGAAAAGATATTTATTGATGTTAACGTTGCTCTTTGCCTGTGCCAGTATTCAATTGAGTGCGGCTGACGAGAGCCGCGAAGACCGCAAAGCTGCCGTAACGTGGGTGAAGACCTCGCTCTCTTGCAAAAAGAAGCTCGCTGCCTCCGCCAAGAAGGTGAAGAATGAAAAGAGTGCCGAGAAGTTTGCCAAGGACGTCGATAAGATGTATGAGGCCTTAGCGGTTGATGGCAAGGATACGGCCATGGGCAAGTCCGAGGGTGCAAGCGCGCCCGAAGGGGAGTCCTTGAGCGAGGAAATGGAAAAAAAGGCAGCCGCCATGAAAAAACTCGATGATGCCTTGGATAAGGAAATCGAGCGCATCGAATCCTTAGAGATTGAGTCCGAAAACTTGGGTTCAGCCCTTAAAAAAGTTCAAAAAATCCGTGATTTACTGGGATAATAACGCAACAACGCCCTTAGCACCCGAGGTCTTGGATGCCATGCTGCCCTATCTGACGGAGCAGTATTACAATCCCTCTGCCGCGTATGGCCCAGCACGTCGCGTGCACAAGGCGATGGATGCCGCGCGCGAGGCGGTCGCGGCACTCATTGGAGCCCATGCGGATGAAATCATCTTCACCTCAGGCGGGACGGAATCGAGCAACACCGCCATATCTCAATTCCGCAAGCCACTTATCAGTGCGATAGAACACCCCGCTTCCCTAGAAATGGGGGGCGATAGGGCACCTGTCGATGCACTGGGGCGTTTGGACGCGTCCGCTTGGGCGACTCTGTTAGCAGGGCATGATGGGGTCAGTTTTGCCTTGGCCAATCATGAGGTGGGTGTCATCCAAGACATGCCCTCGCTGGCCGAGATGGCTAGCAGCCAAGGTTTAGGGGTACATGTGGATATGGTGCAGGCTGCGGGCAAGATGCCTATTGCAGTCCACGAGGTGCCTGTTCACTTTGCCTCGTTATCCGCGCATAAATTGCACGGTCCCAAAGGGATTGGCGCTCTTTATGTCAAGCGTGGTACCCCATGGCAGCCCTTGCTGCGTGGCGGTCATCAAGAGTCCAACCACCGCGCGGGGACAGAGAATGTCGCTGGTGTCATCGGTTTTGGTAAGGCGGCCGAGCTTGCCCTAGCAGCCGCAGATGACTACAAGCAATTGGCGCAGTTGCGCAATCGCTTTGAAGCTGGGCTGCGAGCGGCCAGCTTGGACATTGAAATCCATGGAGATGCCGCGCCCCGTCTGCCGCATGTGAGCCATTTGCGCATTAAGGACTGCTCGGCAGAATCCCTAAGCTTGCTCTTGGAACCCATGGGGCTGATTTGCTCGACAGGTTCCGCTTGCACAAGCCGCGAGGCGCGGGCGAGCCATGTCATGTTGGCCATGGGCGTGGATGATGCGACGGCACGTGGTGCCCTGCGCTTCTCCATGAATCGCCTGACGACGGCAGCGGATGTGGATGCCGCCATCACCATCATCCTTCAGGTGGTCAAGCGGGTGAAGGCCGCGCAATCTTTACTGACTGGCCCAGTCATGGTCTATACCCCTTAAGGAGAGCCAGCGATGCTTCGTGTCCTTGCAGCATGGGTGCGTCGAACACCTTTGGCCTTGCCCCTCTTGGGGCTCATTGGGGTGCTTGCCCCCTTGCTGGGTGCGAGTCTTTGGATGGTGACATGGGCGGGTATATCCCTGCTTATCGCGCTCATGCTGCGTGAATGGCGCGTGGCACTGGCGACACTTCTGGTCGCTGCCGTGGGCTTTTTTCATCTGCATGGCAGCTTGCGTTCGGAAGATGCCGCGCGTGCAGCCCTACTATCCCAATCAGGGGTGGAATTGCAGGGAACCATCGTCCGAGAATCCACCTTTTCCCGACTACTCAAAATCAAGGGCTCTCCCGCGCGGGTCGAGCTGCGGGGGCAGCATCTCTGTGGTGGCTTGGGTTCGGAGATTGCGCTGCGTGGGGTGGTGCGCGAAATTACTGAAGATTACTTACCGGGCTGTTTTGATCGGGCGGCTTGGCTGCGCTCGCAGGGTGTGGTGGCGCAGGTGGATGTGTTGGAGATGCGTGTGCTTGAACCCAGTTGGAACTGGTGGCGCGTCTGTGCGCTTTCAGAGCACTATCGGGCCAAACTCAGCCGCATATTCATGCCCGATGGGACAGAGTCTGATGCGCGGCGGCAGGTCTTGTGCGCCCTGCTGCTGGGTGAGCGTTCCTTGGCGGCACCAGAAACATTGCAGGTCTTTCAATGGAGTGGTGCACTGCACGCCTTTGCGGTGAGTGGACTGCACGTAGGGCTCATCGCAGGGATGCTGTGGTTTGTCTTAAGCCGGCTGCGGGTGCCCCCACATGGGGTACTCATCTGCGTCTTGATTCTGCTGGCGGGATATGTGTTTTTGACAGGGATGGCCGTTCCCTCCCAACGAGCTTATGGGATGATTGCCCTCTTCATCATGGGGCGTCTGTTGCGGCGGCAGGTCTTTGTGGGCAATTTGATTGCGGCGGTCGCCTTGGTGATTTTGCTCCTAGATCCCCGCCAGTTGGTGCAGGCGGGATTTCTGCTCTCCTTTATCGTTTATATGGGCATTGGTATCGGCATTTATTGGGCTCGGGATGATGAAGCTTGGTTTGGACCCGACCCCTATATCCCGCGCCTGATTTATACAAGCTGGGAGAGGGGGCTTGTTTCGATGGAGTTCTCCATGCGCTCCATCCTCATCGTCGCGGTGAGTGCCAGTTTGGTATCCCTGCCGCTTACGGCTTATTTCTTTTCGAGCTTTAGTCAGTATGGCACCCTGACAAACATCTGCATCACACCCATTCTCCCCATCGTGATGGGCTTGGGCTTGTTGATGTTGCTGTGCAGTTGGGTTCCTTTGCTATCTGGGGTGAGCTCCTACCTCGCTTTGCAGTCGTCGGGCTTACTGCTTGCTGTCTGTAGCTTTTTTGCGGGGCTTCCCTCTGCCTTGGTGGCGACGGTGCCGCCCAGTCAAGCGCATGACTACTCCGTGATTGGCTTGCCCTATGGGCAGCAGGCTGTTCTTCTGGGTAATCCCGCTGTCCTCATTCATCAAGTCAATGCCTCCACCGCACAGTGGACACTGTGCCCTGCGATTAAGGGGGCTGGCTTTCAAGTCAAACTCATCATCGAGCCTGCTCGCTCCACCGCTGCCGCCAGCAGTCAATGGATGAAGGGGATATGGCCTGATGTTCAGCTTTATCCCTGTCGGGCGACGGAAGTGGTGCAGGAGTACCAAATTGGGGAGAATACCATCAGGGTTTACCCCGCCCCCTGCCTGATGAAACGCCCCTTGGCTGATGATAAGTTACCCATCATTCATTGGCACAGCCCCAAGGGCAGCTTGCTCTACATAGGCAATGCCTCAGCCGCCACCTATGATTATTGGAAATCGCGGGGCGTGAGCCTGAGGGCGCATGCCGCCATCCTAGGGCATAACCGCAAGCAGCCCTTCCTTGATGAGGAAGAGCTGCGCTCCATCGGGGTGAAGCAAGTCATCAAGCTTCAAGATGTGCGAGAGGGAGAACTAATACACAATCAACTGAGGAATTGATTCAATTGCTCACTGCCATAGGTAGCGGCCTTGCCCAATTGCTCCTCAATGCGTAGCAATTGATTGTACTTCGCGAGGCGTTCCCCACGCGATAGCGAGCCTGTTTTGATTTGTCCTGCATTGGTCGCGACGGCCAAATCGGCAATGAAGCAATCGCAGGTTTCCCCACTGCGGTGGGATATCATGGCACCATAGCCATCAAGCAGTGCCTTGTTGGTGGCGTGCATCGTTTCTGTCAGGGTGCCAATTTGATTGGGTTTGATGAGGATGGCATTGGCGCAATCCTCCCTCATGCCACGCTCCAGCAGCATCATGTTGGTGACAAAGAGGTCATCCCCGACCAGCTGACAGCGATTGCCCAGCTTTTCCGTCAGCTTCTGCCAACTGTCCCAATCATCCTCGGCACAGGGGTCCTCAATGGAAATGAGGGGATATTGGGCGATTAGCTCCTTGTAGAAGGTGGCAAGCTCCTTAAAGTTGAGTTGCTTACCGCTGCTCTTGCGCATGTGGTAGAGTTGCGTTTGTTCATCATAAAACTCGCTGCTCGCGACATCCATCGCCAGATAGACATCCTTGCCCGCTTGATATCCCGCCTTTTCAATGGCGAGCATCAGGGTGTCCAAGGCTGCCTTGGTGCTGCTGAAATTTGGGGCGTAGCCACCTTCGTCCCCCACGGCTGTACTCAAGCCCTGCTGACGAAGTTCCATGCCCAAGGCGTGAAAGATTTCTGCCCCGCAGCGCAGTGCCTCCTTGAAGCAGCACATGCCGGCGGGCACAATCATGATTTCCTGAATATCAATGGGAGCATCGGAATGGGCACCACCGTTGATGACATTCATGAAGGGGACGGGCATGCGGTGGGCATGGCACCCCCCGAGGTAGCGGAATAGCTTTTCGCGGCAATGCTGCGCAGCGGCTCTCGCGCAGGCCAAGGAGACTGCCAGCGTGGCATTTGCCCCGATGATGGCTTTGTTATCCGTGCAGTCCAGCTGGCAGAGCAGGGCGTCAATGTGGTGTTGGTGGGTGGCTTTTTTGCCGATGAGGGCAGGGGCAATCTTGTCCTCAATATTCATCACAGCATTGAGGACACCCTTGCCATAGTAGCGCATCAAATCGCCATCGCGAAGCTCCACCGCCTCGCGCTTACCAGTGGATGCCCCGCTGGGGACGGATGCCATCGCGCGCGAGCCATCCTCTAGCATGACTTCGGCTTCAATGGTTGGGTAGCCGCGCGAATCAAGGATTTCGCGTGCACGAATACGAGCAATTTTGGGGGAATAAAGTATGTTCATCCCCCCCAAACTAAGCCTAACGTCGCCCGAAAGCGAGTTGTTAGTGCTAGCTGTTTATCGGCTTAAATCCAGCAAGGCCATCTCGAAAATGAGGGTGGAGTTGGGACCAATGCTCGCAGGTCCATGTTCTCCGTAGGCAAGGTGGGCGGGGATGGTGACCTCCCAAACACTGCCGATGGGCATGGTTTGAAGGGCCTCGGTGAAACCGGGGATGACCTGCATGATGTTGAATTGGATGGGGCTATCCGACTGGTCAAAGACAGTGCCATCAATCAGGCGCCCCCTGTACATGACCGTTGCCGTTGGGGCCGTGCCATGAATGGTGGGGTCATACTTGGCTTTGCCACCAGCACGAAGGATTTTATATTGAATGCCACTGGCCGTGGTGGTCACACCAGCGCGCTTGGCATTTTGCGCCATGTAGGCTTGACCCGCAGCTAGATTGCTATCGCCGATGCTGCTGCCTTGGCTGGGGCTGGTGTCTTTCGTTGCTTGACAGCCCACAAGCGTGAGGGCGAGTAGAAGTAGTGCAATCGTTTTCATCGGATGAGAACAAGCCGCATTCGGGTGGAATGCGGCTTGCTGGTTTGATGTGAGGGATGGGGAAATTACTTGGTGAGACCGAGCAATTCCATTTCAAAAATAAGGGTGGAGTTAGGTCCAATTTGACCGGGGCCATTGGCGCCGTAGGCCAGAGGAGCAGGGATGGTGACAATCCACTTAGCGCCGATTGGCATGGCCTTGAGGGCCTCGGTGAAACCGGGGATGACTTGGGCGATGTTGAACTCGACAGGCTGTTGGGATTGGTCGAAGACCGTTCCGTCAACAAGCGTACCCTTGTACATGACCTTAGCCGTTGGGGCTTCGCCGTGGATGTCGGCATCATACTTCTCTTCACCACCAGCGACGAGCACTTCGTACTGAAGACCGCTTTCGGTGCAGGTTACACCATCTTTCTTGGCGTTTTCTGCCATGTAAGTTTGACCGATTACAAGGTTCTTGTTGCCCTTTTCATCGACGCGTGCTTGAAGCATGCCCATGAAGTCACGTTGGTGTTGTTCTACTTGTTCGTTGACGATGCTATCATCCATCGAGCCTGCAAGGGCGTCATTCATCCCCTTGGCAAGGGAGTCAGCGTCAAGATCGCCAGCAGCGAGACCTGGAAGCATTTGTGGGAGCATCTGTGCCCCGAGTCGGTAGCCTACAAGGTAAGCCATCACTTTTTTTGTCTGTTCTTTGTCGGACATGGGATTAAGGTATCATGTTGAGCCCATTTGTCAAGTCATACTTTGCACTTGGGCTGCGCTGCTAAATGTGATAGAATACGCACATGCCCACCCCCTTTGCCTTGATATCACTCGGTTGTTCTAAGAATCTCGTCGATTCAGAAATCATGGTCGCCCACCTGTTTAAGGCAGGATATGGCCCTAAGGTTGAGCCCGAAGAGGCCGAGGTCCTCATCATCAACACATGCGGATTCATCGACCCTGCGAAGGAGGAAGCCATCAACACCATCATCGCCTGCGGACGCGCCCGCGAAGCAGGGGAAACACCAGCGAATCAAAAAATCATCGTCGCTGGCTGCCTGTCCCAACGCTACGCTAAGGATTTGATTGATAGCATGCCCGAGGTGGATGCCTTCATGGGCGTCGATATGGTCTGCCAAGTGGGTGAGATTGCCAAGGACTGCGTGGCGGGTGAGTCCAAGGGGATTTACAGCACACCCCATTCCAAATTTGTTCCCGATTTTTCCACGCCTCGCTTCCGCCTGACGGGCAAGCACTTTGCCTACGTGAAGGTGGCCGAGGGCTGCAACCACGCCTGCGCATACTGCGTCATCCCACGCATTCGCGGTGGTCACCGCAGCAGACCCCAAGCCAACTTGGTCAAGGAAGCGCGTCAAATGATTGCCGAGGGCGTGAAGGAACTCAACCTCATCGCCCAAGATACAACCTACTACGGCATGGATAGCTGGAAGAAGCGTGCCACCAAAACAAGTGGCGTGGACTCCACCCAAGGCGATTCCCTTTCAACCCTGCTGCGCGAACTCAACGAGATTGAGGGCGACTTCTGGATTCGCGTCCTCTACACCCACCCCGCCCATTGGAGCCAAGAACTCATCGACACCTTTGCAGAATGCGACAAGGTCGTCAAGTACGTGGACATTCCGCTGCAACACATCTCGACCGAAATTTTGGACTCCATGCGACGCATGACCGATGGCGACTACATCCGCAAACTCCTTGATGACCTGCGCGAGCGCGTCCCTGGGATGGGGATTCGCACCACCTTCATCAGTGGCTTACCTGGCGAGACCGAAGAACACCACATCGAACTGCGCGACTTCATCCGTGACTATCGCTTCGAGCGCGCTGGTGTCTTCCCCTTCTCCAAGGAGGAAGGTTCGCTTGCCGCTAAGATGAAGAACCAAGTTCACCACGCCACCAAAAAGCGTCGTGCCAACGAGCTGACCATGCTGCAATCCGCCATCGCCGACGAAATGGGGCAGGACATGGTGGGTAAAACCATCCGCGTCCTCGTTGATGAACCTGGTCTCGCCCGAGGCGAGTGGGACGCGCCCGATGTCGATGGCAGCATCCACGTCGATCCCAGCCTACCCGTCGGGGAATTTGCCGATGTCACCATCGTGGACTCCATCGCCTACGAGCTCTTTGCCGAAGGTGCGGAAGAACCCAATTTTGACGGCTTTTTTCATTAAATGACGCCCTTCCAAAACTGCTGTGCGTCTTTCTTCTTGATGCCTCGCAGATTAATGTATCTCGTCAGCAGTAACTGGCAATCGCGGTGACCCATAGCAAGCTGGAGTAGGGGTAAATCCTGATACATCTTGGCATGATAACTCGCGTAGCTATGCCGTAAAACATCGGGAACCCAGCTATCAAAGCCAGCTTCTTGGCGTAGGGTCTGCCAACGTTTGTCCCATGCTGTCGGGCAAATGGGGCCATGGCTCTTAACCCTTGATAAGATGTTGATGAGAGCAGGCATTAGGGGGACATGACGCCCACCACCCGTTTTGGCATGCCGCGCATCAATGTAGAGCACCTGCTCATCCCAATCAAGGTCCTCCCAGCTGAGCCTTTTGATTTCTTCGGGGCGCACGCCAGCATAAATCATTAAGGCCAGTGGTGCTAGGCAATCCTTGTGCTCGTGCAGGTGGGCAATCTTGAATAGCTGGCGGATTTTGGTCAGGGGTAATGCTTCAATAACACGTTCCTTGACATGTGGAATATCAATCTTGGCGACAGGGTTGCTAGAACACCACTCCTGCTTGATTGATAGGCTGAAAAGTCCTGATAAGTTTGCCCTCGCTTTGATGAAGCGAGAAGGGGAATGCTGATAAGCTTGATGGAGCAGTTGCCTGCAATAACTTGAATCCATGCTGCGAATAGGTTTATCGGCCAACTCGGGGTCTTGCTGCATGAGTCTATGGAGCGTTTGGCGGATATCTTGGAGCGTACGAGGAGAACGATGCTGCTTCGATTCAATCGTAAATTCAACAGCATGGGCAAAGGAGACGGTGTGATTCTCTCGTTTCAGTTGCTCCGCACCAAGGCTGATGACCTTTTTTAATAAGGGAATCTCCTTTCTGTTTCCGCAAGCCTCATAGAGCTCTAATACTAATCGAGCCGCGTCGATGAGGCTAATTCCTGTTTGATGCAGCAAAGCAAGGGCACCGTTTTCTTGCTCGTTTTCATAACTTACGCATTTAGAATGCGTACCCCCGCTTGAAGCATCGTAACACGAAGAATATAAAAGTCTTTCTTTCATGGCTCTATTCAGTTTATTCTATAACACAAAAAAAGGATATGAAATTAGACAATAAAAATGAACATTTCACCTTGACTACGCATTCTAAATGCGCTATATTGCAACTGTCTGTTAGATAAGTGGGGCAAAATAACAAAACAATGTTACTCAGCCCATCTGGCAGACTCTTCTAATCATTAATAATAAACCACTACATTACAATGAAATCTATTACACTTAAGAAGGCTGCTCTTCTTCTTGTTGCTGTATCCCTCGCCTCTTTCAATACAAGCTGCACCATGGAACAATTCCGTGAAGGTTTGGCTAAGACAAATGAAGTGATGGACGGTGTCAACCAAGTCACCAACAAGACAACTCGTCAACTTAACAGCACTAGCGGCGCCATTAACTCTGCCTCCAATACTGTCAATTCAGCTAAGAGCGCATTCTAATTCTTAGAAGGGGCGGTATGCTGATTTGACATGCCGCCCCACTTTCCCCCCCTTTTACTTCGATGCAAAGGAAAGCTTTGAACCTGTTGTTTGTTGCTGTCGCAGTGCTTGTGCAAAGCTCCTGCGTTGCCCCACCTCCTTCTGCGACTGGTGCAGAACCTCTTTCATTGGGACCTACAAGTGAGCCTTTAGGTGCAAAAGTTTCTACGCGCTCTCAATGGCTTGAAGCCAATTACGATTTAGTAGGCTTCCCCATTTATGGCTTCTATTACGGCAAGCCCATTTATGGTTATAACGAGTACGGCAATCCCATTATGAATGCAACAAAGATTGTTTCTGGTTGCTACGTCCCTTCTTGGGAGCCACAGAGCGGCTATAAAGGTACTTACTACTACCCAAGCTACGTCGTTCGCACGGCCTCACCTCGCAAATTCCCCCAAGGGCACCATCCAAACCGTCGTCCAGCCATTCAAGTAGCACGTCAGCCCATTATCATCAACTAAGTTATGGATAAAAAAACTCTTTTGATCGCATTGCCTTTAAGTGCCGTGTTGTGCCAATGCACGATGAGTGTTCCACCATCCTATGTCCCAGTTCGTCCAGTGCCAGACACATCGACGACCGTCGTGGCAACAGGGGCTTGGGTAGATGCCCAGTATGATACTTACGGATTCCCGATTTATGGCTATGCTTCTGGTCGTCCTGTTTACGCTTATACCGTATCGGGTGCTCCCATTTACTCGGTTGATGCGATTGTGAGCTCCTGCTACGTGCCTACATGGGGGCCATCTCCCAATTATCATGGCAACTGGCGTTACCCACGGAATGTGCATCGTCGACAGAAACCTCACCATAAACGATAAATTCATGTCAGGAAACAATGGTGCGATTTCTCCCAGTTAAAAGAGTTATTATCTATCCTGCTATTAGCTTACTGCTCTCCATTGCTACAAGTAGCTGTGCTCAGAGACCAGATTTAAGGGATATCAATTTTGATTCTTATGGGGACCTTGCAAAATTAGGCGTGATGAGTTTTGGATGCGAATTGAGCACAAATTTGGGGCTTGAGAGGCTCAAATATTAAATATTTGGGACGCGAAAGCTACAAATTGGCGCCAATTTGCGACAAAAATCGCACGATTGGCTATCATTCTGGATTGTACTTTGATTCAGTGCTAATTTTGCAAGGTGCCCTTATGATGAGCACGCAATCATGATTGCCCAAACATCAAACGGTCAGGAGTAAGGAAAAACCATGATGCTTTGCTGCTATCAATTTTCACAACAAGTTTGCCCCAAAGGGTAAAAACCAAATACAACATACAAACCAAAAACAATAGAAGATCAATTATGAAATTAATGACTCTCGCTGCCGGATGTGCTGCATTGCTTTGCAGCTGCGCTATGAATGAGCCCAAGGGCACCCTTTATACCGCAGTAACCATCCCCGAAGCAGCAACCTCCAATGCAGGAAACAAGACTGGTGTTTCTACCGCCAAGTCCATTCTCAATCTCGTTGCAACAGGCGATGCTTCCATCGAAGCCGCTAAACTCAACGGTGGCATCACTCGTGTATCTTCCGTAGACCGCAAGGTCGAAAGCATTCTCGGTGTTGTCAGCACCTACACGACCATTGTAAAGGGTCAATAAGCTAGCCTTATTCCTTTGCTTTAAGGGAACCTTGCAAAATTAGGCGTGACGAGTTTTGGAAGTGAATTGAGCGCAAATTTGGGGCTTGAGAGGTCCAAATATTAAATATTTGGGACACGAAAGCTACAAATTGGTGCCAATTCGCGACAAAAATCGCACGATTGGCTATCATTCTGGATTGTACATTGATTCAGTGCTAATTTTGCAAGGTGCCCTTTATCGAATCTCGCACCAAACTGGTCGGTGGTCGCTGGCGGTCTTGGTCGCGGGCAAATCAATCACGCCACTAGCTAGCTTCGACTTGACTCGATTCTTGAGCACCTCATTGAGGTAAATTTGGTCAAAGATTAAATATTCCTTCCCCTCGCGGTAGTAAAGGGTCCATTCTGCGCCCGAATCATCTTGAGCTTCAACGCGAGTCAAGGCCGATGCCGCACGAACGCCCTGTGATAGCACACCGAGCGAGGCATCAGCAGGCCCATCATTCCAATCACCAAAGACAAGTATGGGTAAGCTAGGATTGTCCTTCATGCGCTCATGAAGGTACATGGCAATGGTTTGAGCCTCCTTAGCACGCAGGCTCCTTGCCTCGGCAGGCTCGTCCGACACACGGGATTTGAGGTGAGCACCGACGATGCAAAAAACGCGGCCATCATCTAGCTGAACTTCTAAATCGAGAATCCCGCGTAGCAAGCGTCGCTTCTGATTGCCATAAAGTCCATAATGGGCACGCGAATGGTCCCGCACGATGGGGTGCTGTGATAACAGGGCCAAGGCGCGGTCATCTCCGTGACGCTCTAAAATACGAAAATAGGGATAATCCAAGCCGCGTTTCTGCAATCGTTGGCGCAAATCCTCCAAGGCCAACTTACCCCCCATTTCAATCAGCCCCAAGACCTCGGGCTGGGCATGGGCAATCACATCAGCCACGGCATCGCGTGACTTCTCCGATTTTAAGTACAGGCGGTAGCGTGTTCGCTGCGGCTCCCCTGCCACAAAGTAGTTCTTCACGTTATACATCATGAAGCGCAGGGACGCGGCATCTTTAGGTGGGAGCTGTTGAGCTCGCAGCTTGTCCGCCAAGGGTGTCCCCATCGTTCGGACGTACTGGCTGTCTTGGGATTTTTGCTGAAAAGAGACCTCCTCCGGCTCAAAGTAAGCCTTCATCAGACTGAGGACAATTACAAGAAGCGTCACCAAAAACACATCGACGCGACGCAACGCGCCCCTCTTGCTTGGTCGTCTTCTCATGAATAATCCTCTTAGTCTTTCAGGTAGGCGGCCACTTGGGCGGCAGCATAGGTCAAAATCATATCAGCCCCTGCACGACGAATACTCAGCAAGCTTTCCAGCATCACCTCACGCTCATCCAACCAGCCAGAAGCAGCCGCAGCCTTAATCATCAAATACTCACCACTCACCTGATAGGCGGCAATGGGCAAGCGACTTTGCGCACGCAGCGCAGCAATGACATCAAGATAATAACTCGCAGGCTTAACCATGAGAAAGTCCGCGCCCTCGGCCTCATCCAAGGCAGCCTCACGAAGGGCTTCACGGGCGTTGGCGGGGTCCATTTGATAGGTTTTTTTGTCCCCATGCTTGGGGGCACTGCCCAAGGCACCGCGGAAGGGACCGTAGAGAGCCGATGCATACTTAGCGGTGTAACTCATGAGGGATACTTCACTGTAACCCGCCTCATCCAAGGCGGCACGCAAAGCGGCAATGCGACCATCCATCATATCACTGGGGGAGATGATATCAGCCCCAGCCTCGGCATGTGCCAAGGCTTGCTTGCAGAGGGCAATCACTGTTTCATCATTGAGAATCTTGAGGGAACCGTCCGCTTGTTCCTCCACAAGTCCATCGTGACCATAAGTACTAAATGGGTCGAGGGCAACATCTGTCATCACCGTCATCGCTGGTAGCTCCTGCTTGAGCAGGCGGATGGCGCGCGGAACAATGCCCTGCGGATTCCAAGCCTCGGTACCCTGCTCATCCTTCTTTTCATCGGGAACGACGGCAAAGAGGTCGATGCAAGTAACACCCAGTGAAAGCAGATGCTGGCAATAGCCCAAAAGCCCCTGCAAACTCCAACGGTGGCAGCCAGGTAAGGATTCAATGGGCTCATCTTCCGCCCCTTCGTGCACAAAGACAGGGCAAATGAGATGCTTGGCACTTAAACTCGTTTCGCTCATCATGCCACGGATAGCGACAGATTTGCGGTTACGGCGGGGACGGATGGGTAGTTGCATCATGGCGTGTGCCTTCTTACTTGGTCAGACCGTCCTTCTTTGCTTGGTTCCAATAAGCGTATTCGGAACGGTTGAAGTCAACATATTCTGGCGAAAGGTCGGTGGTGTAAACGGTGTGCGTTTCCTCGCCCATATTCAGATTGATGAGCACCTCAAACTCACGGACTTGCACGGCTTCGCGCAAATCATCGCTTGGGGTATCAGTCTGTTCACCACCTCGGCAAGCAGCCAAACCAGCGATGTCGATGTCGATGCGTTCTTCACGAAGGCGTGCACCCGAGTAACCCACCGCGTGGATGATACGACCCCAGTTCGGGTCATTACCATTCCAAGAGCTCTTGACGAGGGCAGACTTGGCAACAGCTTCCGCCACCTTCTTGGCAGAGGTCTTGCTGGAAGCACCTTCCACCTTCACGGTGATAAATTTGGTGACGCGTTCGCCATCTTGCACAATGTGCTGCGCCATGTCGAGCAAGACGTGGTGAAGGGCTGCTTCAAACTTAGCCCACTCGGGGTGCTCGCTTGTCATCGTCACGCCCGAGGCGCCATTGGCCAGAACGATGCAGGTATCATTCGTGCTCATATCACCATCAATGGTGATGCAGTTGAAGGAGTTTTCAACCCCCAATTTGGTACTGGCATCCAAGAGTTCACGAGGAACAGCAGCATCGGTCGTCACCAAGCAAATCATGGTGGCCATGTTGGGGCTAATCATACCGGCACCCTTGCAGCAAGCACCAATGCGAACAGGCTTGCCTTCAATCTCAAGCTCTAAAGAGATTTGTTTTTCACGCGTGTCACTGGTCATGATGGCTTGAGCGACAGCCAAGCCCTTTGCGGGGGATAAGTCCGCGCAAAGTTCGGGGAAACGTGGTTCAATGCGCGTCATGGGCATAGGCAGACCGATGACACCAGTGGAGCAGACGGCAACCTCATGCGTTTCGATACCCAATTCCTTGGCGACAAGGCGGCATTCTTTACGCGCAACACTGACACCAGCAGCACCCGTGCAAGCATTGGCATTACCACTGTTGGACACGACCGCACGAATGTTACCACGGCGGAAGTGACTTTGGCTCACACGCACACAAGCAGCTCGTACGCGGTTCACCGTAAAGGTCGCAGATGAGCTGGTAGGCTCCGTTGAATACAGCAAAGCCAAGTCAAGGCGCGTTGCCTCAGGCTTTTTGATACCGCAGCTAATCGCATTAGCGACAAAACCCTTTGGTGCCGTAACACCACCTTCGACAAGTTGAAAAGCGCAATCACTCATAATAAAATAAATTGATGCCCCTAATCTGACACAGGACGGGCTATAAATCAAGCAAAATAAAGCATTCTAGATAGAAGCGTCATATTCTAAAAAAGACGGCTTATTTTGCTTGCTAAATAGACGATTTAGAGCTAGTATAAATCTCCCTTCACCAACCAATCAACTATGTTTAGCTCCGAACAAAACGATAAAAACCTTTCATTGAAAGCCGAGGTGATGTTACGCACCGCGCAAGTTAGAATCACCAAACAACGATGCGCTGTGCTTGAAACCATTTTAGACTCCTGCGATCACCCCACCGCAGGTCAAATTTTTGAGAGAGCCAAACTGCGCACAAGCAGTCTTTCGCTTGCTACGGTGTACAACTGTCTGGAGTCGATGACCTCAGCCCACATCATCAATCAACTGCGCTTTGACAATGGTCCCTCCCGCTACTGCTCCAACGAAGTCCCCCATGCACACGTCATTGATGGTGAAGGAAAGAAGGTGCTCGACGTCTTTCTTAAAAACGGAGCTAGCCTCGAAGACGTCTTCGAACTCCCCAAAAATCTTTGCATCAACGCTGTTGATATTTATTTACGCGGTCAGATGCCCCATACAGTTTAATTTATCCAATCCATGAGTCTCATTATTCGCGACCTCTGTGCCCGTGTGAAAGACGGTGCTGAAATCCTTCGTGGCATCAATTTAGAAATTCCCAAGGGGGAAGTCCATGCTCTGATGGGGCCTAATGGCTCTGGCAAGAGCACCCTATCCAAAGTCCTCAGCGGTCACCCCGACTACGAAGTCACAGGTGGCACTGCCACACTGGATGGGCAGGACATCTTCGCCATGACTGTCGATGAGCGCAGCGTTGCTGGTCTCTTCCTCGCCTTCCAATACCCTGTCGAAATCCCCGGTGTCAGCATGGCTAACTTCATGCGTGCTGCTATGCAAGCCCGCCTTCCCGAGGGGGAAGAACTCGACGTCGTTGGCTTCTACAAGCAGCTGCGCAGCAAGATGAAGACACTTGGTATCGACTCCAAGTTCACGGCACGTGCCGTCAACGAAGGATTCTCTGGCGGTGAAAAGAAGCGCAATGACGTGCTTCAAATGATGATGCTGGAACCCAGCTACGCCATCCTTGATGAGACCGACAGCGGTCTGGATGTCGATGCCCTGCGCATCGTTTCAGAAGGAGTCAACGCCATGCGCGCCCCCTTCCGCAGCTTCATCGTCATCACCCACTACAAGCGACTGCTCGATTACATCAAGCCCGATGTGGTGCACGTCCTCAACGAAGGACGCATCATCGCCACAGGTGGCTATGAGCTCGTCGAACAAATCGACGCTCAAGGTTTTGACTTCCTCAAGGGCTAAGCACCATGATTGACGCCATCTTCCCAGAAGATTCACGGGGTGAATTCACCATGCCCGAAAAGCATCAGTATGATGCTGGCTACGGCTTGACGGAGGAAACCATCGACTACATCTCCGACGCCAAGGGGGAACCCGATTGGCTGCGCCAATTCCGTAAGGACGCGCTGAAAAAGTTCCTCTCCATGCCCCTGCCCACGCACTGGGCACCAGAGGGCATTGAAAACGTGGACTTCGACAAAATCCGCTACTACCTCGCCTATGAAACCAAGGCCGAGCGCAGCTGGGATGATGTCCCTGATGAAGTCAAGCAGACCTTTGAACGCTTGGGCGTGCCCGAGCAAGAACGCGCCTTCCTCGCAGGGGTTGAAGCGCAGTATGACTCCGAAACCGCCTACAACAACATGCAGGAGGAGCTCACCAAGCTCGGTGTCATCTTCACCAACTCTACCGAAGCCCTGACGAAGTACGAAGACATCTTCCGCCCATGGTTTGGCAAGGTCATCCCAGTTGGGGATAACAAGTACTCGGCTTTGAATCATGCCGCCTTCTCCGGTGGTAGCTTTATCTACATCCCTAAGGGGGTCAAGCTCAAGCAACCGCTGCAAGCCTACTTCCGCATCAATTCGGAGAGCATGGGGCAGTTTGAACGCACCCTCATCATCGCTGATGAAGGCGCTGAACTCATGTACATGGAGGGCTGCACCGCCCCCCGCTTCGACAGCGCGACCCTGCACTCGGGTGTCGTGGAGCTCGTCGCCATGAAGGGTGCTAAAATTCAATACGTCACCGTGCAGAACTGGGCAACCAACGTCTACAACCTCGTCATCCAACGTGGTTTAGCGCATGAAGATGCCGAAATTCGCTGGATTGACTGCAACATCGGCTCGGGGCTGACCATGAAGTACCCAGCGGTCGTCCTTGCCGAACGTGGCGCACGTGGCGAAGTGCTCAGCATCTCACTAGCGCATGATGGTCAACACCAAGACACAGGTGCCCGCATGATTCATGCCGCCCCTGACACCAGCTCGAACATCGTCGCCAAATCCATCTCCATTGGGGAGGGGCGCGCCAGCTACCGTGGCGAAGTAGTCATCAACAAGGGTATGGAGGGCTGCAAGAACAATACCGAATGCGACGCCCTGCTCATCAATGCCAACAGCCGTACCGACACCTACCCCGCTATCAAGATTCAAGGCAACGCGAGCAGCGTGCAGCATGAGGCTTCCGTCTCTCAAGTGGATGAAGAAATCCTCTTCTACATGCAGCAGCGCGGCATTGGCCGTGCCCAAGCCATGAGCCTTGCCGTCAACGGTTTTGTCAACGACCTTATCAACGAATTCCCCATGGAATACTCCGTCGAGCTGCGCCGCCTCATCGACTTGGAGATGGAAAACTCCATCGGCTAATTTTTAAGAATATTTTTATGGCTTCCTCCCTCCGATACATTGATCGCAGCACAGCCTCCGACCGCATGCCCGACCGTTTCAACGAGATGTGGCGCGCGGGTCGTCCCCACGTCTACGCCAAGCAAGTTGCCGAACGACTGGCAGCGGAACAATCCTGCGGAACGGTCTTCACCGATGCCCCAGAATCTTGCCAAGTAGCACTAGATGAGTCCGACAAAGAGCTCTTTTCCAGCATGCTGAGCAATGGTTCCCAAGCCCTGATTAGCGAGCAACTCAAGCACTTTGGTCAGGGTGTCAAGCTCGTCATCAGTGATAAGCAATCCCAAATCATCAACATTCGCTACGAAGCAGATACGCTTTTCACCCCTGTGACACGCATTCACCTGACCGCTGGTGCCAGCGCGCACATCATTGAAGAACATTATAGCTCGAACAGCGCCCTGCTCTTCTGCCTTCGCTCCATCACCTTGGAGAAAGGTGCTAGCCTCATCATCGAGCTGCGCGAAAATGGCTCGGGTGATTCCTACTGCTTCAACATCTCCGACATCGTGGTCGATGAAGCCACACTCACTCACTTCACCGAACACAAGCAACACGCTTGGGCACGTGAAGAGACAGGTGTCCGCCTGACAAGCAAGGCTTTTGAGGGTGATAAGAACGAAGTCAAGCTTCTCTCCGCCAACTACTTGACAGGCACGCAAGTACTCGACCAGCGCACCAACCAAGACCACATGAATGGCTACACCGCCAGTGACTTACTCTACAAAAACGTCATTGACGGCAAGGCAGCAGCCATCTTTGATGGCAACATCATGGTGGCTGAAAACGCCCACTACAGCGATGCCTACCTCAACAATTTCAACCTCATGCTCAGCAAGGATGCCCTCATCCACAGCATGCCTGGTTTGGAGATTTTAGCCGACCAAGTCCGCTGCTCCCACGGCAGTGCCAGCGGTCCACTCAACGAGGAAGAACTCTTCTACCTCTGCTCACGAGGCATCCCCAAGTACGAAGCCCAAAAGCTCGTTGCTGAAGGCTACCTTGATGACGTCCGCAAGCGTATCCCCGCCAATGATTAACTTCTACAACACTACTACACCATGAATGCTCTCAAAAAATTATGGAAACAACGATGGATTTTAAGGTCTATCTTCTCAAGCATCTTCTTTAATTTTTATTATCTACCCTTTCGTCAAGCTGTACACCTGCCAATCTTGCTCTACAAGCCAAAATTTATCAGTTTGGGTGGACAAATTGTCATCAAGAGTGATTGCATTAAATTTGGAATGATTCAGCTGGGTCGTTGCTTTGTTCCCGTTTACCCTAACACTGGTATCATTTGGGAAAATAAAAAAGGTCGAGTCAGCTTCCTCGGTGAGTGTAAAATTGGGGGTAATTCATCTCTTTCCGTCAACAAAGGTGCCAATATCATCTTTCATGATGATTTCGTAGCGACATCATCTGTACAAATCATTTCATTCAAAGCCATCACCTTTGGCTGCAAATGCCGACTGGGCTGGAACTCTTTGGTCATGGACACGGGTTTTCACCCCCTCTACGACATCGAAAAGAAAAAGTTCAAGCCTGCATTTGGTGCCATTACTATAGGTGACTACAATTGGTTCGGTAATCAGTGTGTTGTCATGCATAGTGTCACCACGCCAGAACGCTGTATTTTCGGATTGCGATCGGTCATCACCCGTGGCGGCAAATACGAATCTTATGCCGTCCATGGTGGCTCCCCCGCCAAGTTATTGACTCGCGGTGTCATGCGTGATTACGACAATGATTATGTCGAAGACTACGGCAACGAAGAAGTCTATTAAGGTAACCTCGCCAACAAGTTTAAGATGAAGCTGCGAGCCTTCTCAAAATCCTCTTGGTTTGGGTGCTTCGCAGCTTCTTCTAAACGCGCTTGGCGTTCGGGTGTCATGGGGTGGCGGGATTTGGCCGCGTAGAAGGAATCAACCTTACCCATGCAGAGGAAGGAGCCGAGCACGGTATTGTGTTCCGCGACCAAGGCCTCCGACTGACGGATACATTTTTGAGCATGCTCCGAATGGACATAAGCCCCCAGCGTGCCGAAAAGAATCACCTTCGCGCCACGCAAGTCCTTGATGTAATCTAAAACTTTGGTATCGGGCATGCCACGCAGAACCCAGTAGCCGAGGGCGACGATATCGTAATCAGCATAAGGAACAGCCTCATCAATGGGTAGCAGGGTGGGATTGGGCAAGGCAGAGGCGATAGCTTTGGCCAACTGTTGGGTGTTGCCCGTCTGGCTGGAATAAAGAACAAGTGATTTCATGCAGGAATCGTTTTAGCCTTAGCTGAAATGGCGTCGATGTCCAAGCGCAAGACATCGGTTCGAGCCATGGCGGCTTTGATGTACTTCAAGCCAGCTTCCCGATGCTCTGGTGAATATTTATCGATGATTAGCTCTAAGGCATCTTGTTTTTCCGTATCCGAGAACTTCCCCTGTATCAC
>JAWXTZ010000004.1:0-55194 GCA_044433085.1 Akkermansia sp.
ACGCGACCAGCTAAAGGCGGACACGTCATCAAACTGGGCCCCGGTAACGACATGGCCGCCCGCAGCGCCCTAGCAGCCTACCCCAAAGGACTGCAAATTGGCGGTGGCATCAATCTGGACAACGCGCAGGCATGGCTAGACGCAGGTGCCAGCCACGTCATCATCACCAGCATCTTATTTAACCAGCAGGGCGAATTTCAGCAAGGATTGCTCGACCAACTCGTCGAACGCATCGGCCAGCAACAACTCGTCATTGACCTCAGCTGCCAACGCACCACCAGCGGGTGGACCGTCGCCATGAACCGCTGGCAAACGCTCACCAACCTAGAGCTCACCCCACATACCCTCGACCAACTCGCCAGCCAGTGCGATGAATTCCTCATCCATGCGGCCGATGTAGAAGGACTTTGCCAAGGCATCGACCAAGAGCTCGTCACCATGCTGGGGCAATGGCGCGGCTGCCCCTGCACCTACGCAGGAGGCATCAACAAATTAAGTGACTTCGAGCTCATCGACCAACTCAGCGCAGGGCAAGTGGATGCCACCGTCGGCAGTGCGCTTGACATCTTTGGCGGCAGCAGCGTCAACTATGCGGAACTCGTTGCCCAACGCGCTTAACGCGAGCTAAGGGTGAGCAAGGAAATCTCACCCGGAACACCCAAGCGCAAGGTAAAACCAGGCCAAATTCCCGCCCCGCGGCTCACATAAACCTGCGTCTGATTATACTGGTAGAGCCCCGCGACAAATCCCTTGTTATGGGGCGCAACAATCCAGCGGTCAAGCCCCAGCATCATGCCTCCATGCGTGTGCCCTGAAATCTGCAAATCAACACCATAGCTCTCGGCTTCCCGCGCGACACAAGGCTGGTGAGACAGCAGAATGAGCGAACCCTTCGCCCCTGCGACAGCCGAAGCTAAATCAACACCGGGGACAGCATAAGATTGCCCAGGGAAACCCTCGTCACCTACGGGGTCACCCACACCAGCTAGGGTCAAACCTGGTAAAATTTCAGCATTACTATTTTCTAAGACCTGAATACCCAAGGCTCGAAACTTGGCCATCCAAGAGTTGTAGCCCGAGTAATATTCATGATTACCCGCCACCGCATACACCCCTAAAGGCGCGTGCAAGCTTGCCAAAGGCGCAACATCCTTCGCGCGCAACGACACCGCACCATCAACCATATCACCGGGCAGCACAATCAAATCGGGCTTCAAGGCATTGGTGCGTCGCACAATCTCGGCCACAAAATCAGCATGATTCACCGAAGTGGCATGAATATCCGCCAGCACGGCGACACGAAGCCCATCGCAATGCTCCGGCAAATTCTCCAACCGTACCAACTGCTCACGCACACGTGGGGGCTGCAAGCCAATCCAAGTACCCCAAGTCGCCAGAGCCAAGGCACCCAACATCGCCACCAAACACAAAGCATCCATCGGCAAGGATATTCCCCAGCACGAAAGCAGCAGCCCAGCGGCATCACGCGCCATCATCAAGATTGTAAAAACAACGAGCAAGCTATACAACCAAGAACTGACAATCAAGACAGAACGCGGAGCCTCGGGAGAGATATACGAGCCACCCGACCAAATCAGCCCCAACAGTTCCACCTTAAACGCAGCCAAGGACAAAGGAAGCAACATCACCCACAGCGGCCAATACGTTTCATGCCCTGAGAGCAAGAGAGAGCACACCAAATAGCCAGCCAGCACGAAACCAGTCACTGTTTCCATGGAAACAGTACGAACAGAATCAATTCTTTCAGAATACATCGCGCTGCATTGTAACAGCAACGACTCAGCCTGTCCATCGATGTAAGAGGTCTTTACTGTGAGGAAATTGTCAAAGGGCAATATCGCCACAAGAAGAAGAACGCAAGTGGCAAAGCCGCTCCACGGTGCCAAGCCAACAAAATAAAATCACTCAATAAAGGAAAATAAAGCTTGCAACGCCACAGCTAAACATGTATAATCTTTGCAGCGCTACTTTCCAACGAAAGAAGCCAAGTTCCAACACAAGGGCCGGTGACAGAGTGGTCGAATGTGCTCGCCTGGAAAGCGAGTGTACTAGCAATAGTACCGGGGGTTCGAATCCCCCCCTGTCCGTGTAAAAAAAACCTAGATGAACATTGTTTATCTAGGTTTTTTTGTGTCTACATAACTCATCCTGTCACACCACCTTCGATTGATGATCCGAAGGAATTCGGATTTAACCTTGTCAAATAGCTACTTTTGGCGTAAAATATTTGCCGCATGAGTGAACTCCCTAAAGCGTACGAACCGACTTTCGTTGAAGAAAAATGGCAACAAACTTGGCTTGAACAAGATTGCTTCCACGCTAACCCCAAGTCTGATAAAGCTGCTTACAGCATTGTGATTCCCCCACCTAATGTCACGGGTGTGCTGCACATGGGGCACGTTCTCAATAACACGATTCAGGATATTTTATGCCGTCGTGCCCGCCAAGAGGGTAAAGAAGTTCTCTGGCTCCCCGGTACAGACCATGCTGGTATTGCTACGCAGGCTCGTGTTGAAAAGGAGCTCGCTAAGCTCAACCCACCCCAAACCCGCCACAGCGTGGGTCGCTCGGCCTTCATGCAGATGGTTTGGGACTGGAAGGATAAGCACGGTGGTATCATCATCAACCAACTCAAGCGTTTGGGTTGCTCTTGTGACTGGGAACGCGAACGCTTCACCATGGATGATGTCTTTGCTCCAGAGGTGTCTCGCACCTTCGTGGATTTGTTTAATGAGGGGCTCATCTACCGCGGTTACCGCATGGTTAACTGGGATCCCGTTCTTCACACCGCCCTGTCAGATGAGGAGGTCATCATGACCCCCAACAAGGGCAAATTGTACACGATTCGCTACAAACTTTCCGATGGCTCGGGTCAAATGCTTGTTTCGACCACGCGACCAGAAACCATCATGGCTGACGTTGCCCTTGCAGTTCACCCCGATGATGAACGCTTTGCGCACCTGATTGGCAAAACTGTTATTCGCCCCCTCTGCGACAAGGAGATTCCCATCATCGCTGACGATCACGTCGAGATTGAATTTGGTACTGGTAGCCTTAAAATCACCCCTGCTCACGATAAGGTTGACTTTGAGGTGGGCACGAAGAATAATCTGGAAATCATCAGCGTGATTGATGCCAGCGGCATGATTGATTGCCCCGATATGCCAGAGCTTCACGGCATGGATCGCTTTGCGGCTCGCGACAAGTCCATCGAGATTTTGGAAGCGAAGGGTCTCATCGAAAAGGTCGAAGATTACGATAACAACATCGGCATCAGCGAACGCTCCAATGTACCAATCGAACCACGCCTCAGCATGCAATGGTTCTTGAAGTACCCTTGTGTTGACGAAGCTAAGGCAGCTGTCGCGAATGGTGACATCACCTTCCGCCCTGCACGCTGGGCTAAGACCTATGCCCACTGGTTGGGTGGCATCCAAGACTGGTGCATCAGCCGCCAACTCTGGTGGGGTCACCGCATCCCCGTTTGGTACCGCAAGGACAAGGCTGATGCCTTGAAGGATGCCCCCAAGCTTGATGCTGAAGATGCCGCTGCTGGCGACCTCTACGTCGGTGTCAATCCCCCAGATAACTCGGATGAATGGGTGCAAGATGAAGATGCGCTTGACACATGGTTCTCCAGCTGGATTTGGCCTTTCGCCACCATGGATGCAGCGTGCCGCGAAAAGTTTTACCCCACCAGCGATTTGGTGACAGGTCCCGATATTATCTTCTTCTGGGTAGCACGCATGATCATGGCTGGTTACCGCTTTGCGGGGCAAAAGCCATTCTCCAACGTCTTCTTTACCTCCATCGTTCGTGACCTCAAGGGTCGCAAGATGAGCAAGAGCCTCGGTAACAGCCCCGACCCACTTGATTTGATTGCCAAGTATGGGGCTGATGGTCTTCGTTTTGGTCTGATGCGCATCGCACCTGCTGGCACGGATGTCAAATTTGACGAAAAGCAAATTGAAGAGGGCAAGAACTTTGCTAACAAACTCTACAACGCAGCGCGCTTCCGCATGATGCAAGGTGCCTCCACCACGGAGCCAGCACCTCAATTCACCCCAGTCCACATCGACATCCTCAGCAAGCTCAAGGAGCTGCACGCCCAATCGGCCGACGCCTTATCCAAGTACGAGTTTAACACCTACGTGCAAGGGCTCTACAACTTCTTCTGGAATGAATACTGCGCCCTCTTCCTTGAAGCGGTGAAGCTTGACCTTCGCGGTGAGGAAACCACAGCGGTGAAGAATGCCACCCTATTCACCATGGACACCGTGCTGCGCCACTACTTGGCCTTGCTCGCACCAATCATGCCCCACATTGCCGAAGAGCTGTGGCAAAGCCTTGGTTTTGCCGCTCGCAATGAGGGTGCGCCGCTCATCAACTCCCCTCTGCCTTGCCCCGAAAGCCTGTTGGCAGGTTTGGATTCTAGCGACATCAGCAAGGCTTGCGCCATGGCCAACGCACTCTATGAAACAGCCAACCGCGCCCGCAACTTGAAGGCCGAGTACAACCTTGCAACCAACAAGCAGGTGAAGTTTGTCCTTAAAGCAAGTTTGACGCTGGATGCTGATATCATGACACGACTTGCCTTGCTGGCAGGTGCTGCCGATGCCACCATTGATGCAGACTACGATGCTCCTAAGGGCACACCGATGGCACTGACACCACTGGGTGAACTCTTCCTGCCTCTGGAAGGATTGGTTGACCTTGATGCAGAGCGCAAGCGCCTTGGTAAAGAACTGAGCAAGATTGAACAGGAAATCACCAAGAGCCAAGCTAAACTTGGCAATGCCGGATTTGTCGAACGTGCACCAGCCGCAGTGGTCGCGGAAGAAAAAGCACGACTCGAAGAATGGAACAGCAAAAAAGCTCAATTGGAGAGCATGCTTCAATCCATTCAATAACACCCTCTCGCCACGGCAGCGCACACGCGCTGCCGTGGCTTATTCAAACTCACTACAATGGAATCTCTCCCCCATGAACAATCACGATTTTCAACACCTTGATGCGAAAGCGCGTCACGCATTTGATGCCATGGGCATCAAATGCATGGACGACCTGCTTCATCAGCCCATCTCCCAAACTTGGAGCGACTTAGAAAAACTAGGCACGTATTTTCCCGAGCATCAATCGGTCATCACCCGCAAGCAACTTGAACAAATGTACGCTTCGGCACAAGCTGCTACACCAGGCACGGCCATCACCATCGAACCAGCAGAAGCTCCCGCAGAGCCCAAAAGTCAAGAACGCCGAAAAATCATGCCCGTGTTCAAAGCAGCGCGTGGCTCCCGACAACAACGGAAGGAGGAAGGCAAAATCCATCACCATCGTCATACCAGCACCCCACAAGAAGGCTATTCAAAAAGCTTGAGTGCAGGTCGCCAAAACAAAAACAACGCTCAACGCAGCCGCAAATCGTTTAAAACTTACGTTGCCGCCCTGCTGACAGTCGTGATGACACCCACCTTCGTCTTGGCTTTAATAGGTTTAATCGTATCCATCTTCACCGATTTCTATATTGAGGAAGTCGCTATTGGTGTCGTTGCATACACGGCAATCTACGTTATTTTTCTATTTTTACGCTTGCGAATCCGCTGCCAAGTTTGCCGCATCCCCACCTTCTCCCTAAAAGATTATCCCCACAACAAGCATGCGCATGACTGGTTATTTTTCGGGCCCAATTATTCAACTGCCTTTCATATCGTCTTTTGTCTGTGGTATCGCTGCCCCGCCTGCGGAACGGCTGTTCAAGTCTTTAAACCCAAGCATAAACAATGAAGACCGCCATCACACTTCTTGCTCTTAGCTCCCTACCCGCCTTGCACGCGCATGAGCTGCCAGAGACCATGACCCATCAGGACTATGCACTGGCACTGCTTGACATCCTATCCGCGACAGAAATGAGCCTTGCCCAGTGCACCGATGAGCAAAGTCGTGATGCCCAGATTCCCCATTTGAAAGAACTTGCAGCAAGCATGCAAGAGCTCCATCAAATCCAGCGTAAGATGCCAGAGCCTACCATCGCCGACTACATCGCCGCCGAGCAGCATGTCGGGGACTTCAATACCCTGTGGAATGCCATCAAAAAGCATGTACAACGCTTGGATGAAGCCCAGCTTTACAACGAAGAAATGCTCCAAATCATTAAGCTCGTTCATTAAGCCTCTCGCTATCGCACCAAAAAAACATCACCCCTTTTTTATTTAAGACTTGCCATTTATCAATTTTTCTTGAATAATAGAGAAGTAAACAACTTAGCTCTATGACCAAGAAAAACTCTCTCCCTTCTTCTGGTTCAAATCTTAATGAAACCGCCAAACTGATTGCCGACATCGTTCTGCACACGCAGCGCGGCTGGATTCTAAAGATGGCCCCCAGATTGGCAGAAATCCACATCACCTATCCTCAATTTTTTCTTCTCTGTTATCTATCGACAGAAAAGACGCTCGCCATGTCCAACGTGGCAAAATTGATGGGACATTCCACTGCGGCCGCCACAGGAGTCGTTGACAAACTTGAAGAAATGGGCTACCTTCAACGAGGCTTAGCCAAGGCAGACCGACGCAAAATCTTAGTTCAAATCACCGAGGCTGGTACGAGCTTCGTTGACGAGGTTCATGAAGGCATGGCCATCGAACTGGCGAACATGCTTGCCAGCTCTGACGAAAACTGCCCTTTTACCCAGCTCAAAACCCTTCTTTGCACCCCCGCAGATAACAAATAACACCCCAACACTCATTATGTCCGAATACGCACCAAGCTACCTCGACCGCCTCAATCTGCCCTCTCACAATGTGGCAAGATTCATCACACGTCAAGCAGACATCCCTGTATCGACAGACCGCAAAGCCACGGTTCAAGCCTTGACCCCACTGCATGAACAAGTTGTGCAAGAGAGCGGCATCGAGCCGAAAATGATTCGCCGAGCCCAACAAGTTCATGGCAACAAAGTCGCCCTCGTGGGTGATATTGGCTGCTCCTTCCCCGTGGCTGGTGTGGATGGTCTCGTCTGCACCCATAATGCAGATTGCTGCTTGGCTATTTACGTTGCCGATTGCGCTGCCGTCTGGATTTATGATGAAGTCATCGGCACTCGCGCCTTGGTTCACTCTGGCAAGGCAGGGACAGAGCAAAACATTGTGCAACAAGCCATCAACGCCATGAAGAAATTTGCAGGTACCAATCCCGCAGATTGCGTGGCGGTCATCTCCCCATGCATTCGCCCACCACACTTTGAAGTCGATATTGCCACAGCCATCACCAAGCAGCTACTTGACGAGGGATTAGTTGCAGAAAACATCATCGACAGTGGTTTGGATACAGCCAGCGATTTGGAGAAATTCTACTCCTACCGCGTTGAAAAAGGCAACACGGGTCGCATGCTCGCCATCTTTGGACGAACCCCACACGAATGGAACTAAACGTAGAAAAAAATCAGCTTCGTCAGGCGGTTTTAAACCGCCTGAAGTCAAGCTGCATCGGGGCTGTCCGCAAGGAGCAGTCCCTTCTTTTGCGTCGGCAACTCGCAGCGCAACTCGGGGGAAGCACAGCCACGACCATGCGCATGGCCATCTACGCTTCGCTTGAGCATGAGGTGGATATGATTCCACTGCTGCGCGAACTCCCCCAGCATCAGTACTACTTCCCGCGCTGTTACGCCAAAGGGGAGATGAATTTTCACCAAGTCCAAGCACCAGATTCCGAAATGGAGCGCAGCAAAAAAGGATTTTGGGAGCCCCATCTCACCTGCCCCACGATTGCTGCGGCAGAGCTTGATGTCATCATCGTACCTGGTGTAGCCTTTACCCGTGAGGGGGCACGCCTAGGCTATGGCGGCGGCTATTATGACCGCTATCTACCCCAGTGTCCCCAAGCGAGATGCATCGCCCTCTGCTTTCCTGAACAGCTTGTGGACGGCATCCCTACCGAAGCGCATGACCTGCGCATTCCACAAATCATCAGCCTCTGACTTCCTAAGAAATCAGAGGCTGGCGGTTTAAAATGAGGGGATGGGCTTATCCCTGCTGCGCAGCAGCCGCTGCTTTTCGAGCAGCCTTTTCCGCAGCCTTAGCCGCCTTTTCGGCCATCTTTTGCTTTTCTTCCTCCGACATGATGCGAGGGAAGACAGGGGTGGGCTCCAGAAGGGCGTGACCATCTGGCAACATACCCCATGCCAAATCTTGTACAAACTTACCGCTCATATCAAGTTGCAACTGAGCCAAGATGCGCGCTGAAGCTTCAGGAAGAACACAGCCAAGCAGATAACCGACATGGGCGCAGCTCTCAATAAGGTGGTAGAGCACACGTTGCAGCTGAGGCATGGCGGCTTCATCCTTCACGAGAACCCAAGGTTTTGTTTGCTCAATATAGCCATTGCAAGCAGCGACATGGGCATTGAGGGCAGCCAAGGCCTCGGACGTGCTGTAGGCATTCATGCGCTCGGTGAAACGCGCGGTACTAGCAGCAAGGCTTTCGCGCAGAGCGACCGAGAGCTCGTCATCACCCTCGGCAAGGGCGACGCGACCTTCTGTATAGCGCATGCACATGTTGATGGAACGATTAAGCAGGTTGCCTAAATCATTGCTCAACTCTGTATTATAGAGCATTTTGAGACGATCGAAATCATAGTCGCTGTCATAGCCAGTCTTCGTATCGCGGACAAGGTAGTAGCGCAGCGGCTCGGCACCAAAATCTTTACAAATATCCATGGGGTTGACGATGTTACCAAGGGACTTGGACATTTTTTCACCATTGATATTTAACCAGCCATGAACGAGCAGCTTAGGCATTTGATTGTCTTCAAAGCCCATGGCATGAAGCATGGCCAACCAGTAAACACCGTGGGCAGGAACCAAGATATCCTTACCAATCACCTCGCAAGCGGCAGGCCACAGTTTATTGAAGTCGGGCAAGCCGCTTCCGTCCTCGGCCAAGTAGCCAGCAAAGGAAATATAGTTGATGAGGGCATCAAACCAGACATAGGTCACAAAGTCCTCATCAAAGGGAAGTGGGATACCCCAGCTGAGGCGTTCCTTGGGGCGAGAGATGCAAAGATCATTATCAAAGGCGCGTTCAATGGCTTGCAGCAACTCCACCTTGCGGAAGGCAGGGGTAACGACATCAGGACTTTGCTCCACAAAGGACTTGAGCCACGCAGCGTGTTGGCTGAGGTTGAAGTACCAGTTTTCTTCGGCAAGCTCAACAACTTCACCCCACTCGGCACCAAATTCGCCCTCCTCGTTGCGTTCTTTATCGGTCAAGAACTGTTCTTGACGAACCGAATAAAAACCCTTGTATGCTTTTTTGTACAAACAGCCCTTCTCTTTGAGTGCTGTTAAAATCTTTTGAACGCAACTCTTGTGACGAGGGTCCGTCGTTGCCGCCCAAGCATCGTAGGAGAGTCCTAACTCTTCCCAAAGGGCACGAAAACGAGCCGTGGCTTCGTCTGCGTATTGCTGGGGTTCTTGCCCGCACTCCGCGGCCTTTTGCTGTACCTTTTGTCCATGTTGGTCAACGCCAGTGAGGAAGAACACCTCTTCACCGCGCATTCGTTGCCAGCGCGCAATAACGTCTGCAAGAACCTTCTCATAAGCATGACCAATATGAGGGGAACCGTTGGTGTAATCAATAGCCGTTGAAATGTAGAACATGCCGAAGATTTTATCACGGAGAACGCTAGGACTCAAGGCTAAAGTCTTGGAGCAGAGCTTCAAGACAATGGGGAATTGGAGCGAAGCGACAAACGGTGCCACCTGAAACAGGTGACACCGTGAAAAAGAACATCCTCGCTTGCGTGGACGTGGCCTAAGCGCGCAGCGCAACTTAGGACTTGTAACGCAAACGCTTCTTGTGGCGGTTCTGGCGCATGCGCTTGCTGCGCTTGTGCTTGTTGATTTTGGCCTTACGTCTTTTCTTAAGCGATCCCATAATCTAGTGTTATTATTTCGTTTGTTTAATTTCTCAGGATGAGAAGAGATTGTTTAGTGAACCAATTTGTTGAGAGGGTACTCAATGATTCCTTCTGCTCCCAAAGCCTTGAGCTGTGGGATAATTTCGCGAGAGACTTGCTCTTCAATCACCGTTTCAAGCGCAACCCAACCGGCTTCGGTCAGAGGTGCAACTGTTGGGCGGCGAAGGGATGGCAGGCTTTCGACGAGAGCTTCGATGTTGGCTTCTGGAAGGTTCATCTTCAAACCGACCTTACCGCGAGCTTCGAGAGCACCGCGCAACATCATGACCATGTTAGCAAGTTTTTCACGCTTCCATTCATCTTCCATAGCACCCTTGTTCGCAACGAACTGTGGGTAGGAGGTCAACAGAGTGTCAACGATGCGAAGCTTGTTAGCACGGATGGAGGAGCCAGTTTCAGTGATGTCAACAATGGCATCAACAAGGTCAGGAACCTTAACTTCGGTGGCACCCCAAGAAAATTCTACTTGAGCCTTAACACCCTTTTCAGCAAGCCAGCGTTCGGTGATACCAACACCTTCGGTGGCGATGCGCTTGCCTTCCATGTCGGCAGCACACTTGATAGGGCTGTTTTCTGGTACGATGAGCACCCAACGTGTTGGGTTGCTAGTGGCCTTGGAGTATTGAAGGTCGCAGAGAACATCAACGTCTGCGCGGTTTTCATAAATCCAGTCGCGACCAGTAATACCTGCGTCAATGAAGCCTTGATCTACATAACGACCAATTTCTTGGGCGCGGATGAGGTAGAGTTCGAGAGAGTCATCGTCGGAAGTTGGCTTGTAGCTGCGGCTTGAGACAACGATGTTAAAGCCGGCCTTACGGAAAAGGTCGACGGTAGCGTCTTGAAGGCTACCCTTAGGAAGTGCGATTTTAAGCTTCTTAGACATGCGGGTGACTATGTAACTATTTTTTCAGGTATTTGTCAAGCCGAAAGATATCTCTACGGTCATTTTATCGTGTTTTTTCCTTTGCTTTCTGCTTTCTAAGGATTTCCTCCATGGATGGTAGCTTATCACTTAGCTTTTGCAGCACGATTCCTTCACCAAGTCCGCCAATCTCATTCAAGAGTACCGAACAACGCTCGTACATCAACTTGTAGTCAATGGGGCCATGCTCTTCCGCCTTGCTACCAGGGAAGACGAGGTAAGATACCGTCAAATCAGAAACGGGACGCGAATAGACAGTCGCCTTGGGGTTAATTTCCTTGCAGAGTCGCAGTGAAGCCTCACCACTTTTAAAAGTTGGTCCATAATCCCCCACGATGGCGGGATAGGCCTTCTTACCAACGATGACGACCACGTAATCACCCACCTGTGCTTTGTAATCCGACTTCCCTTCACGCATGGTCAGGGATAAGACGATGAAGGGGTCATAGTCAGCAAGCAGGAAGCTGTAGCGCTCCAACTCAAAGATGGTATTCTTCGCCTGCTGAATGGCGGATGCACTGCCTCGATTCTTCTGCAAGCTTTTAACACGCTCACGCCAATGAGGCAACAGAGGGTTGGGGCTCGACCCCATTTTTTTCCAGCGGTAGGATGTCGTTGGCTGGTAGTGATCGCTCTCTCGAATCGCCTTGGGCATGTCGGGCAAGCGGTCACCATCAGAGCCATCCGAGACAACATCCATATCCGCCTGAATCCAAACTAATTTGCGCTTGCTATCGGGTGCCTCTATCTGCAAAATCGTCTCGGTATCATAAAAATTATGCCGATCGAGCACCCGACTGAGCGTCGCCGCATTTTTGCGCACGCGATTCTGCTTATGAAGCATCAGGGCATGATACCAAGGCGAGACACTTGCAGCATCCATCAAGCGGTCAAAACCCGCTAAAACATGGGGCAAATCGGGATTAACCGCCAAAAGGTCTTCCTTACCACCCGCCTGCGGCATGGTTAAATTTAAGGAGACCTTCAACTGATAAGCCTCGGGCAACTCCCTATCTTTGGCAGCAGTCGTCCCCGCGGCAAAATTGACATGGCTGTGGATGCTCACCCCTCGTCCCATCTGGTTAATGTGGTCGTATTGCCCCTCTTCCACGCGCTCGGGGAGCGCTGGGGGGAATGGCGGCAAATTGATGATGGGCATCGCAAAGCTATCCTTTGGGTCCCACGCCAGCAGCTCCAACTCGGCAGGATGCTCGGGCGGAATGACAACTTGGACACTTGGTTTCTTCCTCTGCTTATTGGGTTTGACCACTTTAGCCACGGGTGCAGCTGGGGTCTTGAATAAGGTCAAAAGCCGTTCAGGATAGGGCGTACAGAGCGAAGCGGAAGCCAGCAAGAGCGACAGACCGAGGCAAACAGCAAAAAAACGCCACACAGAGGGTTTTCGACGATTGCGCTGACGACTCATGCCTGCCCCCCTTTCTCGGATTGTACCTTGCGCGGGCGGTAAGACATGATAAAACGCATCACCGCCAAGGGCATGTTGCGAATCAGTAAGGCGAGCAAGCGAATTTTTACAGAAGGGTAATAGCGACTCTTACGATTGCGCAAGGCGCGAATCGAGCCGTCGATAACCGTCCCCACATCGGTATCAAAGAAATCCTTACCAGGGGTCATATTCCCCGTAAATCCAGCGCGTCGAGCCACTGCGCCAAAGCCCGTGTGCACCGGACCAGGGCAAACAGCCAACACTGGAATACCCGCTTCGCGCAACTCTAAATTTAAAGCCTCGCTCAAGGATGCAAGGTAGGATTTAGTCGCGGCATAGACCGCAAAATCGGGGATGAACAAATCCGCCGCCAAGGAGGCGATATTCATCACCGCACCGCCCTCGCGCTTCATCTCTGGCAAGAGGGCATGGCAAAGGTAGGTCGGAGCCGCCATATTCACCTCAATCATCTGGTGCAAGGCAGAGCTGGGGCCCTCGGCAAAGCTTCCATAATCCCCAAGTCCAGCATTATTAATCAACAGAGTTGGACCCTTAATACCCGCCTTGAGGTGAACTATCAAGGAATCACGCTGCGCAGGTTGCGCCAAATCGCAGGCGATGCATTCCACCTTCAATCTGGTGAAGGCACCCTGAAGTTCCACCTTCAATTCGAGCAGCATCTCATACCGACGCGCAATGAGCACCATGTGATCACACTCCCCACCGAGGTAGCGAGCATATGCCATGCCAAAGCCCGAAGAAGCACCTGTTATAATCACCTGCTGATAGACCATGAATCTATCATCCCATCTATAGAGTACTCTTGCAAGCCAAAACTCCTCCATGCACCTAAGCTTGCAAAATTAGCACTGAATCAAAGTCCTATCCTGAATGACTATTTTTGTGCTAGGCAAATGGATGCCCAATATGTTACTATAGCTCATATGAGTGAGAAAACAATCATTTGCAAAGCAACCGCAGACACAATGATGCGTTTTGGCGTCCTACTACTGGCACTTTGGGGCTTTGGTTTTTACTTTTTGTATGATGCTCAGATAGGCTACCAGCAGAAAAATGAAGCCTATTTTAGCTATCAAGCTTTTGCCAAGGGTGGTGAAAAGGCTCCGGAGATGAGCGAGGACCAATGGAAACAAAAAAACACCCCCACCACCCCACTGATTGAAGCAAGCGTGGTCGATGGTGTCCTTTGTGTGGTCAAGGATAAGGAGGGCAAGTCAACCCTCTACCCCCTGCCTACAGAATGCCAGTCAGTCAACTCCATGCCAGAGGAATTTCTCCATTACCAAGTCATGCGCAAGGGCTGGAATGATGCTTGGATGGATTACAGTGCCCGCATGCGTTTTGAACTGAAGCCCGCAGACCCCCATGATGCGGCTAGCATCGCAGAGCAATGGATTGCCTCTGGGGTCACCTTTGCCTTGAGTTTCATCCTACTCTTCTTCACCGTCCGCACCGCAAAGCGCCAAATGTCCATCGCTGGCACCAAGTTGACCGTAGCGGGACAACAATTTGATATAGCCGATATCGAACGCATCGACATGCGCCAGTGGGGCGCAGGTTACAAGGGTTCAGCCATCTTCACCGTCAAGGGTAAAAAAGTAAAGGCAGACGGCATGACTTATGGTGGTTTTGCGAAAAAAGACGACCAACCTGCCGAGCGCTTTATGCAAGCTGTGCTTGCCCAATACCAAGGTGAACTCATCGAATATGCCAAGGACGAAAGCGCCACAAAAGCCTGAGCGAGCCCCCCTTCCCGCCCAGCTAACGGCACGCATGCGCAGCACTCTGCGCATGCTTTGCTCGGCTGTGTTTGTCATTCCCGCCCTCTTGCTGCTTTTGCTTGCAGAGATTCTCGTCTTTGGGCTCGGGCTCAATGGGCGCATGAACACCTACGTCGAGCGGCTAGAGCACACCCAGAACACCGCCTTAGAGGTCGCCCTTGCCCGAGCAGCAGAAATGGAGGCGCAAAGCCTCGCCAAGCTCATCCCCACCAAGGGATCGGCCAGCGTCGGCACGCAAGCCCCCGCCATGGTGTCAACATCGAATGATTCAGGCGATGTCCCAGATTTGCGCCCTCGTGATATTGACGACATCCTCAACCAAGAAACCGATATTCTCGTCGAACAATTTGAACAGGAGCAAGCAGCAGCGGTCGCCAAAACGAAGCAGGAAGAAGCCCCAGCCGACAATAAAGACCAAGCGGAGCTCGATCGACTGATTCATGCCGGTGTCGCAGCATTGGTCGAGGGGGACATGCGGCGCTGCGTTTTGAGTTTTGAGCAAGCCATCCTCATTGAGCCAAATCACCCTGCTTTGCTCTACTATTATGGCATGGCCTATGATAAGTTACTCAACCCCGACAAAGCGCGCCAGTACTATGCAGAACTCTACGCCATGCGAGACAAAGCTGGCAAATATTTTGAGAAGGCGGCACGTCGTTTAACGTACGGCATCAATCTACCCTCGGCCATGCGCGGCAAGCTGGCCTTTGGCCCCAAGTACGAGCGTTCCAGCCGAGGAGAGGACGGAGAAACGGTGGAAGTCGTCTTACCCATCTTGCTTGCGGAGCGCGAAGATTTGCTTGCCGAGGACATCTATATCCACATTCAGTTCTTCGACATTGAAAACAGCAAAGACATCAAACTGGCCGACCAAGCCCCCGAGCTACTCTGGGAGAACGAAACCCCAACGTGGCAGGATTACGAAGAGCGACTCATCGCCCGCTACACCATCCCCAACCTGCACGGCAAACCCAATAACAGCAAGTACTACGGATTTACTGCTAAACTTTACTATAAGGGGGAGCCCATGGACTGCATCAGCAGCCCATCCGTCCTCATCCTCCACGAACAGCGACTCAACAGCAACAATCAACTCAACAATTCCATCTTGCCCGATGATGGTCTTGATTACAGCTTTGAAGAAGCCATCCCCTACGCCGACTTCCAATAACACCACAACCCACCGACATGCCCGCCACCATCAATGAGCTTCCTCAACAAGTAGGAGACTACACCCTGCTAAGCCTGCTAGGCTCTCAGCATGATCGTAGCTTCTATGAAGCGCAGCAAATCCATGTCGGGCGCATCGTGATTGTTGAGTTGATTAACGCGAAGACGACAAACATCTCTCGCGAGCACTTTGTCGAATCAGCGCGTGTTCGAGTTGCAGAACAAATTCCTGGCGTGATGCCTGTTTATGAGGCTGTTGAGTTGGATGACTACTGGCTCGTCTGCCAAGAGCGCCCCAAAGGTAAATCACTGGCAGAACTAGCAAGCGCTAACGAGCGCCTTACCCCGTTTGCCGTCTGTCGCTTGTTGGAGCAAGTTTGCGAGCTTTACCACTACTGCAACGCCCAGCGCATCCGCAGCAATTGTTTAACAGCAAACACCGTTTACCAGCTATCGGAGGAGCAATTTTGCTTTCTCTCCCCAGCGCGCTCCCTCGGGGAGGAAGAAGTGAGCCGCAGCATCAAAATGGCAGAACTGGCAGAACTCATCATCCCCGTGCTCCCCAATAACAACGCGGAAGGACAAAACCGAGTCTACACCCTCATCTCTTGGTTGCAAGATGGCTACGATGGGCAATTGCTCAACTGGGGTACCATTGGCTCAACGGCCAGCCTCATCATCGAACAACTGCACCCCGAGTTGGTTAAGGACCTTGCAGAGACGCAAGATAATGAAGGCCTGCTACAAGGACGGCGTCACCGAGGTCGCCAGCTCCCCGTCTGCGTGGGACTGCTAGCCCTACTCTTCGGGGCACTACTTGCCAGCATCGTCCAATGGATTCAACCCAACAAGTTGGACCCCAATCATTATGAAGAATTGATTATCAACGAAAAGCAACTCGCCACAATGATTCACCCCATCAGCGTGCTGGACTATCAACGCTTTTTAAGCCGCATAGAGCGAATGAGCCCTAGTGATTTAGAGCGGCTCCACAAAGGCATTCCCGAGGATAGCCGCAAGCACAAACCCACCAACTGGGGCGAACAAATGGAGCAACTTCATGATAAAAAAACTTGTACAAAGCCCGTTCACTCGGTAAGCTATTGGGACGCTATCGTCTACGCGCGGCTCAACCGAGCATCAATCCCCACAGCAGCCCAGCTGCAATTCATCAAACAAGAGACTGATAAGAACGACTTAGCGGAGTGGAGTCGCGACACACAAGACCTCCCCCTCTATCAAAAAAGCTACATCCTCATCAATGCTGATGGCAGCATCGAACGCGAGAGCGACCCCCACAACACCAGTGCCAAAACCAGCTTCCGAATCATCAAAACACCTAAGCGATAAAACACCATGAACCAACTCATCAAACTTTGCCTTTTGTGCTGCATCTTGCTGATGTCGCCCTTTGCCCAAGCGCAGCTCGACGTCCGCATGGCACCCGTGCGCCAAGACTACATGCTCGGGGAAGCCATCGCCCTGCGACTGACCATCGTCAACAGCTCCGACCAGCATCTCAAGCTCACCAATACCGATGCTCGCAAATGGCTGCACTTCACCGTATCGGCCACCAATTGCCCCGAAGGGGTCGCTGCACTGGCATCCCCCCGATTCCCCGAACTCACCTTGACCCCAGGGAGCACACGCACCTTTGAACTCAACATCAAGCCCTACTTCAACTTCTCCCGCATGGGCAACTACGTGATTACCGCCACCGTCCGCATGCCCGATGGCACAAGCACCTACAGCTCAAATCGCACTAGCATCAACCTGGCCTATGGCTCCAGCATGCGCTGCTTCAACATCCAAAACAAGGGTCGCAAGTTGCAATTACATGCCAAAATGCTGCACACCGACAACACCGACTGCATCTTTGGGCAAGTCATTGATGCCAACTCAGGCATCGCCCTTAACGCCTGCTATCTCGGTCGATTCCTCAACTTCATGACGCCCATCATCATCATTGACCGCAAGCAAAACATGCACATGCTCTGTCAGTCAACACCCAAGTACTACACCTACGCGGTCATGAACCCCGATGGCAATCGCGTCAAGTATCAAATCTATCGTCGCACACAGGGACCCATCGACCTTGTCGTCACGGGTGCAGGCGTCACCATCGTCGGTGCCGTACCCCATGTTCAAGTGGACAAGAACGATGGATTTAACGACGTTCACTCCGCTACAGACCGCATCAACTAACCCACTTTTTTAGCCCATTATGAATACCCCAACAATCGCTATCGTCGGACGCCCGAACGTCGGCAAATCAGCCATCTTCAACCGCATGGTCGGTCGTCGCATCGCCATCGTTCACGACCAACCTGGTGTTACCCGCGACCGACTCAGCGCCATGGTGCGCATCACCAGCCACGAAGCCCTCGTCGTTGACACGGGCGGCATCGGCTCCACCCTTGACGATGGATTTGCCAAGCAAGTCTCTCAAGAGGCCGACATCGCCATGGCGACAGCCGACCTCATCCTCTTCGTCTGCGACTGCCGCGACCACCTGACCCCAATTGACAAAGTCATTGCCGAACTTCTGCACAAGAGCGAAGTGCCCGTCATGATGATACTCAACAAGGCAGATACCGATAAGCAAGACCTCAACCTTGGAGAGTTCACCGAACTGGGCTTTGATAACTACATCTTCACCTCGGCCGCCCACGGACGCGGATTTGACGAACTGGCCCACAAGCTCGACCTCAAGCTCAAGGAGCTCAAAGCCCCCCTGCGCAAAGAGCAAGAGCGCTTTGATGGCAACTCCAACCCAGAAGACGAGCCCGACCGTGAAGAAGTGACCGAAGAAACCCCCATCCGCATGGCCATCGTCGGTCGCCCCAACGCAGGCAAATCATCCCTCGTCAATGCCATTTTGGAAGATGCACGCACCATCGTCTCCGATGTCGCAGGCACCACACGTGATGCCATCGACATCCCCTACACCCACGGTAAGCAAAAGTACATGCTCATCGACACCGCCGGCATGCGCCCACGCGCCAAGCGCGACACATCGGTGGAAGTCTTCTCTGCCATGCGAAGCGAAAAAGCCATCCGACGCAGCGACATCTGCCTACTCGTCATCGACATGGCTGCGGGCATCACCCAGCAAGACAGACGCATCGCCTCTGCCATCGCCAAAGAGAGCAAACCCTGCATCATCGTGATGAACAAATTTGACCTCTACTTCCCCGACGCGCCCCTTTCGGCACGAAAGGAGCAAGCCATGGATGAAATCCGCGAACAACTCTTCTTCCTAGACTACGCGCCAGCCGCCATCGTCTCCGCCAAAGAAGGACGCGGCATCGAGCACATCTTCAAGGGCGTAGGCGTCGTACAACGAGAAGCCCAAAACGTCCTCGGCACAGGGGAACTCAACCGACTCTTATCGCGTATCATGGAGCAAAACCCACCACCGATGAACCGCTCCCTGCGCAAGCGACTCAAACTCTTCTACGCCACAACAGCCGTCAACGAACGCTACACCACCATCCCCGTACCCACCTACGTCCTCTTTGTCAACGACAAGCGATTACTTGCCGACAGCTACGCGCAATTCCTGCGCAACGCCATCCGCCAAAGCATCAAGGCAAGCGGCGTACCCATTGTCCTTTCCCCACGCTCCCGCGTGAGATAACAATCAAAGAGGCACTTCGGTGCCTCTTTTTTTGCGCCAAGACATCCTTTACACTTTGCAAGTGAAAGAAACTGTGATAAACTCTGCGCACCCCATTTGGGACGTAACTATATGAGCACCTCCTCACAATTCAGAAACCTTGCCATTATTGCCCACGTTGACCACGGCAAAACCACACTCGTTGACCAACTCCTTGCAGCAGGTGGCACCTACCGCGAAAATCAGGAGACTCAGGAACGAGCCATGGACTCCATGGATTTGGAACGCGAAAAAGGCATTACCATTAAAGCCAAGAACACCTCCATCCTTTGGAATGGCTACACCATCAACATCGTTGATACCCCCGGTCACGCCGACTTTGGTGCCGAGGTTGAACGCGTGATGAAGATGGTTGACGGTGTCATCCTCGTTGTTGATGCCTACGAAGGACCCCAAGCTCAAACACGTTTCGTCCTTCGCAAAGCCCTGCAAGAAGGCTTGCTGCCCCTCATCGTCATCAACAAGATTGACCGCCCCCACGCCAACGTACCTAAGGTTGAAGAACAAGTCCAAGAACTCCTTCTCGAACTCGACGCTACAGAAGAGCAATTTGAAGCTCCTGTCGTCTACGGTTCCGCCCGCGATGGTTACTTCATGAACAGCATGGAAGGTGAACCACCTGTTGACTGCACCCCTCTTCTTCAAAAAATCGTCAGCCGCATCCCTGCACCTAAGGATGCCGACCCTGATAAGCCCTTCAAGATGCTCATCTCCAACATCGACTGGGATGACTACGTGGGTCGTGTTGCCATTGGTCGCGTGACTAGCGGTAAGGCACAAAAGGGTGATACCCTCTACCTCCTTCGCCCCGATGGACGCAAGGTTCAAGGCAAAGTCACCAAACTTTTTGAATACAACGGACTTCAAACATCCGACTCCACCATCGGTGTGGCAGGTAACATCATCGGCCTGTCAGGCTTTGAAGACGTAGACATCGGTGAAACACTCGTCGCCGACCCAGAGGAAGAAGCCCTTCCCTTCGTTGACATCGAGCCCCCAACCGTTCAAATGGAAATCAGCATCAACGATGGTCCCCTCGTTGGTCAAGACGGCAAGAACGTCACCAGCCGCGTCATCCGCGACCGCCTGATGCGCGAAATGCGCACCAACATCTCCATTAAAGTCGAAGACACCGACCTCGCTGGCGTGTTCATGGTATCCGCACGTGGCACCATGCAAATCTCCATCTTGGTAGAACAAATGCGTCGTGAAAAGTACGAAGTCCTCGTCTCTCGCCCCAAGGTTATCTTCAAAGAAATCGACGGTCACCGATGCGAACCCTTTGAAACACTCTTCATCGAACTGCCATCCGAATGCGCTAACGGCGCCGTCCGCATCCTCGGTAACCGCAAGGGCATCTTGGAGCACATGGACGTACAAGATGGCGGCCGCAGCTACATCCAAGCCACCATCCCAACACGCGGTTTGATTGGCTTTGAATTCGAACTCGTCAACCTGACTAGCGGACACGGCATCTTCTCCCACCTCTTCAAGGAGTACGCCCCTTACTGTGGGGAAATCGTAACCCGTCCAAACGGCACCTTAGTCTCCTTGGAAAACGGAACCACACGCCCATACGCCCTTCAAGCCATTGAAGAACGCGGACCACTCTTCGTACCAGCAGGTGTTGAAGTTTACGAAGGCATGATCATTGGTGAAAACCCAAAACTTGGTGACATTGCCGTCAACCCAACGAAGGAAAAGCATTTGACCAACCACCGTTCTGCGAACAAGAACGACTCGATTCAGCTGACACCACCACGCATGTTCTCCATTGAACGCGCGATTGAGTACATTGAAGCTGATGAGCTGGTGGAAGTGACACCTCACTTCATCCGCATGCGCAAGCGCATCCTTGATACGACGCAGCGTAAGCGTGCAGTATCCCGCGAAAAGGACCGCGGCTAAGCAGCGACGCACATTATACTTACAGAACGCCCAGATGTTAATCATCTGGGCGTTTTTCATGCCATCAAAAGGGGCTGTCTAATAAGTCTAGACAGCCCCATTACCTCCAACAATTGCACCTAACAGACACAATGCCTATAAGCTTAAAAAGCTCACTTCTTCGCCATCTGAGCCCGAATCCCATCAAGGAAAACTTGCTCTAGCTTATTGCGGGCACTTTGAGTAGACACCCAATGCTCGCCTGCTAGCTCTTTGATTTGGGCTAGCATCTCTGGGCTGGCATCCTTCAAGGTGACCTCCTGACGCCCGCGGTCACGGGTCAACTCATCAATCGTACCCTCGGCAATCAAGCAACCCTGATACAAAATACCCACGCGGTCGCAAATCTCCTGCACCTGCTCCAGCAAGTGGGAGCAGAGAAAAACGGTCATGCCCTGTTGGCGAAGCTTCACGATGATGTCACGAATCAAACGCGAGCCGATGGGGTCAACACCTGCAGTCGGCTCATCAAGTACAACTAATTGGGGCTTTTGAATCAATGCCTGAGCCATGCCGATGCGCTGCAACATCCCCTTGGAATAGGTACCAACACGACGCTCGGCGGCATCCTCTAGCCCGACCAACTCCAACAATTCCGTACAGCGTTCTCGCTGCTCCTTGCCACGCAAGCCGCAAAGGCGCGCATAAAAACGCAGCGTCTCACGACCTGTAAGGAACTTATAAAAATAAGGATTTTCAGGCAAAAAACCCACCTCATGCCTATTACTAGCAGCCGTCGCGAGCTTGCCAAAAACACGACATTGACCTTCATCGGGGCTAAGTAGCCCCAACAAAGCCTTCATCATCGTGCTTTTGCCCGAGCCATTGGGCCCAATCAAGCCGTAGACCGAGCCTTCGGGGATGCTTAAACTCACCCCCTTGACCGCATAGACCGAGTGACGCCCCCAATTGCCGTGAAAGCTCTTGTGAAGGTTCTCAATCTCGACCGCATTCATCGCCATGCCAGACTTTATTGAATTTCGCCCATGAGACGAAGCAAGTTCTTCGTCATCACAATACCCTTTTCAAAGAGCTCCACGCGCATGTTTTCATTGGGGGAGTGGATGCGGGCATCAGGCAAGTCCATGCCCACAAAGAGCGCTTCGACACCCAGCTTCTTCGACACCTCGGCCACGATAGGAATCGAACCACCTTCGCGCACCAGCACTGGGGGATTGCCAAAGGTGTTTTCCAACGCGGTTTGAGCCGCCTTGCCATAGCGGGAGTGGGGGTCGCTGAGGTAGGCCTCGCCCGTGTGCTGAGCGGCAAACTGCATCTTGACGCCCTCTGGGCAAACTTTTTCAAAGTGAGCCTTCACACAGTCCATCACCTTGCTTGGGTTTTGACCTGGTACCAAACGGCAGCTCATCTTGGCGATGGCATGGGTGGGGATAACCGTCTTGGAGCCTTCGCCCTCGTAGCCACCAGAAATGCCATTGAGCTCAAATGTTGGGCGGGCATAGACGCACTCGGCACCTGTATAGCCCTTTTCTGTTTGCAGCGCGGGCACACCTGTGAGCTCCGCAAGTTCGCGGTTGCTCATGCCAGGCACGCGGCTCCAGCTTTGGCGTTCCCAATCAGCCAGCTCGGACACACCATCGTAGAATCCGTCGATACTGATGTGATTGTTGGCATCATGAGTCGTTGCGACCATCTCGCAAAGGGTGGTGATGGGGTTAGCCACCGCACCGCCAAAGAGACCAGAATGCAAGTCCATCGCAGGGCCAGACACCTTCAACTCAAAGCAAGCCAAGCCCTTGAGACCGTAGGAGAGGGATGGAATATCAAGTGCGGCCATACCCGTGTCACACACGAGCATCACATCACAAGCGAGTTCCTCTTGATTTTCAGGCTTTTGAATAAATTCAAACAGGGTTTCACTGCCACGTTCTTCCTCACCTTCGAGCAAGAAAATGATGTTGAGGGGCAGCTTGCCGTCCTCCTTAAGCAGCTCCTGCACACCAAGGATAAGCGCCATGATTTCGCCCTTATCATCCGATGCACCGCGCGCATAAATGCGACCATCACGAATCTCGGGCTCAAAGGGGGGGGAGTCCCAAAGCTCAATCGGATCAACAGGCATCACATCATAATGACCATAGAGAACGACCGTTGGCTTACCCTCTTGCTTAGGGCTGTGAGCCACCACAATGGGGTGGATGCTCGTCAGATGCTTGGTCGCATCAAATCCAAGGGAGGAGAGCTTGTCGACAAGAAAGTCGGCACAATTTTCAACCTCAGCGGCATACTGCTCTTGGGCAGAGACGCTGGGGATGCTTAAAAAGGCAAAAAGGTCATTGAGATTCGACATGCCCCCATGATACAACGCTGGGCATGCACTTACAAGCGCAAAGCACGTGCGCAGCTTAGGATTTATTCGATTGAATCTGCGAAAGCATAAAGTCGAAGGTTTCCATGGCAACGCGTTCGCGCCATTGATTGCGCTCCAGCCCTTGCAGGTCGAGGGTCAGGCTGAGGCGGTCGCCACAGCGACGCGCTAAGGCGATGCAGACGGTGCCGACGGGGGCGGAGCCCACTTCGGCCGTTGGTCCTGCGTTACCCGTCAGGGCGATGGCGCTGTCCGCTTGGGATTTCTCCAAAGCGCCCTCGGCCATGGCGAGGGCGACGGCTTCACTGACCACACCTTCGCGAGCTATCAAGTCCATATCCACGCCCAACTGGACATTCTTTGCTTCGGCGGAGTAGCAAACCCAGCCGTACTTAAAGATTTTGGAGGCACCGGGGACGCTGGTGAGAGCTGCGGCAATCAGACCACCCGTGCAGCTTTCTGCAAAGGTGATGACTTTTCCCTTCTTCGCACAAATTTCAGAGAACATGTGCGCGCGGATGAGCAGATTAGGATTCATGATTGTCGTGAATAATGCTAAAAATTAATCTTTGTCAGGGACTTGAATGGCAACAGTGGCAAAGGCGGCCATGCCTTCGCGCCTACCCAGCGCTCCGAGCTTTTCATTGGTCGTGGCCTTAATCCCCACACGCTTGGGCTTCACACCTAAAACGGGGGCTAGTGTCGCCTTCATCTCTGCGACAAAGGGCAATACCTTGGGGGCCTCTGCAATCAAGGCGATATCCACATTGTTGATGCTACCCCCCTGCTCTTGCAGCAGCGCGACGGCTTTTTCCACAATGCGCAGGGAACAAATATTTTTGCAGGATGCATCCCCCGGTGGGAACCAATAGCCGATGTCGGGCTCACCAAGAGCACCGAGAATAGCATCGGCAAGCGCATGGCAAAGCACATCCGCATCGCTGTGGCCATCCAAGCCCATCTCGGGGTGCACCTGCACACCCCCCAGCATCAGCGGGCGGGGCGTGGGGGAAAATTGGTGAATATCGTAACCAAGTCCAACAAGCGTTATCATAACATCATCTTATACTTTTTGTTAATGGGCGTCAAGCCAGTTTGACGCAGCCGATGCTTCCACATCCAAAGGTACGCCATGGGGCAGCGGCATGGCTTCGCTCATTGCTTTGGTAATCAATGGCATGAGCTCCTCCTTCTCCTCATCGCAGAGCTCGAAGAGCAATTCATCATGCACCTGCATGATGAGGCGCGTTTTGCGCCCCTTGAGCAAGTCACTGACCTTAAGCATCGCCAGCTTAATCATATCCGCAGCCCCGCCTTGAATAGGCGTGTTGATGGCATTGCGCTCGGCACCTGCACGCAGGTTAAAATTACGGCTATTCAAATCAGGCAGTGCGCGGCGACGACCACAGAGGGTTTCTGCATAGCCCAGCTGGCGGGCTTCATCAATGAGCTTGTCCATGAAAAGCTTCACCTTGGGGAACTGGGCAAAGTAATTATCAATCAACTCGGCCGCGTAAATGCGGGAGCAATCCATGCGCTGGCTGAGACCAAAGGCTGAAATGCCGTAAATGATGCCAAAGTTAACGGTCTTGGATGCACGACGCATGTCTGCTGTCACCTCCTCTGGGGCGCAGTTGAAAATCTTGGCAGCTGTCTCACGGTGAATGTCGCGCCCTTCGCGGAAGGCGGCAATCATGGACTCATCCCCCGAGAGCGCCGCCATGAGGCGCAGCTCCACCTGCGAGTAGTCAGCCGACATGATGCTGTAGCCCGACTCCTGCGCCACAAAGGCACGACGAATCAGCTTGCCCGCATCGGAGCGCACAGGAATGTTCTGCAAATTGGGGTTTTGGCAAGCCAAACGCCCCGTTGCCGTCACCACTTGCTGCAAGCTAGCGTGGATGCGGCCATCGACAGGCGAAATATGGCGTGGCAGCGCATCCAAATAAGTACCCTTAAGCTTGCTGAGCTCGCGGTACTCCAAAATATCCGCCACCAAGGGGGAGATGGGAATGAGCTTGCGCAGGGTCTCTTCATCGGTGACAAACTGCCCCGTCTTGGTCTTCTTAGGCTTATCAAGCAGCTTCATTTCACCAAAGAGCAAATCACCCAGCTGCTTGGGGGAGTTAAGATTAATCGGGCGTCCAATGAGCTCATCAATGCGTTTTTTTAGGGTCTCAATCTGGGCACCCAGCTCGGCAGAACTCGCCTCCAACTGGGATAAATCGACACACATACCCTCGCGCTCAATCTGCGCCAGCACGGGGACGAGCGGGAATTCAATATCCCTCAGCAAGCTTTGTAAGCCCGCATCGTTGACCATGGGGCGCAGCTTTTCCACCAACTGCCATGTGATGTCGGCATCTTCGGCGGCGTAGCGGCACATGGTTTCGACGGGAACGGAAGCCGTATCCATTTCTTTACCCTTGCCCGCGATATCTTCCAAATGAATCGTGCGGTAGTTGAGCAGCGTTTCCGCCATTTCATCCATACCATGGCGACGTTCGGGGAAGAGCACGCTGTGTGCAATCATCGCATCGAAGAAGGGACCTTCCACAGACAGGCCCGCAGTCGCCAAGACTTGCAGGTCAAACTTGAGATTGAGCCCCTGCTTCTCCGCACCACAGGCAAAGGCCGCGCGGAAGGCATCCAAATCAGAGGGGGCATTGACAGGCACGTAAAAGGCCTCTCCCGACTTCAGGCAAATGGACATGCCCAGCATGCGGTCTTGCATGGGGTCAAGCCCCGTTGTTTCCGTATCAAAAGCCCAAGCCTTGGCTGCGAGCATGCGCGCCGCCAGCGCCTCGCGTGCGCTTGCGCTATCGACCAGTTGATAGTCGTGGGCGCGCGTGTTGATATCGGCAAAATCGGGTTCGGCAAAGAGGGTCATTTGCCCCGAGGGCTCAATGACAGGGGCGGGCGCCAAGTCGGGCAGCTTGCCACCGCTCATCTTCTTCATGAGCCCCTTGAACTCCAGACGCGTCATGAGCTCCAACATGGCTTGTTCATCCACACCATTCCATTCAAAACTGCTCAAATTAAAATCCAGCGGAATATCGCGCTTGATGCATACCAAATCATAGGACAGGCGTGCCATTTCGGCATTATTCTCCACCTTTTCACGCAGCTTACCCTTGATTTGATCGGTGTGCTCCAACATATTGGCAATGGAGCCAAACTGAGCAATCAGCTTTTTAGCGGTCACCGCGCCCACACCGGGTACACCGGGGATATTGTCGGAAGCATCACCCATCAAGGCAAGCACGTCAATGATTTGCGCAGGTGTTTCAATGCTCCACTCCTCTAAGAAGCTTGGCATGTCCACCAATTCAAACTCGCTGCCCTTGCGACCGGGCTTCCAAAAACTGCATGATGGGGAGAGCAACTGCCCCAAGTCCTTATCCAGCGAAACAATGTAGGACTGCACCGCATCCGCCTCCACCATCTGCGTGATGGTACCAATCAGGTCATCGGCCTCATAGCCAGCAACGCGAACAATGGGGATGTTCATGGCGCGCAAAATCTCTTCAATATAGGGGATGGATTCGCGCAACTCCTGCGGCATGGCTTGGCGATTCGCCTTGTACTCCGTGTACATCTCATGGCGGAAGGTCGGGCCCGAGGGGTCGAGACAAGCGACCAAGTGCGTGGGTTTCACCTTCTCTGTCAAAGAGAGCAGCGTGTTGACAAAGCCGAACATGGCCGAGGTATTTAGCCCCTCCGAATTGCGCATCGGTGCGTTGATAAAGGCATAAAAGGCGCGGTACATCAGCGCCATGCTATCGAGGATATAAAGTGATTTCTCAGCCATGTCAGAACATCATATCACAGGGTGCCCGTCATTCAAGAATATTCCCCCGTAGACGGAGCAAATTCACGTCAACAAGGCTCTTTTTGCTAGAGTTGACTCTAGATATAGCCTTTACTCATATTTCAGAATCCTTCTAGCCTCAACTTACTACAGTTTTGCTGATTTTTTAGCTCGCATCATTACTTCACTTATGTTAATGTTATGGAGTAACGCAGCTTGAATGCTTGCACTTATCGCTATGAATGACCTTACACAACCTTTTAAGCGTTTGCCTGTGGCCGTTATCGGCACGGGGTCTTATGTTCCTGAACGCCGCCTGACCAACTCCGACTTGGAAAAGATGGTTGACACATCTAACGAGTGGATTTTGGAACGCACAGGTATTGAAGAGCGCCGCATCGCTGCGCCTGATGAAAAGACCAGTGACATGGCTACCAAGGCTGGAGAACGCGCCATTGAAGCCGCTGGCATCACAGCCGAAGACCTTGACCTCATCATCGTTGCCAACATCACACCTGACACGATGACCCCTGCCACATCCTGCTACGTGCAAGCCAACTTGGGTGCTAAGAATGCAGCTGCCTTTGATATTTCCGCAGCCTGCTCTGGCTTCCTCTACGGCATCAAGATTGGTGTTCAGTTCATCGGTGCTGGCCAAGCGAAAAACGTGTTGGTCATCGCCAGTGAAAAGCTCAGCCACATCGTCAACTGGGAAGACCGCAGCACTTGCGTTCTCTTTGGTGATGGCGCGGGCGCATGCGTCCTTCAAGCCGCAAGCGGTAAGGATGAAGACCCAGCCGTCTTGGCAACAGACATCGGTGCTGACGGTTCCCTCTGCGACCTCCTGCAAGTCCCCGGTGGTGGTTCCGCCATCCCAACGACGGAGGACAACATCCACGAAAAGCTTTACACCTTGGCCATGCGCGGCAACGAGGTCTTCCGCCACGCGGTTGCCCACATGCGCGACTCCGCCCTCTCCCTGCTCAAACGAACAGGTATCTCCCCAGATGATATTGCCTTAGTCGTTCCTCACCAAGCCAACCTGCGCATCATCAATGCGGTGACCGCTCGATTGGGCATTGCCCCAGAGAAGGTCTTCATCAACCTGCAAAAGTACGGTAACACCTCCGCAGCTGCTTGCGCCATCGCCTTTGACGAGGCTGTGCGCACCGGACGCATCAAGAAGGGTGAAATCTGCCTCCTCGTCGCCTTCGGCGCGGGTCTGACATGGAGCTCTGCTGCCATCCGCATGTAATTAGCCCCATCGACAATTTACACAAACCTCATTTCGTTGCTTGACAAGGAGATGGGGTTTTTGTTACTCTAGAACAACTCTATTTTAAACCAAATTTTAAACAAAAACACCATTTATGCATACTTACAACCTCAAAAATCCTTTCGTTGCCACTGTTAATGGCGTGCGTTCCGTCACTAAAGAAGGCAGTGCCAAGGAGACAATCCACATCGACTTTGACCTTAGCGGCTCCGACATGCCCTATGTCACAGGCGACGCCTTGGCGGTCATCCCCAGCAACGACCCCGAGTTGGTGGACGCCTTTATCGCGGCTACAGGACTTTGTGGCTGTGAAGAAGTATGCCTGAAAGATGCAGAGCCCTGCACCCTTCGCGAAGCTCTTATCGAAAGCCTCGACATCACCAAGATTAAGAAGCCAACCCTCACCAAGTGGAACAAATTTGCCAACAGCGACAAGCTTGCAGCCCTGATCGATGACAAAGACGCCCTCAAAGACTTCATGTGGGGTCACGACTTGCTCGACATCGCCGCTGACCCTGAGATGAAGGCCAGCTTCCCCACCGCGCAGGATTTGGTTGACATCTTGGGCAAGCAAACACCACGCCTCTACTCCATCGCCAGCAGCCCCGATGCAGTTGAAAATCAAGTCTCCCTTTGCGTTGGTGCCGTGCGCTACACAACGAACGATCGCAAGCGCGGTGGCGTGTGCTCCACCTACATGGCTGACCGCCTTAAGGCTGGTGACAAGGCACGCGTCTACAACCACACCAACAAGAACTTCCGTCTGCCCGAAGATGGCGCAACCCCAATCATCATGGTTGGCCCAGGTACCGGTGTTGCCCCCTTCCGCGCCTTCTGGCAACAACGCGTTGCCGACAAGGCAACAGGCAAGATGTGGTTCTTCTTCGGCAACCCCTACGCAGCCACAGACGGCTGCTACGAAGACGAAATTGCCGAGCTGGTCGAAAGCGGCATCTTGGACTACAGCGTCGCTTGGAGCCGTGATCAAGAATACAAAATCTACGTCCAAAACCTCATGCAACAACAAGCTGCCAAGGTTTGGGAATGGTTGGAAGCAGGCGCTGCCTTCTACATGTGTGGTGACGCCAACCGCATGGCCAAGGATGTGGAAAACACCCTCCTCGCCATCATCGCTGAATACGGCAAGTGCAGCGAAGAAGAAGCTGCCGCCTACCTCGCCGATATGAAGGCCAACAAGCGCTACCAAAAAGACGTCTATTAATTGCGAACTACGCCAGAAATTGTACCATGCGGAATGCTTTCTATAGCATTCCGCATTTTTCTGCTTAAGGGGATAAATAAAAGACTTGCCTTGTTAAGGCGTTTAATATAAAATACATCTACTTATGAAGAACAAAATCCTCACCCTATTATTTGCCGCTGCGGCTGTTCTTAGTGTTAGCTCTTGCCAACGAAACTTGAATTCCGAAAGTGGTCTCTATGCGGTTCCGTTGACCCACACCTACAAGGCTGACGTGGATGGCTTCTGGATTTCCGATAAGCCCAACCCCTATGCAAAGCAACGCTCGGGATTCATCTACATGCCCAAGCTCCAAGTTGATAAGATGGCGGAAGATCACCCTAATATGGCCAAGCTTCTCCAAAAGCAAATGCACGAGCACATGGTGAAGGAAATGTCCGCCTCGCTCGCGAAGATGAATCAGGAGTCCAAGCTCAACTGGCAAATCACCAACAGCCCCAGCAATGCCGATATCACCATTGAATTGGCTGTCGTCAAATTCAAGCCCCAGAGCCCTGTCGTCAAAGTCTTGAATGCCATTGGTGGCTGGTTTATCAATGTGCCCGGTGTCAGCAATGTCGTTGGCAAGTTCTCCCAAGGCAGCATCTGTGTCGAAGGTGTCTTTAAGGATGCTCGCACAGGCAAGCCCATGGCCGCGTTCAAAGACTCCAACCGCAAAACGGTGCGTCTCTACCACAAAAATGCCTACGAGCAATTGGGACAAGCTGATGAGAACATGAAACTTTGGGCCAAGCGCATTGCCCACGTCATCTATGCGACCCACTTTGATGCCTCGGGACGCGTCACCTTAAGTGACCAAATCAAGGACCGCAGCATCGGAGACGTCATCAAAAACAAAAGCGAATCTAAACTGTAAGAGAACCCTACGCAAGCCCCTTCATAACCCACCTCGAATTGAGGTGGGTTTTTCTTTTTTGTTGAAAGCACACCTAATCGACTAATCCGGATTTAGACTAATCCAGAATTTCCCAAAAATCAGCTAATAGATTAAGAATTAGCTTTACTTTTATCACATAGTAGCGCATTCTTACCGCGTCGCAAGATATTCCCCTGCGATCATTTTATTACATGACCTTTTCTGAACTTGGCATTTGCCCCGAAATTCTTGAAGCAATTGAAGTCCTTGGCTTTGATACACCCTCCGTCATCCAAGAGCGCGCTATCCCAGCAGCGCTCAAAGGCGATGATATCATGGGCTTGTCCCACACGGGATCTGGTAAGACTTTAGCCTTCACCATTCCAGCCTTAGAGCGCATCGACCCCGAAGTTCGCGGTGTGCAAGTTCTCTGCTTAGCCCCAACGCGCGAGCTCGCCGTGCAAATCTGCCGCGAGGTGGATAAGCTCGCCCTCTTCCTCGATGGTGTCTCTGCCGTACCAATCTATGGTGGCACCTCTTTTGGTCCCCAACTCTCCGCCCTCAAGCGCGGGGTACAATTTGTCGTGGGCACACCTGGCCGCATCAACGACTTGGTCAGCCAAGGCGAACTGCGCACAGAAAACATCAGCACCCTCATTTTGGATGAGGCGGACGAAATGCTCGACATGGGCTTCCAAGATGACTTGGATAGCATCATTGCGGGTCTCTCCCCCCAACGCCAAACGCTCCTCTTCTCGGCCACCATGTCACCACAAATTCGCAACATGGTTGAACGCTACTCCAAAGAGCCTGTCGAGGTTGTTGTCGAACGCCCAGAAATGACCGTACCGACCTGCGAACAAATTGCTTACGAAGTCGTCTTCTCCTCCCGCATCGAGGTGCTGGGGCGCCTGATTGAAATGGGTCGCATGAAGCGAGGACTCGTCTTCGCCAACACCAAGCGCGTGGTTGACGATATCGTTGATGGTCTCCTCTCCCGAGGCTATGCGGTTGACCGTCTGCACGGTGACATGCCTCAGAACCTGCGCGAACGCGTGATGGACTCCTTCCGTAAGGGTAACCTCAACGTCCTTGTTGCGACAGACATCGCAGCACGTGGCCTTGATGTCAACGATGTGGACACAGTCGTCAACTTTGAATTGCCACGCGACCCCGAAGACTACGTCCACCGCATTGGTCGTACAGCTCGCGCGGGTCGCACTGGTACAGCCGTCTCCTTCATCGGACGCCGCGACTTCTCCCTGCTGGCACGCATTGAACGCTTTATCCGCTGCAAGATGAACCGCGAACGCGTCATGACCGCTGTTCAGGTTGAAGAATCCCGCAAGGAAAGCCTCATCGAGCTCATCAAGGAAAAAGCTGTCGAAGGCATTGAACTCCCAGAACACCTTGCGGAACTTGATATCCCACGCGAGCAATTGCTTGCCGCCACCTTCCAACTTCTCACCGAAAAACTCAACCGAGAAATCCAACCTATCCCCGAAGACAAGCCCAGCAAATTTGCAGGTGAACGCAACAGCGATGGTGGTAAGGACTACATGGAAAAAGGAAATGACTGGGGCAAGCTGGAAAACGGCACACCCCTCTTCATGAATGGTGGTAAGTCACTAGGCATTCGCGCCAAAGATGTCGTCGGCATGCTTTACAATGAAGCAGGCGCGCCCAAGGGATCTGTCGGTGACGTCAAGATTTTCCACAAACACACCATTATCGAAGTGAGCAAGGAAATCGCCCCTCAAATCATCCAAAAGATGGCAACCTGCATGATTTGCGGCTATGAAGTCAACATCCGCGAAGACAAGGGACGCCCCGAGCAAGGCGCAGGTGGATTCAGCAGCTACGGTGGTCGCGACAATCGCGGCAGCCGCAACGACCGTGGTGACCGTGGTGGCTTCGAGCGTCGCGATGACCGTCGTAATGACCGTCGCCAAGGTGGCTCCTTTGACAACTTCCGTGGCAGCTTCTCCGACCGTGGTGACCGTCGTGGTCGCAGCCGCGATGAACGCGACAGCTATGGCAACTACGGCAAGCGCGAAGAACGCGGCTCCTTCGGTGGGGCATCAAGCGGACGCGGAGGACGCAGTCGTGGACGCGACGATCGCTCCAGCGGTGGATTCTTCATGGGTGCCCGCTCTCGCAAGCGCCCCTAATTACACAAATTTTACAGCGCAGGTTCCTTCGGGCACCTGCGCTTTTTTTAGCGCAACATTTTAACCACCGAGGAGACCACTCCAAAAAACTCGGCATCAGAATCAGCATCAATCTCGATGGCTTGAAAAAGCGGATTTTCAGCAACGAGTCGCACACGGTGCTCGCCCATCTCCAAGCGTTTCACCGTAAACTCGCCATGCACCGAGGCAATGACAATATCCCCATTGCGGGCTTGCAACGCGCGATCGACAACCAGCACATCACCATCTGATATGCCCGCGCCTATCATACTCTCCCCCCGAGCTCGCAAAAAATAGGTTGCCTGAGGGTGCTTCACGCAAAGCTCCGTCAAATCCAAATGCCCATGCAAATCACCTGCTGCTGGGGAGGGAAAACCTGCCTGCACCGCCTCTTCAAAAAATGGGAAAGACGTCGCGGATGGGGCAGATGGGGGCACTGAACTCATGCACGAAGCATAGCACAGCCAAGTCTGAAAATCAACTTGATAGTAGGAAAGCCCGATAAGACACGAGCTATCGGGCATCACTGCAATCAAGTTCCCAATTAATAAAAATTCTCCTTGCTAAAGTTCATAATCATGTTAAAATGAACCCGAGCAGGAGTGCCTAAGGCACAACCTGAACGTAATTCCACAACTAAAACTATAGTACCATGCCTGTACCAACACAAGAACAGTACATCAAGATGCTTGACACCGCTAAGAAGGAAGGCTACGCCTACCCAGCGATCAACGTCACCACCCTCGAAGTTATCAACGGCGCGCTCAAGGCTTTTGCTGAAGCTAAGTCCGACGGTATCATCCAAGTTTCCCTCGGCGGCGGCCAATTTGCTGCTGGCACAGCTGTGAAGTCCTCCGTCATCGGCGCTATCGTCCTTGCAGAAGCAACACACCGCCTCGCAGAAGAATACAACGTTCTCGTTGCTCTTCACACTGACCACTGCCAAGCAGACAAGGTTGACTCCTTCCTCCGCCCCCTCATCGCTGAATCCAAGAAGCGCATCGCAGAAGGCAAAGGACCTCTTTTCAACTCCCACATGTTGGACGCTTCCGAGCTCCCAATGGCAGACAACCTCGCCCTCTCCAAGCAAGTTCTTGCAGAATGCGCTGAAGTCGGTATCGTTCTCGAAATCGAAATCGGTGTTGTAGGTGGTGAAGAAGACGGTGTTGACAACAGCGGTGCACACGCTGACAAGCTCTACACCTCCCCAGAAGACATGCTTGAAACATACGAAACACTCAACGGTGTTGGCGAATTCATGCTTGCAGCTACCTTCGGTAACGTTCATGGCGTTTACAAGCCAGGTGCAGTTAAGCTTGAACCCAAGATTCTTCGTGACGGTCAAAAGGCTGTTTCTGACAAGCACAACGCTGACATGCGTCTCGTATTCCACGGTGGTTCCGGTTCCGACCTTTGCGACATCCGCGAAGCCATCTCCTACGGTGTTGTTAAGATGAACATCGACACTGACACCCAATACGCGTTCTCCAAGCCAATCATGCTTCACATGGCTTCCAACATCGAAGGCATGCTCAAGATTGACGGTGAAGTTGGTAACAAGAAGGTCTATGACCCACGTAGCTACCTCAAGAAGGGTGAACAAGGCATTTGCGATCGTCTTCAAATCGCTGCTGACGACCTTCTTTCCACTGGTAAGACACTCTTCGGCAAAATCTAATCCTAGATTTTAAACGAATTTTACAAGCGCGTCCTCAACCGAGGGCGCGCTTTTCTTTTGACAAATCGACACAATCAGGTATCCTAAGGAGAATTTGCAAGTTATGCGTGCCCACCTCCTCTTCTTCCTATCCCTGTGCAGCCTTGCGCCCCTGATGGCGCAAGAGCAAATCATCCCAAAGCCAGTTTCAATTGAGCGGGGGGCTGGCGCCCCTATTGAGCTTCAAGCGCAAAGCCGCATCCTGCTGGATAGAAGCAATACAGAACTTGTCAAAGCCGCACGCTTAATGCAGCAAAGCTTGCACCAAGCAACTGGCTACGCTTGTCAACTCGGGGATGATGTGCAGTCAGCACAGAATCATGATATCATCATCAAGCAGGATGCAAGCTTACGCGAAAAGTCGCCCGAAGCCTACCGCATCAGGGCCACGAATTCGGGCATCCGCATTGATGTTGCATCCCATCGCGGACTCCTCAATGCGCTCGCCAGCATCATGCAGATGCTACCAGCAGATGGCGCGCAACTGTCGGCTAGCCCCTTCATCATCGAAGACTATCCCCGCTTTGCATGGCGTGGCTTTCTGCTGGATGAGGCGCGATACTTCTTTGGGGTGGATGCGGTCAAACAGCTGCTCGACCAGATGCACCTGCTCAAAATGAATGTGCTGCACTGGCACCTGACAGACGACGCAGGATGGCGCATCGAAATCAAACGCTACCCAAGGCTGACCGAGATAGGAGCCCACCGCAGCGACACCGAGATTGAGACTTGGGGAAGCGGCAAGTACAGCGGACAAGCCGTCAGCGGCTACTACACGCAAGCTCAAATCCGCGACATTGTCGCCTATGCCGCCGCGCGCAACATCATGATTGTGCCCGAGGTCGATATCCCCGCCCACAGCAGTGCGGCAGCCGTCAGCTACCCCGAGCTCTCCCTCAAAACACCCTCCGCAGTACCCACCAGCTTCACCATCAACACAGCCATTGACCCGACCAAGGAGTTCAGCTACACCTTTTACCAACATGTCTTTGAAGAGCTAGCCGAGCTCTTCCCCTGCCCCTACCTCCATATGGGTGGGGATGAGGTGCGCTTTGATGAGCAATGGGAAGGTGAGCCAGCCATCAGCGCGTTCATGAGCCAGCACAAGATGCGCCATTTCGAAGAGCTTCAGCGTTATTTCACCATCAAGATGAACCATATCATCAAGAACATAGGGCGACGCAGCATCGCTTGGAACGAAATTCTGCATCGGGGTGCTAGCAGCTCCCCCGATTGGGATACGGGCATCATCATCCACCATTGGGTCGGTGGCGATAAGGCACTGCGCGAAGCCATTGCTGCTGGGCACGAGGTCATCAACGCCAGCAGCAACCACACCTACCTTGCCCGTAGTTACGAGAACATCCCGCTGGAAAAGGCCTACGCCTTCGACCCCCTCATCGAAGGATTGAGCCCCGAGCAAGAGCAACAAATCCTCGGTCTCTCCTGCCAAATGTGGACGGAGTGGACACCCACCCTCGCACGCATGCACGAGCAGGCCTTCCCCCGCGCCATCGCCTACGCCGAGACGGGATGGAGCCCCAAGGAAGCGAAATGCTACAAGGATTTCACCCAGCGCCTCAAGCACTACCTCAAGCGACTGGAGGCGATGGGCATCTCCTATAAGAGAACTTAAGGAAACTTAAGGTGCCATCTCTGCTTGGATATAAGGTATGGTGGGGCTATCGCTTTGTTTCAGGGCCAGCAGTTGTTTGATTGTCCCTTGGGCGACGATGCTGCCCCCCTGCTCTCCTGCGCCTGGGCCCATGTCGATGACATAGTCAGCCTCGCAGATGAGCTCCAGATTATGCTCAATGACCACGACGGTGTTACCCATCTCGACCAAGCGTCGCAGCACCGCAATCAGGAGGCGGACATCATGCGGATGCAAACCGATGGTGGGCTCCTCAATCAGGTACAAATCCTGCGGTAGGGCACGCCCCTTCTTGATGGCATTAAGCGCGGCACGACGCCCCTTGATGAGCTCGGCCACCAACTTGATGCGCTGGGCTTCCCCACCGGAGAGTGTGTTGCTTGCCTGCCCCAAGGTGAGGTAGGATAATCCCGTCTCGCAGAGCAATCGCAACGGATCAGCCAAGCGTGGCTGGGATGCGAAAAACTCGGCGGCTTCCTCCATACTCATCCCGAGCACGTCGGCAATGGTCTTCCCCTTATATCGCACCTGCAAGGTGCGCGAGTTATAACGCGCACCGCGGCAGCTATCGCAAGGTACGCTGCATGGGGGGAGAAAGTCCATCTCCTGCTTCTGCATGCCCGTTCCCTTACACATCTCGCAATGCCCCGCTGCGGTGTTAAAACTGAAGCGACCCGCACCAAAGCCGAGGCGTCGTGCATCGGCACTCATGGCAAAGAGCTTGCGAATCTCATCAAAAATGCCGATGTAGGTCGCTGGTGTTGAGCGCGGGGTCTTGCCAATCGGGCTTTGGTCAACCTGATACAGCGCGCGCACGGAATCCAAACCTTTGCTGCTTGACCAATGCCCACGCTGATCTGCCCGAAGTTTACTGCCCAGCTGCTCGCGCAGCGCAGGTGCCAAGCAGCCTGCGATAAGAGAAGTCTTACCCGCACCAGAGGGACCCGTGACCACCGTCAAGCGCGCGCGCGGTAGGCGCAAGTTGACATCCTTCAGGTTATTGAGATGGCAGCCCTTCAAGTCTAAATACTCCACCCCACGCATGGGCAAGTACTTACCGCAATAGGGGTGTTTTTGCAGATGCTGAAGGGCTAGTCCTGTCACCGACTCCGGCTCTTGAGCGAGTTGCGCAAAACTGCCCTGCGCGACAATTTCTCCACCGTGAACGCCAGCACCTGGCCCCAAGTCGATGATGGTGTCCGCGCGCTCCATGGTTTCGATATCATGCTCGACCACCAAGAGTGTGTTCCCGCGCTCCTTGAGCAAGTCGAGGCTCTTGAGCAGTCGCTCATTATCCATGGGGTGCAAGCCAATCGTTGGTTCGTCCAAGACGTAGAGAACCCCGCGCAACTCCGAACCCAACTGGGCGGAGAGTCGAATGCGCTGCGTCTCACCCCCAGACAAGGTGGTGGCCGAGCGATTGAGTGAGAGATAGCCCAACCCAACCTGCTCCAAAAAGCGCAGGCGTTGACAAATTTCGGTCAGCACATTGCGAGCAATTTCGCCATCCCGCCCCTCAAAATGCCAATCCTGAATCAGCCTTAAAGCCGCGCTGGCATTCAAATCCCCAATCTGAGAGAGATTGTAGCCAAAGAGCAGCACATGGAGGGCAAATTGATTGAGGCGGGCTCCGTGACATTCGGGACAAAGGACACTCTCGGCATCCTTGGCGGCGGCCTTTTCCATCTCGCGGTCATAGGCGAGCTCCATCTCCAACTGGGACATCTTTTCCTCTTCCTTCATCGACACCTTGCTAACGCGCCCATGCCCCATGCAGCGGGGGCACCAGCCACGGGGGGAATTGAAGGAGAAGCTAGCGGGCTCGGGCTCGGCAAAACTCTCCCCGCAGCTGGGGCAGCTCAAGCGGGTGCCAAGCAGCTGTTCACGCTCATCAATCAGCAGACGAACGAAGCCATCCCCCATTTGCAGGGCATGGTTCACCACGTCGCGCAAGTCGTGGAAATCGCACTCCTTGCCATTCATCAAAATACGATTGCTCGTCACCTCCAATTGCGCCAGTACGATGTCGATATCGTGATTGGCATAGCGATCGAGGGGCTCGAACTCACTGGGACTCACCAAGCGGCCATCCGCACGCATGAGGGGGTATTTCTTCTTTTCCGCCCATCGGGCTAAATCCGCATAATGCCCTTTTCTGTTGCGCACCACTGGGGCGGCAATCAGCAGGGACTCGGGCTCTTGCCCCACCTCGTCAAGCACCAGTGAAAATATCTCGCCCGCATCACGCCTACCGACTGGCACGAGGCAGTGCGGACAGTGGGGCGTGCCCAACTTGGCAAAGAGGAGGCGCAGGAACTGCCACACCTCCGTCACCGTCCCGACGGTTGATTTGCAGCCACCGCGCGAGCGATTTTGCTCAATCGCCACCGTGGGGGGCAAGCCCGTCAGTCGGTCGATATCGGGCGTTTCCATCTGCTCGGTAAACTGGCGCGCGTAGGGGCTCATCACATCCATGAAACGCTTCTGCCCTTCGGCAAAGATGATATCAAAGGCCAGCGTACTCTTTCCACTACCAGAAAGACCAGTGACGACAGTCATCTCCTTGCGCTTGATATCCACATCAATATTCTTGAGCTGATGGTGGCGCGCCCCGCGCAGCGCGATGACTCCCGCAGCCCCGCCTTGCTCATCATCGTGCAGAACCGCCGCAAGGGGCTTGTGGTTCCCCTGCCAATCCATCGACAAAAGCTCTGCCAAAAAGGCAGCGGTGTAGCCCTGTGCTTGTTCGACCAGCTGCTCGGGCGTGCCCTGAGCGACGATTTGCCCGCCCTTCTTGCCACCCTCGGGGCCAAGGTCAATCACGTGATCCGCGCACTTAATGAGCTCCAAATTATGCTCGATGACCAAGAGGCTATGCCCCTGCTCCACCAAGCGATGAAAGACGGCTATCAGCGTCTCCAAATCTGCATAATGCAGCCCAGTACCCGGTTCATCAAGGATGAGCATTTTCCCCTTCTCGGCTTGACGACCATCGGACTTGATGGCTTCGGACAAGAGTCGGGCGAGCTTCAAACGCTGATTCTCACCACCAGAGAGGGTATTAAGTGCCTGCCCCAGCCCCAGATGCCCCAGCCCGACCTCCACCAGCAGCGCGAGACGCTGCGCAATGCGCTTGCCACGAACATTGTTCACCTTCTCAAAAATGGCTAAGCTCTGCTTGATGTCCAAGGCCAACAAATCAGCCATACTGTAGCCCAGATACTTGATATTCAGTGCTTCGGGCGTGTAGCGAGAGCCTTCACAAATGGCGCAGGGGACGTAAATATCGGATAGGAACTGCATTTCAACCTTCTCTTGCCCCAAGCCCTTGCAGCGTTGGCAACGACCCTCGCCACTATTGAAGGAGAAATAACCGGCCTTGAGCCCGCGAGCCTGTGCGGCAGGCTCGGCCGCGAAGAGGGCGCGAACATCCTCGAACAATCCCATGTAGACAGCTGGTGTCGATCGTGGCGTGCGCACGATGGGGCTTTGATCCACCAGCAGCACATCGTCTAAATGGACTAATCCCTTGATGGATTTGATGCTAAACTCATCCTCATCATCCAGCGCATCGGGGTGCACGTGACCGAAGAGAACCTGACAGGCAAGGCTACTCTTACCACTGCCCGACACACCCGTCAAGCAGGTGTAAACCCCAAGGGGGATATCAACATCCAAATCATGCAAGTTGTGACAGCACACCCCACGCAGAGAAAGTTTTTTCCGCGCTTTACGACGCTTCTTCGGGATGGCTATTTGACGCTTGCCCGTTAAATACTGCGCGGTTGAGGAGGCTTCATCCGCATGTTCAAGCTCCTCGGGACGCCCCGCAAAGACCACCTCGCCCCCTGCAGCACCGCTGTGGGGTCCCAAGTCGACAAGATAATCTGCCGCGCGCATGACCGATTCTTCATGCTCGACCACCACGAGTGAATTACCACGGTCGCAGAGCCCCCGCATGGCAGAAATGAGCCGCTCGGTATCGCGGGCATGCAGCCCGACGGTTGGTTCATCAAGCACGAATAGCGTTTCGGTCAAGGATGCCCCCAAGCAGGTGGTCAAGCTGACGCGCTCGATTTCACCACCAGAAAGAGATCGCGTCAGGCGGCTGGCGGTGATGTAGCCCAAGCCCACTTCACAGAGGTAGGCAACGCGACTACGAAACTCGCGCAAGGCCTGATGCAGCGACCTATCCTCGCCCACCTTGGGCATGAGTTGCGCATCAACCCATGGCAACAGCTCATCCATGGGCATCTGCTGCACCTCGGGAACAGTTTTACCCGCAATCGTGAAGGCCAGGGCCTCGGGGCGTAAACGCCCCCCGTGACAATCGGGGCAAATGCTGTACACGCGGTAGTAGGAGAGGAAGATGCGCATGCTCATCTTATGGGCATGTCGCTGAGCATCCTCAAAAATACCCTTGTATCCATACCACACGCCACGGGCGGAAGCCTCCCACGCATCCATGCTTCCAGCGGCTCCCGCCTCGCCATAGAGCACCCAGTCACGCTCGGCTTCACTTAGCTGAGTCCAAGGCGTATTCAAACGAACCGCTTTGGCGCGCTTGTTCGCCCGCAAAAAATCGTCATAGCAAGGCTCAAAAATATTTCCCTTCAGCATCTTGAGGGCCCCATCTGCGATGGATCGTTGCTCATCGACGCCGCGCAAGTACTGATAAGTGATGGCGCGGCCATATCCCTTGCAAGCTGGGCAAGCCCCCAAGGGGGAATTGCCCGAGAAGAGACCGGGGCGCGGCTCTAACAAAGGAAACCAGTCCGAGCGGAAGGCACGGGGCTTCGCCCAAGCTTTTCCATCGCGCGCCACAGCGATTTGCACCACATCATGGCCATGGTTCATGGCGCCTTCAATCGCCTCCATCAGGCGCTGGCGGCTTTCGGGTAGCAACTTCACACGGTCCTGCAAGACGAGCCAAGAATCCATGCCCAGCTGCTCCTGTGTCGCGGAAGAGAGGCGCAGCACCTCCCCATTCACGAGCACGCGCATAAAGCCCTGCGCTTGCAAGGCCTCGACCATCTCCTCAAAACGACCGACGGGTTCAATCGCAAAACAAATCAGCGCATCCAGACCAGCGGACTCCTTGAGCAGCAAATCGGCTACCTCTTGGGGGCTGAAGGGATGGACGACGCGCCCCTCGGCATCATGCCCCTCGGCAAGTCGCGCAAAGATGAGCTTCAGGTACTCATTGAGCGCAGTCATCGTTCCCACGGTCGAGCGAGAATTCTTCACCGAATTGCGCTGCCCCAAGGCAATGGCTGGCGGCACATTCTCCACCGCATCGACATCGGGCCTATCCATTCGATCCATGAACTGGCGCACGTAAGGGGAAAAGGTCTCCACGTAACGCCTCTGACCCTCGGCGTAAAGCGTACTCATCGCCAAGGAACTTTTACCGCTTCCACTAGGTCCCGTCATCACCGTCAAGGCGCCCAAGGGAATATCTAAATTGATGTTTTTCAAGTGGTGCTGCCTCGCCCCACGAATACGGATGTAGTCATCCTGCTGCTTCATGGAATGATTCTAGCAAAGCTTAAGAAGATAGAAAGAAAAAACTGCGCCACGCATTAACGGAACGAGGATGGAGTCATCAAAAGACTCCATCCTCGTTCAATAGCCCTGGTGGTATTCGAAACCACGGCCAATCGATTATGAGTCGACTGCTCTAACCACTGAGCTACAGGGCCGCAGTTAAGGTACCACAGATAGACCTATCAGGTCAACAAAAAACCGCAAACGGTCGCTCAAAACGACCACTCGGTTCACAAGTCAATTTCCAAGCCGTCGTAGGCAGAGGACATCCAATCGGGTATCTGTGCCTCAATTTCCTCATAATCGAGGCGATGCCCACTATGGGTGATGTAGCCATGCTTGGGTTGAAGTTGCTGCATGTAGGCTACATTTTCATCTTGGCTCAAGTGCGTGGGGTGGGACTGCTGCCCCAAGCCATCCATGGCGATGACATCCAAGCCCTTGAGCTGTGCCATCGTCTCCGCTGGCAACTCCTTGACATCGGGTAAATAGGCAAAGCTGCGCCCGCCCTGTCGGAAGATGTAGCCGAAGCATTCCACCGTTGCATGATGGACGAGAACAGGCGTAATTTCCACGTCGCCAATCGTGAATGCACGCCCTTGATGATCGTTGGCATCGGGACGGATATAGCCTTGGTAGGTGTTGCTGGTCGCAAAGGCCCAGCCATACATGCGCTTGAGCTGTGCCAAACACTCGCTGCCTGCATAAAGCGGCAAGCGATCAGTGCGCTCCCAACAGAAGGCGCGCAGCTCATCAAAGCCCGATACATGGTCAAGATGCGCATGGGTATAAAGGATGGCATCAATAGATGTCACGTGATAACGCAACGCTTGTTGGCGCAAATCGGTGGAGGAGTCAACGAGGATGCTCGTCTTCTCCGTCTTCAAAAGAATGGAGGAGCGAAGTCGCTTATTGCGCGGATTATCGGACTGACAAACAGCGCAAGTGCAGCCTATAACGGGGACGCCAGTCGATGTTCCTGTGCCGAGAAAAAGTACCTTCATCACTTGTTTTCCTTTTGATTTTCGGGGACTATTATGGCATACTTAGGGCACAACGCAAAGCCTTTTATGCTCACACTGCTCAAGATTCAAAACCTCGCTCTCGTCAACGAACTCACTTGGCTGCCTCAAGCTGGATTTATGAGCATCACCGGGGAAACCGGTGCAGGCAAATCCGTCATTATGGGAGCCATCTCCCTGATTTTAGGGGAACGTGCCGATAAGGGCATGATTCGTAGCGGTGAGACACAGTGCAGTATGGAGGCCATCTTCTCCCTGAGCCATCCCGAAGCGACCAACGCCCAGCTTGATGCCGTCGGTGTCACCCCATGCGAGGATGGGGAGCTACTCATCCGCCGCCAAATTAGCACGAGTGCCAACCGCCAATTCATCAACAACACGCCCGTCACCCAACAGGTGCTGCGACAGATTGCTGCGGGTTTGGTCGATATGCACCACCCCGAGGCACACCGCTCGCTAAGCTCGCAGCAGCGACAGCTTGAACTGCTGGACTGCTTCTGCGAAAATGATGCCGCCCGCAAGAACTACCAAGCCGCCTACAGCGACTATCAAGCCGCCCGCCATGCCTATGAAGAGCTTTTGCAAAGCGAACGAGCCAGCGCGCGTGAGTTGGACTTTTTGCGCCATCAAATTGATGAGATTGAGCAAGCCGCCTTCACGGCAGAAGAGGTCGAGGGCTTAGAAGCCCGTTGGCAGCGCGCTCGCAATGCAGAGCGCCTCTGCGAGGCGGCTGTAGGCATGGTTCAAAACCTTGATGGGGATGAGTCGAGCATCCTTGCGCGGCTGCGACAACTCGTCCGCCAGTCCCATGAGCTGGAACGCTTGGATGCCACCACCAGTACATGGATGAGCCCCCTCACCCCCGCAGTCGAAGAGTTAGAGGAGCTCTCTAGCCAACTGGGCAACTACCTGAATGACATGGAGGGCGACCCCGCAGCCTTTGAGCAGCTGGAGCAGCGCGTTGCCCAGCTCGACACCCTGAAACGCAAGTACGGTGCCGATTTTGAGGCGATTGAATCCCACCTCCACCAATGCCAAGAGGAGTGGAACGCCTTAGAAAAGCGTGATGAGCGACTCGCTGATTTAGAAGAGCAGCAAGCCCTAGCCTACAAGCAATTGCGTGCCGTGGCTGCGAAGCTTAGTGCCAGTCGCGCGCAAGGTGTCGCGGGCTTGGAGCAAAACTTCCTTGAGCACGCCCGCCAGCTGGGCTTCCTACAATCGCTCTTCCAAGTGCAGCTCAAGCCCCTTGAACAACCCAGCGCAACGGGTGCGGAAGAAGTGGACTTCCTCTTTGGCCCCAACCCTGGGGAGCCACTCAAACCACTGCGCATGATTGCCTCTAGCGGGGAGCTGGCGCGCGTCATGCTCGCCCTTAAAAGTGCGCTGGCCAAGCAGGACGATACACCACTGCTCGTCTTTGATGAGATTGATGCCAACGTCGGTGGGGAAATTGCCCGAGCCGTCGGCATGAAAATGCGCGAACTGGGGCAAGAGCACCAAGTCATCGCCATCACCCACTTCCCGCAGGTGGCAGCCGTAGCCAACCACCACTACCTCATCACCAAGCAGGTGGAGGATGGACGCAGCGTCTCGCGACTTCAAGAGGTCGCGGGGGAAGAACGCATCCAAGAGCTGGTGCGCATGCTGGGATCAGACGGAGCCAGCGCCCACGCCCACGCGCGAGAGCTCATCGACTCCGCCCAAGAAGAGGCATTTAGACTTTCCTAAGGGCACCTTGCAAAATTAGGCGTGATGAGTTTTGGAAGCGAATCGAGTGAAAATTTGAGGCTTGAGGGGCACAAATATTAAATATTTGTGACACGAAAGCTACAAATTTGCACCGATTAGCGACAAAAATCGCACGATTGACCGAAAACTCAGATTCAGCTTTGGTTCAGTGCTAATTTTGCAAGGTGCCCTTAAGAGTCACCCCCGCCAGCGAGAGCACCAAGGCTAAGATGGCGCAAAGCACAACTGCCCAGTCTCCAAAGCGGGCGTAAAGGGTCATGCCCGCCTGCGGGTCAATGGGGATGACGGAGTAGCTGTAGCCATCGCGCCATGGGCGACCATCGCCACGGCGTAGTTCATCAATGGGGGCACCATTGGCCGCGATGGAGCAGGTCAAGCCCTGATTGGCCGCACGCACCATGGGGCGTCGCAGCTCAATACAGCGAAAGGCGGCCGCGCGCGCTTGCTGCTCGCCGCAGGCCGAGTGTTGAAACCACGCGTCATTGCTGACGTTAACGATAATTTGAGGACCCTCTCGCACAAATTTGGTCAACAAATCCCCCACCGTATCTTCGTAGCAAATAGCAGGAATCACCCCTAAAACCGTGTCTGTACCGGGGACGCGCACAGGGATGGGCTCATCACCCACACCACGTTGAATACCTTCGCCGACCTGAGTTCCTGTGATTTCCGAATACATTTCACCTATCCATTCGATGCTCTCTGTCAGGGGGACATATTCACCAAAGGGCATGAGGTGCTGCTTGTTGGCGGTTTGAAGGCTGTCTAAACCACCTTCAAAAATGGCGAGGGCGTTGTACATGCCATCAACCGCCACCCCACCGACTGGGCTGCGGTGGACGAGCAGTTCATCAGCACCAGTAAAGAGGACAAAGTCGGCTCCGCCCATCTCTCGAACCATGCGTCGCAGGGCGGGAAGCCCCGTTTGCTCGTTGAAGAAAATATCTTGGGTGTAGCCATCGGCTAGCCCCTCTCCCGTTGTCTTGTTGCGCCAAAGGGGCTGCGCCAAGGCACTCTCTGGCCAAATGACCCAGAGGGGAAGCTGCTGGGTAATCCCCACCTCCTCGCTCTTCATCGCAAGCTTGACGGTATCCTTCTGAATTTCTTGGAAGGCAAAGCCCGTGGCATTCAAATAGCGGTTATAGAGCACCGTGCGCTCTTCGCCGCGCATGGCAATGCGCTCCTTCTGCCCCAAGTTCGTTTGAACGGCAAGAACCGGCAAGGAGATGGCACCCTCCTTCTGCGCAATCTGCAAGGCGGAATAACGCTGGGACAGGGAAAGACCACCCATCAGAAGGGCAAAAATAGCAAGTACCGCTGCATAAAAATCCATGGGGCGAACTCCCTTGCCCATGCCCTTAAAATGCTTGAAGCAGCGTCGGCAAGCACACCAGATAATCACCGCGATAAAGACAGGCAGGAAGGAGAGTGCCGAGGTACCCACAAACTCCGCCCACTGGACGAGAGAAAGACCATCGTAAAGTGCCATGCCCATGCTATTCCAACTAAAGCCCAAGGTCCCGTGGGCGCGCAACCACTCCACACAAACCCAGAGTGCCCCCAGTCCAAAGGCACAACGCAAGGTGCTAAATAAATCGCGATAGGCCCACTCGCGCCACTCGCTGCGCTTGTCCTCAAAGCTCGCATCCGAGGGAAGCTGCGGAACAGCCTCCAATCGGGGGCGCAGCCATGTCGCGGCGACACCTGCCCACAAGGCAGGCAAAAGCGCATAGAGCGACATCAGGGGGAAAAAGGCAATCCCCAAAAAGAGAGGCATGGGGATTTGAAAAACATCCCCCACTTCATGAATCCACCAAAAGCTCACACAATACCAGCCCATGCCATAAAGCCAGCCATAGCCAAAGCTGCCCCAGAAATTGCGGGGGCGCAGCCACAAAACCGTCAACAAGGGCAATAGCCCCACCCAGACGAGGGCACTATAATCATAAGGTAAGAAGGCCAGTGCCATGATGGCGCCACCCAGCAAACTCAGCAACAGGGCCTGCCATCGCTTCAAGCTACCCACCTGCGGGACAGCATCAGTCCTTGTCTGGGAGCTCATCGGAGGCAGGGATGCTGATAAATCCTAAATCAGGACGATCGTTTTCGCCCTGAAGCTTGTAAGAGAGCGCGACACGCCAGAGAGGCTGCAATTCGTCAATCGTGTGAACGTAATAGTAATCTTTACCAGGGAATCCTTGATCGAATGCCATGGTGGCGGTAAACCCATCAATCTTGACCAAGGGATTATCACTTTCCACAAAACCTTCAGCATTGAAGTACAGAGGCATCATGACGCCTAACTCCTTCTGCTGACCATCAATAAAGCGGCAGTAAATCGCCCCTTCGGTTTTTACATCACTGATGGTGACACGAACCTTGGGGACATAAGCGGCACGCAAAGCAAGGCGTTGGTTGCCCTCGGTTGATTCCCAGCAGCCATCGACCGATTCAATCGTGAATTGCTCAAGCTCTTTAGGAAAGCTTGTCCCAGCCATGCGTCCATCCCGCGTTTCAATATTCAAACGAAAGCAGGAAAAGGCTAGGACCGCCATGATTAAAAGAACAATAAAGGTGACGGTGGCACAGATGAGGCTTGGTGTTGACAGCCCTTTGTGCGCAATCTTGGGTGAATCTGGACTAGTGTTATCTGGCATAAGTCCATTTTGGACTGAAAAATGACGTCTTGCAACAAAAAAGGGTTGCATTTTTCCATAAATACGCAAAAATAGTGTTGAGGCATCAACCTGCCTCAATAATACAATGGCTGATATCGACGATAAAACAGAAAAAAACGTACCTGGCAAGTTCTATGTTGACTGCTCCTGCATCGACTGCGACCTTTGCCGCGCATCCGCTCCTGACTTCTTCCTCCGCGACGACGACGAAGGTCTTTCCTATGTTGGAAAGCAACCTGTCACTGACGAAGAAATCGCTCTTTGCGAAGAAATGGCTGAAGGCTGCCCAGTAGGCTCCATCGGCAATGACGGTGAATAAAGAGTTCCCAACTTAAACTCAGAGGGGGCGGTCTCGTGGCCGCACCCTCATTTTTTACCCGAAGATGGGGAAAGACGAACACAAGCCGCAAGATGAGGCAAGCCCCATCCCAGCGGCAAAAAAACGCTACCCGCGCATGCGTTACCAACGCTATGCGGATGGCTCGGTTCGTCCCGTTCGCGCCCAAAGCTTCGCCAAGGGAGAGAGCGACCAAGCACTTGCCGACTTTTATGGAGCAGCCCCAGAGCTACCCGTCGGCAGCAACATGAAGAGCATCGAGGCACTCATCAGTGAAATTACGGCTAAGCTCCAAATTGTTGAAGAGAGTATTGCCCCCGAGATTTTAGCCACGGCATGGCAAGAGGCCATGGGTGAATACATCGCTACCCAAGCGAGGCTCATCTCCATCAACAACGAGCTGGCTACCATCCAATGCCTCCACCCAGCCCTGCGCTTTGAGCTCAATAAGCGCCGCCGCCACATCATCAGCCTGCTCAATAAGAGGTTTGGCGATCAAACGGTCAAGCGTATACGCTTGCTCCACGGCTAAGGGCACGAAAAAGCTGCGCGATGAATCCCACCGCGCAGCCTAAAGGGAACCTTAAACTGGAAAACTTAAAGTCCGCAGATTTGGCGACAAGCCTTCACCGTGTTGGACAGCAAGAGACCAATTGTCATGGGTCCAACACCACCGGGTACGGGTGTGATGGCCGAGCACTGATCCTTCACCGCGGCAAAGTCCACGTCACCGACAATACGGTAGCCACGAGGGCGTGTCTCATCAGGGATGCGGTTGATGCCTACATCCAAGACAACGGCACCGGGCTTGATAAAGTCAGCCTTGACCATCTCTGGACGACCAACAGCGGCGACAATGATATCAGCCGTGCGGCAGAGAGCTGGCAAATCAGCAGTGCGAGAGTGGGCAACAGTCACCGTGGCATTGGCCTTCTTGCTCATCAGCAAATGAGCCATGGGCTTGCCAACAATCAGGCTGCGACCGATGACCACAGCATGCTTGCCTTGGGTTTCGATACCGTAAGCCTTAAGCAACTCCATGCATCCCAAAGGCGTGCAGGGAACAAAGCCAGTTTCGTCTTCCAGCACCAACTTGGCCACATTGACAGGGTGAAAACCGTCTACATCCTTGCGAGGGTCAATATTAAGAATAACCGCTTCTTCGTCAATATGTGGGGGTGGTGGGCTTTGGACAAGGATACCATGAATGCGCTCATCGGCATTGAGCTCATGGATTAGCTTGACCAAATCTTCCTGACTCGTATCTGCAGGAAGTGCAAATTTTTGGGAGAACATCCCCAGCTCGGCGCAAGCCTTCACCTTGGAGGCTACGTAGACTTGAGATGCGGGATCCTCACCAACGAGAACAACAGCAAGTCCAGGCTGGTGGCCTTGGGCTGTCAGTGCTGCAATTTCTTCCTTGAGTCCCTCGCGAATCTTCGCGGAGATTTCTTTACCATCGATCAGTTGTGTATCCATGTTATTTGTTTATACTATTTGATTTGGGAATTGTCGTAATCAGAGGATTGCGCCTCAAAGTCAGGAGTCCCTGACGAAAGTGAAAAGTTGAGTTTTTCGGTATACTCATCAAGCTGCTCAGGCGTCGCATCTTTGGGGACTTGCATAAAATCACCCCACTGAAGCTCAACCACCGAGAAGGGTTTCGGGACGATGTATCGATCCCAAGACTTGATACGCCAGCAACTCTTAAAGCTCAAGGCCGCCGGAATGATGGGAACACCCGTTACCGAAGACAAGCGCACGGCCCCCGGTTTACATTGATACATGGGTCCCTTGGGCCCATCAGGCGCCATGCACATGCAGTACCCAGCGCGCATCGCACGCACAGCCTCCATGAAGGCACGAGCACCACGACGGTGAGAGGAACCACGAACGGTCACCATTCCAAAATCCTCTGCAACAGCGGTCAAGAGCGCACCATCTTTACTAGCACTGGTAATCATGCACATCTTGCGCTGACTTTGCATCAAATGCGTGTAAATGTAACAGGGCACCAAGGTACGATTATGCCAAAGAGCCACAATAAACTGGCGGTTGCCCAAATCCCTTTCTGCTTCGGGATTGGCAAATCGTATGCGAAAACGAAGCGTTTTGCACAAGCTAACAATGCCAAACCACAGAAGGTGCCCGACTAAGCGCGACCACCAGAGGGAACGCACCTCGCTTTCTTTACTTGTCTCCATCCGCCTTTTCTTCTGTACCTTGAGGTCTAGTTGTACCCATTTGATCCGCAAAGACATCAATATTCATCACATCGAGACGATTGGGTTTGGGGCGCGATTGGCGTGCCTCTTCAGCTGCTAAATGCAAATCAAGACTGTTATCTTCGGGCATCACATTGGTGCCACTTACATCGGTACGCAACCAAGCGAGTGAACCTTCTTCGTTGAAAATCGGGTCGGAAAGACCATCGGAATATTCCCGACGCGTCAAACTGGCAGGGACACCGTATTCCAAACTACCCGTCAAGGCTCCGTCTGCCGCAACATGAAGAGAACCGACCAAGACGACAGAGTAAGGTTCACTCATCTCCGTCTCCTTGAAGCTGAGACTGATACCCTCGGGCGAGGAATCCAAATGGATGCGACCGTAGGGAATAAGCAACTTCGCGTAGAGTGAACGCTTGCTGCTCTCGACATGCTTCTGAATCTCTTGAAGGGCTGGCAAATGATACCAAGACACATTACCTACAGCCAAATCAGCCTTAATTGTAGGCGTTTCAGCCTTATCACTAAAGGTGATTGTCGAGTGATTTTCATCCTCCTCCTTGGCCGACATCATCTTCGTTGTTGCGGAAAAGAATGGTAACAAGCGAGCTTTGGTCAAATCAGCAATAGGAATATTGCTGCAAATGAAGGTATAGGGACCATAAAAGTTTTCGCCTTCGTGAAGCTGCTTCCGCATTTCAAGACGTCGCTCTTTCTTGCCCTCTTCTTTGGTATTTTCAAGCAACATGGTCAAATCGGCACTCAAGTCAATCTTACCACCTTCCAAAAAGGCAGCGCGCAAGTCCTTGATATCAAATTCCAACCAATCCTTCACAACAAACTGACCACCGCGACAGGAGAAGACAATCTTGTCTTTATCATGATCAGGGTAATACAGGTAGGCATTGGTATCGTACACCGATACAGGCGAGGTCAGATAGTCACCGATGTAAAGATTAAAGGCCTTGCAATCCACGCGAGTGAAGCTACAAATACCTGACAAGACTGTGGCTGGTGCTTGAATCTGCGTTGCTCCTTCACGCATCACGAGCGTCGCCTTGCTGATGTTGAGTGATTCAAACATCATCTTGTTGTGAACAACGCCCAGCACATCGAACGAGCCACCAACGGACTCTAATTCGACTCTCTCCACCTGAGAGCTAGCTGGGTATCGAAGAACAAGCTTGGCGATATGAACATTCAAGCCCTCAATCTTGGCACCTTCCATTTCAATGGATTCTGCTTGGAAGGCGACTCGAATTTCATCCTTCCTATCATTGAGGTATTGGGTGCCACCCATCATACTCACCTTCAAGCCAATAAATGCGGCACTAAAAATAAGTAGCGCAAAGAATGCCAAGAACAGCAAGATATACTTCTTGCGTGAGCGGCGATTTTTATCCTGCTCCGATATGGTGACGCGTCGTTTCTTTTGAACGCGCACCACCTTGCTACCATCCTTGCGTACGACAACCTCGCGGGAACGTTCCTTCGATGGATGCTCCTCATTCAGTTGGTCAATAATTTCACGTACTTGTGATTCGTTTTGTTCCTTCATGAATTTCTCTCCACTTCCTTACTTACATGGGGTCTTCTTCTGGGTGCTTACCTGTTGTAAGGTCCAAGCCTGTTGGGTCAACAATATTGACCTTGGCAAAGAATAATAAGGCGCGCGTTTGGTTTTGTGAGCCTGACGAGCGGAAGAGTCGCCCAACGATGGGCAAGTCCCCGATGACAGGCACCTTATCCTCATACTTCACCTTCATTGATTCCTGCAAACCACCAAGCACAACCACACTGCCCGATGCCAGTGTAACCGAGGTGTTTTGGTAACTACGCTTGAAGATTGGCATGAGGATGGGATTATCCGTAATCTGCATTTGAACAATCTCTGTATCCGTCGCAGAAGAAGCATAGATGGGTGAACCCCAGTCGACAAATCCTTCAAATTCATTGACCATGGCACTCATATCCAATTTGACGTACTGTCCATTGTTCAGCACTTCAGCCTTATGAACCTGAACAAGGGTACCAACCCCATTAAACTGATCCTCCGTGATGCCGCAATAGGCAAACTCGTTTGGGTGAGATGGAGTCACAATGGTATTCGTGGCGTAAACGGCACCATAAGATGACGAACTCACGACGCTGGCAATGGCATCAACAATTCCAGAATTAACACCAATCAAGGTGCTTGATTGCTGCACCTGGGGCGCATCAAAACTGATTGGGTAATACATTTCCCGCACGGCTGCGATGCTAACCTGCTCATCCATATTCGGGCTAAAAATCAGCTGTGGGTTTTGCATCAAATCAACCCCCTTCTTTTGGCTGAGACCACGCATCAGAACCGTCAAATCAGCAGCAGTCCACACACCGCGAAAACCGAAGATGCCAGGGCTCTTTTGCTGATTTGAAAGGGTGAAATCCGAGACCTTACTACCGCTAATGAGCTTGTTGATATTATTAGTGGCAAAAACTTGATTACCAGAACGCAAGCCATTGGACACGTACGGTGCGGTGGAGTCAGTCACGGTGGAAACAGAAGGCAGGCCACTCAAAGATGGCATACCTGACTGCGTTGTTGCAGTTTGGTCGGTACCACCACCGCCAAAGACCTTCTCGCCAAGTCCAAATTGAAGCAAGACTTCAAAGCCCAATTCCTCCAAGACCTCTTTATCAACAGACATCAAATACACATTGAGCACGACAACCTTATCGCTCTCGGGCTCAATGGAAAGCAAATCTTGAATCAAATCGACATTGTAGGCGGTATTGCGCACAAAGAGGCTTCGCGTCGAGGCATTGTAACGAGCTGTGGCATCCTTGGGGAAGTTGATTCCCAAGCCCTTAAAATGCTCAACGGCATTGATCCGCTTGACACGAGCACTGCTTCCGCTGGCGGCAAAGGGGTCATCCGAATCATCACCACTATCAGCCTCGGTCGCTGCAAAAAAGTAAGGTGGCACCTTAAAGGTACGGGTAATCAAAGGACCATAGTCCTTACCTGTGCAAGTCAGCTCCACACCGATGGGGACGTGGTAGTAGGAAATACCCAGCTGAGAGCAAATGGCCGTCAGTAACTCCCTAAAACTTACATGGCTCAACTTTAAATTGAGGCGACGACTTTCGATTGCCTTAACGATTTCGCTATCCGCAGGTCCAAAATTGGTAACCACATTGGTACCAAACTGCTCGCTAGGCGGATTTTCTGCAACAGCGCGACGCAGCAGACCACGCAAGACATCCAGCATCTCATCAATAGAGGCATCATCAAATTGAATATTTTCAATCTGAATTGTGGAGAGGTAATCCGCCAAGGCTAATTCCTCTGGAGGGACTTGATAGACCTCTGACGCCACGGCAGCATCGGAAGGAGCTGCTGCATCATACTGCACATTAAGCGTTTCCGCAAATGTTCCAGAAACATCAGCCAAGGCCTTGGCTCGCATCGCTTCACGACCACTCACATTGGCACGCGTCATGCGTGCGTAAACTTGCTTGAGACCTTGTTGAGCCGCTGAATTATAGGCGTCAATTTCTTGAACAGATTTGAATGTCGCCTCGGCCTCATCAAATTTGCCAAGATTATAATAACCATAGGCCAAATCGAGCAAACGCTCCACCTCATGAATATTCGCCTGATGCTGTGGTGTTAAGGCGGGGTTGGTGCGGACGGGGTCGAGGGTCTTCCCCAACTCCTGCTTTGCCTTTTTGCTATCAGGGGCTAGTTCTATCGCCTCGTTAAGGAAGCTGACAGCCTCCTCCGAACGCCCGACTGCGCGATAATCCATCGCCTTGGCAATCAACGCATCAGCAAGGCTAAGCTTCATAAAATCAATCGTCTTGGCCGTCGTCTCGGACGCTGGCACCATTTCAAGAGCCTTGCGATAAGATTCAACCGCTTCCGAATAGCGCCCTGCACCGTATGATGTACGAGCCTCCTGAACAATCTGCATGGCCTGACGGATATCAATGCTATTTTTAGCAATCTGCGTGGTAGCAGCGCTAGAACTCGCTACGTCAGAAGATGCAACACCTAGGGCATCTGGTGTTGCTGCACTTGCTACTGGGAGAGCAATAAGTAAAGTAGCCGCAAAATTTCTAAACATAATTTATGAAATAATAGTATCACACCAGCTTAGCGAAGTCACCCCCTAAATCAAGAAAAAAGGCAAAAAAACGAACTCGCCATGCAATATTCCCCCACTCTCAGCCAGCCTTGGCATCTGTCTTTTTCATCAGTTTGCATCCCTGCACTTGATTTTATGCGCGGATGTTGTAAAATGGTCGCGAACTATGAATATTAGCCCCTACGCCAATCAAAGTCTACTGGACTTGGTTGCTTACCAACCAGGCAAACCCATCGAGGAAACAGCTCGCGAGCTCGGGATGAAACCAGAGGATATCGTCAAGCTGGCCTCCAACGAAAACTCCTTGGGACCCTCCCCCAAAGCCATCCAAGCTATTCAAGATACAGCCTGTGGCGTCCACATCTACCCCGATGGTGCCTCCTTTGATTTACGCAGCATCATCGCGAAGCGCTTTGATGTCCCCTTTGAGCAAACGATTACAGGTAGCGGCAGCAGCGAGATTATTGAATTACTCTTCCATTCACTCATCGCCCCAGGGCTGGAGGTCATTGCCGCCAAACATGCCTTTTCCATGTACCCCATCATGTGCAAGCTCTTTGGTGCCACGTATGTGGAGGTGGACAACAAACCCGACTGGTCCCATGATTTAATGGGCATGCTCAAGGCCATCACACCCAATACGCGCCTCATCTTTGTGACCAACCCGACTAATCCCGTCGGCACTATGGTCTTCCAAGAGGAGCTGGATGCCTTCATGGCAGCACTTCCCGACCATGTCGTCGTCGCCTTTGACGAAGCATACATCGACTTTGCTGACATCAAGCCCGACACCCTGAAGTACATTAAGGCGGGCAAGAATGCCATCATCATGCGCACCTTCTCCAAAGCCTATGGCTTGGCTGGTCTGCGTGCGGGTTACGGTGTCTCCACGCCCGAAATTGCAGACCTGCTCAACAAGGCACGCACACCATTCAACATGAATTTGATTGCGCAAAACGCCTGTGTTGCCGCCTTAGCAGATACGGAACACATGGAACAATCAGTCAAGATGGTCAAGGATGGGCTCTCTCAATTCTACGCGGCCTTCGATGCCATGGGTATCGAATACATCCCCAGCCACGGCAATTTCGTCCTCGCAAAGGTTGGTCAGGGCAAGAAGCTCTTCGCCGACGCACTTGCCAAGGGCGTCATCATGCGCGCGATGGATGGCTATGGTCTGCCCGAGTTCATCCGCATCACCATTGGCAACGAGCAGGAAAATGCCCGATGCATCGAGGTTCTCCAAGAACTCTTGGCGTAAAGCCCCTTCCCCCACTCAACAAAAAAACGCGTTAACTCCTTGGAGCTAGCGCGTTTTTTATATTAAGGGGACCTTGCAAAATTAGGCGTGATGAGTTTTGGATGCGAATTGAGCACAAATTTGGGGCTTGAGAGGCCCAAATATTAAATATTTGGGACGCGAAAGCTACAAATTGG